>JBDKSB010000012.1:321733-643467 GCA_039683095.1 Acidobacteriota bacterium | reverse complement strand
TCCCAGGTGATAGGCCGCGTCGTTCTCGGACGGATCGAGGTCCAGGGCACGGCGCAGGTCCCTCTCGGCGTCGTTCAGCCGCCCCTGCTCGTAGGCGACGATCCCGGACAGGGTCTCGACGCCGGCCACGCCGACCAGGAAAACCCTGGCCGCTTCGATCGACCTGTGCGCCTCCTCGAGCCGGTCCAGCTGGCGCAGGTTCCAGGCCGTCCAGAAGTTCCCTTCGCCCATCTCGTACGTGCCGAGTTCCAGGAGGCGGCCGAGGGCCGCCAGCGCTTCTTCAGAGCGGCCGAGGCAGCCGAGCGCCAAGCCCTTGCCCAGGAGCGCGTCCCGGTAGGCCGGAAGCAGGGCCAGGGCCTTGTCGTTCCATTCGAGGCAGGTCTCGAACTCTTCCATCTGGAAGGAGACCTTGGCCAGGGAGATGAGGACGGACGGCGAATCGGGGATCGCCTCGAGGACGGCGCGGTAATGCTCCTCGGCCGCGAGGAGGCTGCCCGCCGCCAGGGCGTCCTCGCCCAGGTAATAATGGATCTCCGTGAACGCTGGGTCGAGGGCGAGCAGGGCCTCGAGCTCAACGGTCCGGGCCTTCGCGCCGACGGCGGCCTCGAAGGCCAGGAGCCGCGACCCCGGATGGAGGCTCCGGACGGCCGCGGCGTCGAGCTTGTCGGCGAACCCGAAGCCGAACTCGCGGCGCAGGGCCAGGCGCAGCGCGGCGGCCAGGTCGTCGGCCGGGGACGCGCTTTCGAGTTCCCGGTCGATCCCCGGCACGCGCTCGCGGATCCAATCGAGCTGGGCGTCGAGCGACCGGCCGCCGATCCGATCGATCCCCGAGTTGCCCTTGATCTTGCAGGGGAGGCCGGCCAGGAGCTCGAGCCACGGCGCGTAGCGGGCCAGTCCCGGCTCCGCCGCGATCAGGGTCCCGAATTCGGGGACGGGATCCGCGTCGAGGACGCCCAGGTCCTTCTTGCGCAGGCCCAAAGCGATGGAGGTCCGGACATACCGTTCGGCGACCCCCGCGCGCGGGGCGGACGAGGCCAGGGCCTCGACGCAGATCGCGCGGGCCTCGGCCAGGGCCTCATAGCGGCCGGCGGCGTAGAGCCTGTCGGCGGCGGCGAGCCTGGCCGCCAAGTCGACGGGCTGCGGCGCCTGTCCGACAGCGGCCCGTCGAGCGGGCGCGGCGCAGGCGGCGGCCAGGACGAGGGCGCAGGAGACGAGGCCGGCTGTCCCGATGCGCATCATGCTTCTGCCTTCGGCGAAGGGTCCTATCCCTCGCTCCTCTCCACCCGAGATTTCGTCCGGGTTCGCGTTATCGTTTAGCCCGTCCTTTCCTGGAAGTCCCTTTCGGAATATTATAGGCCTCATCAAGGCGGCGGAGAAATTCCCGGGGAGGCGCCGGGACCATCAACCTTTTTCGCCTGGCCGCAGTATTCCTGAATGAGGTCCCTTTTCCGCAAGGAGCGCAGATGAACCGAAACCGCCGTCCGCGCCTCATCGTCCCCGCCGTGACCGTCGCCCTTGGCGCCCTCTTGTCCGCCCCCGCCCTCGAGTCGAGGACGGCGGCCGGGCCGGCGCGCGTCACCCCGGCCCGTTTCGATATCGCCCAGGCCTCCGACCCGATCAGGATCGACGGCGTCCTCGACGAGGCGTCCTGGTCGGCGGCCCCGGCGATCCCCCTGCCCTTCGAATGGCAGCCCGGGGACAACATTCCCGCGCCGGTGAAGACCGAGTGCCTCGTGACCTACGACGCCCGCCATCTCTATGTCGGCTTCCGCTGCTTCGATCCCGAGCCGCGGAAGATCCGGGCCCACCTGATGGACCGCGACGACTCCGACACGCTCATCCTGGACGACCACGTCAGCTTCATGGTCGATTCCTTCGACGACGAGCGCCGGGCCTTCCAGTTCCGGGTCAATCCCCGGGGCGTCCAGGCCGACGCCAATTTCAGCGAGTCGGAGGGCTACGAGGACTTCTCCTGGGACGCCATCTGGAGCGCGGCGGCCCGGATCACCGACTGGGGTTGGGCCGTCGAGGTGGCCATCCCGCTCAGCCAGCTCCGCTTCCGCAGCTCCGGGGGGCCGCAGACCTGGGGATTCGAGGCCGAGCGGTCCTGGCCGCGGGACACCCGGCACCGCTTGATCTCCCACCCGCGCTCGCGCGATGTCAACTGCATCCTCTGCCAATTCAACAAGCTGACCGGCTTCGCCGGGGTCACGGCCGGCCGGAACATCGAGATCGATCCGACCGTCACGGCCAGCCGGACCGACGCCATGCCCCTGGCCGAGTACCCGGACGGCCGGCTGGCCCGGGGGCGGATCGACGACCAGTACGGCCTGACGGCCAAGTGGGGCGTGACCCCGAACCTGATCCTCAACGCCGCGGCCAACCCCGACTTCTCGCAGGTCGAAGCCGACGTCGCCCAGCTCCGGATCAACCGCCGCTTCGCCCTGTTCTATCCCGAGAAGAGGACCTTCTTCCTCGAGGGCGCCGACTTCTTCCTGACGCCCGTCCAGGCAGTCTTCACCCGGACCGTGGTCGATCCCCTCTGGGGAGCCAAGCTGACGGGCAAGACCGGCCGGACGGCCATGGGCTTTTTCGCCTCCCAGGACGAAACGCCGAACCTCATCTTCCCCTCCAACCAGGGCTCGGCCTCGGGCACGCTCGACGAGGACGTCTACGGCGGCGTCTTCCGCGTCCGCCAGGACGTCGGCAAGTCCTCGACCCTGGGCGTCATCTACACGGGCCGGGCGGGAAGCGGCTATTTCAATCATGTCGCCGGGACGGACGGTTTCTTCCGCCTCGACCGGAAGAACTCGATCACCTTCCAGCTCCTCCACTCGGAGACGGATTATCCCGACGCCCTGGCCGGCTTGTACGGCCAGCGCCAGGACCGGTTCGGGGGCAACGCTTTGAGCCTGGCCTTCGAGCACGCGTCGCGGTCCTGGATCGCCGAGTTGGCTTATGCTGACCTGTCGCCGGGGTTCCGGGCCGACTCCGGCTTCGTCCCCCGTGTCGACACGAGGCAGGCCGAGGCCATGCTCTTTCGCCAGTTCTGGGGCCGGGAGAAGAGCTGGTACCATTACATCCGCGTCGGCGCGGCTGGCGAGTTCGTCTACGATCACGACGGGAACCTGACCGACCGCAGCCTGACCCTGGGCCTCCTCGTCCAGGGGGACCTCGATACCCAACTGAACGTCCACGGCATCTTCGCGCGGACGCTCTACCAGGGCCGGTATTTTGACACCGCCTCGGCGACAGCCGCTTTCCGCGTCCGCCCCTTCAGCGGCTCGGAGGTCGGCGTCCAGGGAGAGGCCGGGCAGGGCATCGATTACTCCGGCCTGCGCCTGGCCGATGTCCTGTCGATCGGGCCGTACGGCTCATTCAGCCTGCTCGGCCATCTCAACCTGGTCCTCAGCCACGCCTTTGAGCGGCTCTCGCTCGGCGGGCGGACGATCTACACGGCCAACCTCAGCCAGGCCAAGATGGTCTGGAACTTCAACGTCCGGTCCTTCGTGCGGGCCATCCTCCAGTACCAGGACGTCGAGCAGAACCCGGCGATGTCCGCCGACCCGGTCGATACGCGCAGCCGCGGCCTGTTCACCCAGTTCCTGTTCTCCTACAAGCTCAATCCGCGGACGGTCCTGTTCCTGGGCTATTCGGACAACGCCATGGGAGGGGTCTTCGACAGCTGGCTCGGGCCCGGTCGCGTCGGCCTTGTCCGGACCGACCGGACGTTCTTCCTGAAGATCGGCTACGCCTGGCAGATCTGAGCGGCGGGAGCCTTCAGAAGCGGTAGCCCACGACGAGCGACGCGGCCGTGCTCGACGGCCCTCCGGCCTCCTTGCGGAAGGAGAGGTAGCCCCGGAGCTTGATGTCCCGGAGGACATACAGATCGAATCCCGCCTCGGCGAACCAGGCCGGCGCGAGGAGGATCTCCTCGGCCGGGCCGGTCTCGAGCGACCGGGCGCCGCGGCCCGCGCCTGCCCAGAGATAGCTGGCGCCGGCGAGGTAGCGGCGGAGGCCGGCCGTCCACGTGATCTCGCTTCCGCCTGGCAGGCCGGCCCGGCTGACCCGCACGTTCGGATACCAGGGCCCCGCGTAGATCGCCGCCGAGGAGACCAGAACGGTCACTCCATCGTGGCCGCCGCCGAAGCTCATCCGCCGGGCGCCGAGCGAGGCTTCGAACCTCTTCAGGAAGGACTGGTAGATCTCGAGATGGACCGAGGACGAGGCCGTGATCGCCGCCTTCGGGGCCAAGCTCAGATCGCAATAGCCGTAGGCGCCTTTCCAAAGCTGGGGATAGGCCTCGAGGCCGATCCGGTCGTCGTGCCGGCCCGCCCGCCAGAGGCGTCCGGCCTTGACCACGAGGCGGGCCCGGTCGCGGAAGACGCTGAAAAGGCCGGCGACGCCGAGGTCCGTATAGTCGCCGCGCCCGTCGCTCCAGTGCTCGTTCCGGCCGTCGAGCCAGACCTCCGCCCGGCGGGCGAAGACCGGGGCGGCGGCGGCCAGGGCCCGGGCAAAGTCCCCGTTCCGGGGCTCGAGCTCGGCCGCCCGGGCGAGGTAGCCCCGGGCCCGGCCGTAATCGCCCTGCCAGAGGAGGACCGAGCCGGTGCGGAACAGGGCCTGAGCGTGGTCGGCGTCGAGTTCGAGCGCCCGGCGCGCGTAGACGAGCGCCCCGTCGCGGTCCCCCCGCCAAGCGGCCAGGTCGGCCAGCCCGGCCAGGGCGTCGGCCGAGCGCGGCTGCAGCTCCAGGGCCCTCCGGAACGTCCGTTCGGCCCCGTCGAGGTCCCGGCGCCAGGAGAGGAGCCGGGCCTTGAAGACGAGCAGGTCCGCGTCGGCCGGGTGCTCGGCCAGGAGCCGGTCGAGCGAGGCCTCCGCCTCGTCCCTTCGGCCCGCGTAGGCATAGGCCCGGGCGAGAAGGAAACGTACCTCGGCGTCGGAGGGATCGGCGCGAAGGGCGTCGAGGGCGAGATCGATGGCCTTGCCGTAGGCCCCAGAGACGAGCGCGCCGCGGACCTCGTCGCGGCCCTGGGCCAGGCCCGCCGGGACGGCCGCGAGGAGCAGGACGGCGCCGACGACGGCCGCCGGGAAGCGGGAAGGTTTCGATTTTTTCATGGCGTCTGCCCTGCCTTGGCGAATCCTTTCTTCTCCATCGCGCCCCACTCGTTCTTGCCCTGGATATAGTCGATGACGCTCCAGGCCCTGACGACGGACAGATACTGCCGGTAAAAAAGGTTCTCGAGGATCCCCGACGCGGCCAGGATGAGGATGGCGAAGGGCCTGGGATAGCGGTACGAGGAAAGCTCCTCGAGGAGGATGGCGACGAGGGAGACGAACGTCCCGTAGAAGACGGCCACGAAGAAGAACATGATGGCAAAAGGATAGTTGACCTGGCCGAGAAAGACGTGGCCGAGGAACACGGCGTAGCCGAGGACCTCGATGAACGGCCCGGCCATCTCGAAGATCGCGTAGAAGGGCATGGCGAACATCCCGGCCACGCCGTAGCGCGGGTTGAAGATCATGCCCCGATGATGGACCAGGGTCTGGATGAGGCCCCGGTGCCAGCGGCTCCTCTGCCGGGCCAGGACCCGCAGCTTGTCCGGCGCCTCCGTCCAGCAGATGGGGTCGGGGATGAAGGGCAGGCGGTAGGGCTTCTTCTGGTCGTGCATGTGCTTCTGCATGCGGATGACCAGGTCCATGTCCTCGGTGATGGAGGCCGCGCGATAGCCGCCGCAGGCCATGGCGATGTCCTTGCGGAAGATGCCGAAGGCGCCGGAGACGATCAGCGTGCTCCGCATCATGCTCATGCCCAGCCGGCCGCCGAGGAAGGCCCGGAGGTATTCCAGGATCTGGAAGCGGGCGATCCAGTTGCGGGGGATGCCGACGCGGACGACCTGGCCCTCGCGGACGTCGCAGCCGTTGCTCAGCCGGATGATGCCGCCGGCGCCGATCGTCCGCTCCGGGTCTTCGAGGAAGGGCCGGACGACCTTGAGCAGGGCGTCCTTTTCCAGGACCGAGTCGCCGTCCACGGCGCAGAACAGGGGATAGCGCGAGATGTTCAGCCCGGCGTTCATGGCGTCGGCCTTCTTGCCGTTGACCTTGTCGACGACGACCAGCCTGGGTTGGACCGCGGACCTGTAGATCTCCCGGACGGGGAGAGTCCGGAGGGTCCTGCGGAAGACGGTCCGCGACGGCCGCAGGTCGAAGGCCTCGGTCAGCCGGGCCAGGGTCTCGTCGGTCGACCCGTCGTTGACGACGATGACCTCGAAGACGGGATAGCGGAGGGACAGGAGCGAGCGGACGCTGTCGACGATGCCGGGGCCTTCGTTGAAGGCGGGAACGATGACCGAGACGGGCTTGACGATCGGCATGCGGAAGATCTCGCCGAAGCGGACGAACGTGATCATGCGGCGGTAGCGGAGGATGCCGGCGAGCGAGAGCAGGTTGAACAGGAAATAGAAGGTGTTGATGAGCAGGAAATAGGCCAGGATGAGGCGCTCTGCCCCGGCGTCGAACAGCCGCAGCAGCCCGGTCATCAGGCGCCTCCCGCCAGGATGACGGTGTCGAGGACCATGGCGGCCATGTCGGCGGCGAAGCGGTCCTTCCGTTGGCGAGAGATGTTCTGGAGCTCGAGGACGCCGACGAGGCCGAAGGCCGCCAGGGCGTAGCCGGCGTTGAAGCGGACGTGCCAGCTCGGCGAATAGAGGCCCCTGGCGACCATGGGCAGGGTCTTCCAGTCCTGGAGGTTGCCCAGGCTGCGGAAGGCCTGGGCCTGGACCTCCCAGGCCGGATCGGCCGCCAGCGCGCAGAGCGTCGGGGCCGAGGCCGGGACGAGCAGGCGCCCCAGGGTCCGGGCCGTCCGGATCCTGAGCTCCTTGTCGGCGTGCCCGGCGAAGGGGACGACGTCCCGGTAGAGGCCGCGGAAGACCAGCCTCCCGGCCATCTCGACGAGCAGGGCCAGCTTCCCGGCCGGCAGCGGCTTCCGCAGGGAGGCCCGGAGGTACGGCTCGATCCTCTGGCCGAGGTTGTTGAAGATGTTCGAATAAGCGTAGAAGTTCGGCCGGGGGTCCTTCTCGAACAGGTCGAAGATGATGGCCAGGGTGTCCGGCGAGGCGATGCCGGTCAGGGCGTTGAGCGCGGCCAGGCGGACGACGGGCTTGTCGTGCAGGAGCTTGACCAGATGGACGGCCTCCTCCGGCGTCGAGAAGTCGACGAAGAGCCGGACGTTCTGGAGACGCGTCGCCAGCCGGGGCGATCGGAGCTCGCGCAGGCAGCGGTCGCGGATGGTCCGCTCGAAGATCGTCCGGAGCGGCTCGAGCGCCCGGCCGCTGAGGGCCTCGCGGTAAGCCACGAGCAGCCGCTTGAGGATCCGCGGCCGGGCCCGGTATTCCCGGGCGAAGGCCCGGGCCGCGGCCCCGTGACCGGCGGCGGAGGTCAGGACCTCGAGCAGGTCCTTCTCCATGGCCTCGTAGGCCGCCCCGTCCTTCCGTTCGCGGCGCTGGACGAAAAGGCGCCGGACGAGGATGAAGAAGAAGAGCGACCCCGAAACGGCGAGGAGGAAGGCGAAGCTATAGAGAACGGCGGTCGACAGCATGGTCGCCGGCCTCCTTCAGGATCATCTTGATCTTGGCTACCAGGATCCGGGGCGAGAAGGGCTTGATGATGTAATCGGCCCCTGCGTCGAGGCTCCGGACGATGGCCTCCTCGTCGTCGAGCGACGAGAGGATCAGGACCGGAAGGCGGCGGGTCTCGGGATCCTGCTTCAGCCGGGCCAGGAGCTCGAAGCCGGTCAGGCCGGGCGCGGCGGCGTCGACGACCAGCAGGTCGGGCCGGCCGGACCTGGCCCGGGCCAGGCCGTCGCCGCCGTCGGCGGCCTTGATGACGACGAAATCCTCCTTCTGCAGGAAATGGGCGATCAGGTTCCGGGTCGTCGGGTCGTCGTCGATGATCAGGACCTTGCGGGCCTCTGCCGGCCCGTCCCGGCCCGGGGCCGCGGACCGGGCGAGCAGGAGCGAGGCCTGGCGGAGCTGGGCTTCGCTTTCCGGGAGCGCCGTATCCTCCGGCAGCGTCGCGCCGGTCTTAGCGACGAGCTCCCGGAGCTCGCGGAGCGTCTGGGATTGAACGGCCATGAGCTCGGCCAGCATGGTCCGGTGGCGCTCGACGCGGCGGAGGGCGTCTTCGATCTTCAGCTGGGCGACCGGCCGTTCCATGTTCGTATCCGGGCGCGGCGGTCTCCGGCCGCGCTGGTTTCGCCCCCGCGCGGACAGGTCTCTCACGCGCCGGGCCTATCATATCGGCCGGGGGGCGTCCGGGGGTATCGCTCATCCTGGGGAAGAAGCGGGTGATTTTCCGGGCGGGGGGGCCGTCGCGGGAGGGGAGGGAGACTCACCCCGGGCGGGGCGGGAGACGCGCGCCCCCCGGAAAGGAACCCGGGTACGGATCCCTGCGTCAGTATGGTTATAGACACCGGAGGCCGGCTTCGGGTACATTGGTCCCGAGCTGGAGCGAGAAAGGAGCCCGATCATGAAGAGATCCCTGCTGGTCCCGATCGTCGTCTTGACCGCCCTGTCCTTCCCGGCGGGCGCCGCCCGGGCCCAGGTCCCGGCGAAACCCGCGATCGCCGGGACCTGGATCGGCGCCGCCGTCGTCGGCGGCGGTGGCGAACAGATCGAGATCACCGTGGTCCTGGCCGAGTCCGGGGCCGGCTACGCCGGCAAGATAAGCGACGCCAGCGGCATCGTTCCGGAGACGGAGCTGCGGCAGATCGTCCTCAAGGAAAACAAGCTCTCCTTCGAGCTCGACCTGGACACCGGCTCGGGCCCGACGCTCATCAAGATCGAGCTGACGGTCGACGGCGGGACGATGAAGGGCGCCTGGTCCGATCCCGGCGGGGATTCCGGGGCCATCGAGCTGGCTCTGAAGAAGTAGGCCGGGCCCAGGCCGCCGCCGGCCCTCCAGGCAGGGCCGGGCTTGGACAAGCTCCCTCTCCCATGGTATAACTGCCGGCGAGGAAGGACCATGAGCGGAAACGTCTACGACGAGATCAAGGAGCGCGGCTTCGTGGCTCAGGTCTCCGACGAGGAGGCCGTGCGCAGGATGCTCGGCACGGAGAGGGTCACGTTCTACGTCGGGTTCGACAGCACCGCGACCAGCCTCCATGCCGGCAGCCTCGTCCCGATCATGGCCATGGTCCACCTCCGGCGGGCCGGCCATCGGGTCGTCGCCGTCGTCGGCAGCGGGACGACCATGGTCGGCGATCCCAGCGGCAAGACCGAGATGCGCCCGATGCTCGAGGAAGGGACGATCCGGGCCCAGGGCCAGGCCATCCACCTCCAGCTGGCCCGCTATCTCCATTTCGACGGCCAGAACGCCATCGCCGTGGACAACGCGGACTGGCTGATGCCGCTCCAGTACATCCCCTTCCTCCGGGACATCGGCCGGCACTTCAGCGTCAACCGGATGCTGGCCGCCGAGGCCTACAAGCTCCGCCTGGAGAGGGGGCTGTCCTTCATCGAGTTCAATTACCAGATCCTGCAGGCTTACGACTACCTGACCCTCTACCGGAAGTTCGGCTGCACGCTGCAGATGGGCGGCGACGACCAGTGGGGGAACATCCTGGCCGGGGTCGACCTCATCCGCCGCGTCGACGGCGGGACGGCCCAGGCCCTGACCTTCCCGCTCCTGACCACGGCCACGGGCGCCAAGATGGGCAAGACCGCCCAGGGCGCCGTCTGGCTGGACGGCGGGCTCTTCAGCCCCTACGACTTCTACCAGTACTGGGTCAACTGCGACGACCGCGACGTCGGGCGCTTCCTGCGCCTATTCACGCTGCTGCCGCTCGACGAGATCCGGCGGCTCGAGTCGCTCAAGGACAGCGGCATCAACGAGGCCAAGCGCGCGCTGGCCTTCGAGGCGACCAAGATCACCCACGGCGAGCTCGAGGCCGAGAAGGCCCGGCAGGCGGCGGCCGCCGCGTTCGGTGCGGGCGGCGGGCCCGCCGCGGCCGAGGGCGGCCTCAATTCCCTGCCGACCACGGCCGTCCCCCGCTCGCGCCTGGAGGCCGGCATCGCCCCGGCCGGGCTCTTCACCGAGGTCGGCCTGACCCCCTCGCGCAAGGAAGCCAAGCGGATGATCGAGCAGGGCGGCCTCTACGTCAACGACGAGCGCCTCGAATCAGTCGAGCGGCTGATCACCCTGGCCGATCTCAGCCCCGACGGAGGCCTGCTGCTCAAGGCCGGCAAGAAGAAGATCCATCGCATCGTCCCGGAGTGAGCGCTCCCGCCGCGCCGCCCCCGTTTGCGCCGGCCGGACATTTATGGTTAACTAGTTGGATGTCCCCCGCGCCCGCAAGGAGAGTCTTATCATGAAGAATGCGTTGACCCTTATCCTGGTCTCGGCGCTGGCCCTGTCCGCCTGCGGCCCGAAGGCCGGGACGTTCGCCCTCAAGCAGGGCACGCCCGCTTACGCGCTGGCCCTGGAGCTGGCCAAGATCAGCCCGGCCCTGGCCCCCGACAAGACGACCGTCCTCGTCGAGACCAGGAAGTTCAAGATAACGGCCGCCGAGGTCGTCCAGTCGGCCCGTGACCTGATGGGAACGCGGTCCGACCAGCTCAAGAGCTTCGACGCCGGACAGCTGAAGCAGATCTTCGACCAGAACGCCGAGTCCATGGCCGAGCGCAGGCTCATCGTGGCCGCGGCGGCCGCGGCCAAGACGATCGTCACGCCCGACGAGCTCCAGCAGGTCCTGCAATCCCAATACGCGCAGGCCGGCGGCGAGCAGGCCTTCCTCGAGGCCCTGAAGAAGGCCGAGGTTTCGATCGACCAGGTCAAGGCCAGCGTCCAGGACTCCCTGCTGATCAACAAGTTCCTCGGCGGGGTGGCCGAGAAGGGCGCCGCCGTGACCGCGGAGGAACTGCAGAAGGCCTACGCCGGGGAAACGGCCGGCGACAAGACCGCCTCGGTCCGGCACATCCTCCTGATGACCCAGGGCAAGACCGACCAGGAGAAGGCCGCGGCCAAGGCCAAGATCGAGGACCTGCTGGCCAAGGCCAAGGCCGGGGCGGATTTCGCCGAGCTGGCCAAGACCTGTTCCGAGGACCCCGGCTCCAAGGACAACGGCGGCCTTTACGAGAACTTCCCCCGCGGCCAGATGGTCAAGCCTTTCGAGGACGCCGCGTTTTCCGTTCCCGTGGGCCAGCTCAGCGGGGTCATCGAGACCGAGTACGGCTACCACATCCTCAAGGTCGTCGACCGCAAGAAGGAGACCCGGTCCTTCGAAGAGGCCCGGGCCGAGATCGAGGCCCGGCTCAAGAAGGACAAGGGGCCGGCCGTGGTCAAGGACTACGTCCAGGGGCTCAAGGACAAGGCCCAGTTCAAGCTGATCGGCCTCTGAGGGTCCCCGGCCGGGCGATGAGGGGGCGGCCGTCCCATCATCGCCGGCGGGGGGAGCCGGGGGTCCCGTCGATTCCTCTCTTCCGGGGATGGCCAACGGGCCTCCCGGCCGTCACAATGGAGGAGGACGCGGGGACCGCGTCCGGATCCAGTCCGCTCGAGGAGGAACGATGAAAAAATTCTTATCGGTTCTCGCGATCGGGGCTTTCGCCGGCTTCCTGGCCCTGCCGCGGCCCGCCGAGGCCGGCGTCCGGTTCGGCCTCAAGGCCGGCGCCAACATGGCCAAGCCCACCGGCGCCGACGCCCAGGATCCCCTGGCCGCCCTGAAGAACAAGGTCGGCTTCCAGGGCGGCCTCTTCCTGGCCCTCGACTTCGGCCGGGTCGTGGCGGTCCAATGGGAGGTCCTCTACACCATGAAGGGCGCCTCCTACACGGCCCTGGATGATTCCTACACCGACAAGCTCTACGCCGACTACGTCGAGGTGCCCCTCCTGCTGAAGCTCAGGATCCCGATGCCGGGCATCCAGCCCTTCGTCTTCGCCGGCCCGTCCGTCGGCTTCAAGCTCCGCGAAAAGTGGGAACAGAACGGCGTCCCCATGACCGAGAAGCTCCTTAAGAACAACGACTACGGCGCCATCTTCGGCGCCGGCCTGGAATTCGGCCGGAGCCTGGCGCTCGACGTCCGCTACAGCCTGGGCCTGCAGAAGGTCGTCTCGACGGTCGAGGGCGAAACCGCGCCCGATTTCAAGAACGGCGTCTGGTCGGCGAGCATCGGCATCGCCTTTTAGCCTGTCCGGTTTTTTCGCGGCGGCGCGGGAAGACGGGATTCAGCGGACGTAGAGATAGATGAGGTGCTTCTCCCCGTTCTCGTCGTCCATCGTCTCGGACTTGACCTGCTTCGATTCCCAGCCGGGGATGGTGTAGTTGTGGCAGACGACCCGGCTCCCGGGCCGGAGCTGGGCCTCGAGCAGGGGCCGCATCAGGGCGTTCGATTCGGGCAGGAGATAGAGGCTGACCACCGTCGCCTCTGAGAAGTCGGCCTTCGTGGCGTCCATGCCGACGAACCGGACCTGGCGCTCGACGCCCGCGGCCGCCGCGTTCCGGTCCGAGGCCTCGATCTGGGCCGGGTCGATGTCGATCCCGACGCCCCGGGTCCCGTAGCGGCGCGCGGCCGTGATGACGATGCGGCCGTCGCCGCAGCCTATGTCGTACAGGACGTCCTTGTCCGTCACCCCGGCCAGCTCGAGCATGCGGTCGACGATCGGCTGGGGTGTCGGGACCCAGGGAGCCAGGTCGGCGGCGTCGGTGCGGCCGTGGGAGCCGAGGAAGAGATCGATAGTCTCGCCCTCGTCGTAGCGGAAGGAATACGGGCTGCCGGGATCGAGCGCGTAGGTGGCGTCCTTCTTGCCGGTGTTGAACTCGATCTCCAGGGCGCCGGCCGCCGGGAACCGGTCGACGGCGCCGGGAGCGATCTCCCGCGATTCCGCGGCCTCGGGACGCCCGGACGGGTAGATCCGGTAGCCGATCGCGTGGGCGGTGACGTTGCGGACCGTCGTTTCCTTGAGCCGCAGGCTTTCGGCCCCGGCCCCGGCCGCGGCGGAGGCCGGCGCCTCGGCCTGGCGGCGGGCGCAGGCCGCGGCGGCCACGAAGATGACGGCCAGGCAGGCCAGGATGGCCCCGGATCGTTGTCTCATGTCGGACCTCACCGAAGCTCGGCGATGAGCCGGTCGATCTCGTCACGGTCGGAGGCGGCCAGCCGCGGCCCGAGCCGTTCCTTGCAGCTCTCCAGGTAGCGCCGGGCCTCGGCATTTCGCCCCTGTTCCCTCAAAGCGATGCTGATGTTGATATAGGCGTCGAGCAGGCCGGGATCGAGCTTGATGGCCCGCTCGTAATCGCGGACGGCGTTAGCCGCCCGGCCCTGGCTCAGGCGGACGGAGGCGCGGCCGTTCCAGGCCACGGCCAGTTCGGGCGCGAGGGCGATGGCCTTGTCGAAATCGGCCAGGGCCGTGTCGGCCGAACCCGCGGCGTTCCCGGCCACCAGGTTCATCAGATGGACCTGGCCGATGTTGCTCCAGCCGAGGGCGAAGCCCGGGTCGAGGCCCACGGACTTCTCGAAGTTCTCCAGGGCAGCCGGATAATCCCCGAGGGCGAAATAAGCGCCGCCGAGGTTGAGCCAGACCGCCGGGCTCCGCGGGCTCAGGGCGGTCGCCTTGCGGAAGACGCCGAGCCCCTCGTCCGTCCGTCCCGCGGCCAGGAGCGAGTGGCCGAGGCCCGACATGGCCTCCTGGAAGTCCGTCGAGATCACGACGTCCGGCCGGGATTCGAGCCCTTCGAGGATCCCCTGGGCCTTGGCCAGATCGCCCTTCTTGATCCAGATCGCGGCGATCTTGGAGCGCAGGGCCGGATTCTGGGGTTCGAGGGCGGCCGCCCGCTCGTAGCTCGACAGGGCCGCGTCGGGCTGGCCGAGCAGGTCCTGGGCGTCGCCGAGCAGAACGTGGGCCGCGGCGACGTCGGGGTTCTCGGCCGCGAAACGCCGGCCGTAGTCGCCGGCCTCGGCGATCCGTCCGCTCTCGATCAGGTCCACGCCCAGGAAGACCTTGAAGGACTCCCGCTCCGGGAACCGGTCGATGGCCCGGCGCAGGACGGCCAGGGCCTCGTCGGTCCGGCCCCTGGCCTTGAGCAGCCGGTAGCGGGCCTCGTCGAGGTCCGCGAGCTCCACGCCCGGATGGCGGGCCTCGAGGTCCGCCAGCCGCTTGTCGGCCGCCGGGTAATCCCCCTTGGCGACGAGGTCCTTGAGGCCCATGACGTCGGCGTAGAGGTCTATGCCGCTCTTCGGGTCGGTCGCGGCCCCGGCCTTGGGACCGAAGCTCGAGACGTAGCCGAGCGAGGTCAGGGCCTTGACGTCGGCCGCGCTGAGCTGGCGCCGGCTGGGGCCGGCGGCCGCGGCCATGCTCTGGACGAAGGCCGCCAGCTTCCGGTCGATGGCCACGGCCGCGTCGCGGCGGCCGCCGATCAGGTTTTCCTTCTCGGGCCGGTCGGAATCGACGTCGTAGAGCTCGGGCTCGGGCAGGGAGATGTATTTAAGGGGGCCGTCCAGGAGCCCCGTCAGGGGCGCCCAGTGGAACTCCTCGCTCCCGTACATGCTCTCGAAGTAGATCTCGCGCCGTTCGCTCTCCCGGCCCCCGACCAGCGGCCAGAAGCTCCGGCCCTGGATGGCGGCCGGGGCCGGCGCCCGGAAGAGCTCGAGCAGCCCGGGCATGACGTCGACCAGGCTGACGCGCCCGGCCACGGCTTTGGGCGTTCGGAAGAGCCGCGGATTGTGGAGGATCAGGGGCACGCGCAGGCTCTCCTCGTAACAGAAGATGCCGTGGCCGTGCTCCTTGTGCTCGCCGAACGCCTCGCCGTGGTCGCCGACGATGACGAGAACCGTGTTCTCGTAGAGCCCCTTGTCCTTCAGGGCCTGGACGATCTTGCCGACGTGGGCGTCGACGTAGCGGACCTCCCCTTCGTAGAGGCTCCAGGCGGAGCCGTCGCCGGCCGGGCCGTCCGGATGGGGGACATAGGGCGAATGGGCGTCGTAGAAATGGACCCAGCCGAAGAACCTGCGCCCGGACCGGCCGTCGAGCCAGCGGGCGAACTTGGCGTAAACCCGGTCGGCCGGGATCTCGGCCGCATAGTTGACGATCGGCTGGCCGGTCTCGAGATCTTCATCGTAGGTGTCGAAGCCCCGGGCCAGGCCGAACTTGCCGCTGACGGTGAACGAGGCGACGAAGGCGGCCGTGTCGTAACCCCGCTCCTTGAAGACGGCGGCCAGGGTCTTTTCCGAGGCCGGGAGCGCATAGGTGCCGTTGTTCCTGACCTGGTGGCCGACGGGATAGCGGCCGGTGAAAAGCGAGCAATGGGCCGGCAGGGTCAGGGGCACCGGGGTATAGCAGTTCTCGAAGACGATCCCGGCCCGGCCCAGCTCGTCGATCCGGGGCGTGACTCCGTGCCGGTTCCCGTACAGGCCGACCGCGTCGGCGCGGGTCGTATCCAGGGTGATGACCAGGAGGTTCAGCCCCGCCGCGTCGGCCGGAGCCTTGCCGGAGGAACAGGCGGAGACGAGGACGAGCGCCGCGAGGAGGGCCGCCGCGCACGCTCGTTTCATAATTACCTAATTATAGCAGAATCCCCGGAGGCCGGAAATCGGGGCCGGCCCCGGCCGGGCTTGTTGACGGTGCTCCGGAAATCCCCTAGAGTAGAAAAACCTCGATGAGAACGCGGCGAACGATCAGGCCCGCCTTCGCCCTTGCCGTCGCGCTCGCCTTCGGCCCGGCCGCGTTCGCGTCGGGCGGGGAAGGGGCCTTCTTCCGGCCGGCGAGGGCGGCGACGCCGCCGGCGATCGACGGGCGTCTCGACGAGCCCCTCTGGTCGGAGGCCCCGTCGGTCGTCCTGGCCAAGACCTTCATCCCCGACTTCGGGCGGGAGGCCAGCGAGCGGACGGTCGCCTTCATGGCCTACGACGCCGAGAACCTCTACTTCGCCTTCAAGTGCTACGACCGGGAGCCGGACAGGATCAAGGCCGCCCTGGCCGACCGGGACACCATCCGTTCCGACGACTTCATCTGCATCAACCTCGACAGCTTCAACGACCGCCAGTCGCTCTACGCGTTCTACGTCAATCCGCTCGGCATCCAGACCGACAGCCGCTACGCCAGCGGCAACGAGGATTTCAGCGCCGACTTCGTCTGGTCGAGCGCGGGACGGCTGGACGCCGACGGCTACAGCGTCGAGATGGCCGTGCCCTTCAAGAGCATCCGCTACGCCGGGACGAAGCGGGTGGAGATGTCCATCTTCTTCGAACGCCGGGTCTCGCGGCGCTCCGAGCATTCCTCCTATCCGGCCCTCGACCCGGCCCGGGGCTACTTCTTCCTGACCCAGATGATGCCGCTCGAGCTCGAGGACATCAAGTCCTACACCCTGCTCGAGGTCCTGCCGGCCTACACCTACCGCGACACGGCGGAGCGCGGCGAGGGGGTCCTGGCCGGCGGCCGGGGCGTTCACGGCGCCCACCTGACGGCCAAGCTGGGGGTCACGCCGCGGCTCGTCCTCGACGGGACCTGGAACCCGGATTTCAGCCAGATCGAGGCCGACGCCGGCCAGGTCGACGTCAACCTCCGGTCCGAACTCTACTTCCCGGAGAAGCAGCCCTTCTTCCTCGAAGGCGCCGAGATGTTCCAGATGGCCGGGGCCGCGGACGGCGACCCGCTCGAAGCCGTCGTCCACACCCGGACGATCGTCGATCCCCGGCTCGGCTTCAAGCTCACGGGCAAGGTCGGGCGCATGGACACCGTGGCCTCCATCTTCGCCCTGGACGAGTCGCCGCCGGGCGGCGCCCCCGCTGAGGCGGCCGGCGACAAGTACGCCTGGTTCGGCATCCTCCGCTACAAGCGGACCATCGCCAGCGACGGCTTCCTGGGCGCCTTCTGCACTGGCCGCGAGCACGGCGGAGGCTCGAACCAGGTGGCCGGCTTCGACGGCCAGGTCCGTCTGACGAAAGCGAGCCAGGTCGGCTTCCACGGCTTCGGCTCGTGGACCCGGCCCGCGGCCGGCGGCGGCGCGGAGGGAGGTGCCGCGGCGGGCTCGGCCTTCGGCCTCGCCTATCTCTACGACACCCGGGACCTCGGCGTAACTCTCTCATTTTACGACATATCAATGGACTTCGAGACCGCGGCCGGCTATCTGACCCGTCCCGGCGTGGCTGGTCTCCTGGGCTCCGTCTCGCCCCGGCTTTATCCCAAGAGCCGCTTCTTCCGCAAGCTCGTACCCACGCTCTCGGCGGCCGCGGTCCGGGACCTGCCGAGCGGGCTCTACGAGACCGATTACTCGCTTGGCCTGACCGTGCTCCTGCCCGGCAACACGTCCGTCCTGCTCCTCGGCCGGTACGCGACCGAGGTCTTTATCGGGCGGCGGTTCGGGACGGGCGGCGGGCAGGTCCAGGTCTCGAGCCAGGTCACGAAGTCGTTCTCCCTTCGGGCGCTCTTCTGGCGGGGCGGCCTGGTCCGCTACGTCGCCGACCCTTACCAGGGCGACGGCAGCCGGGTCACGGCCAGCCTGGTCTTCAAGCCGTCGGAGCAGTTCGACCTGACGGCCGGCCTGACTTTCGCCGATTTTACCCGGCGTTCGACCGGCCAGCGGGAATACGATTACGCCATCTGGCGGGGGCGGCTGACCTATCAGATGAACCGGCACCTTTTCTTCCGCGGCGTCGTCGAATACAACTCCTTCCGCCGGCAGATGCTGACGGACCTGCTGGCCTCCTTCACCTACATCCCCGGCACGGTCGTCCAGCTCGGCTACGGGTCGCTCTACGAGAAGACGGCCTGGGTCGACGGCGAATACCGGGAGGCGGGACGCTTCCTGGAGATGAAGAGGGGCCTGTTCTTCAAGGCCTCCTACCTTTGGCGGCTCTGAGCCGCGGCCTTGAAAAAGGCCGGGCGAACCCCCATAATAGAGACGACCCACGTAATTTCGGGCCTGTTCCGGAGCCTGGCGAAGCCGAGCGACGGCGTCCGGCG
Source organism: Acidobacteriota bacterium (assembly GCA_039683095.1). Taxonomy (NCBI): domain Bacteria; kingdom Pseudomonadati; phylum Acidobacteriota; species Acidobacteriota bacterium. The sequence continues at coordinate 625,522 of JBDKSB010000012.1, read as the reverse complement.
GCCCACCACAGGAGGCATCGATGGATCATCGGCTCTCAACCAAGCTTGCGGCCGGCGCCGCGATCATTCTGCTCGTTTCCGGACTCGCCCTGGCCCAGGCCGGCCGGGGCACGGGCCGGATGAACGGCACCGTCCTGGATCCGGCGGGCAAGCCTGTCCCCGGGGCCAAGGTGACGGCCGTCTACACCCAGTCCGGCGGCAGCTCCTTCGAGACGAAGACCGACAAGAAGGGCGAGTTCACGTTCATGGGCGTCGGGACCGGCAACTGGGACGTCACCGTCATCGCCGAAGGCTATCTGCCCGTCACCCAGCGGCTCTACACTTCCCAGCTCAACAAGAACCCCAAGTACACCATCCAGCTGCAGAAGAAGGCCGAAGGGACGGGCATCGTCCAGGACGAAGCCACCTTCAAGACCCTCGAGGAGGGCAACAACTTCTTCAAGGACGGCAAGTACGATACGGCGCTCATGATGTACGAGGAATTCCTGGGCAAGAACCCCGGCGCCTATCAGGTCCTCCTGAACATCGGGGACTGCTACCGCGAGAAGGGCGAGTTCGACAAGGCCATCGAGAGCTACAACAAGCTCATCCAGCAGTCCGGCACCGATACGGCCATGGGCAAGGCCATGGGGGCCAAGGGGCTGGCGGCGATCGGCCTCTGCTACCTGAAGCAGAACGACATGACCCAGGCCCAGGAATACTTCAAGAAGTCCATCGAGATGGCGCCCCAGGACGAGAACCTGCCCTACAACGTCGCCGAGATCTGCTTCTCCAACTCGCAGATCGACGACGCCATAAAATATTTCGAGATGGCCAGCCAGATCAAGCCCGAGTGGCCCGACCCGTACCTCCGCGTGGCCTACGCCTACCTGAACAAGGGTGACAGCGCCAAGGCCGCCGAGAACCTGGACAAGTTCATGAAGCTCGAACCCGAAACCGAGCGGACGGCCCAGGCCAAGGCCATCCTCGACGCCATCAAGAAGTAGTATCCCCCCGAGAAGCAGGATCCCCCGAGCCCCGGTTCGCGGCCGCGAATCGGGGCTTTTTTATTGCCTTGGCTAACGCAACATACAGATACTAATAATGTTAGTCCAAAAAAGGGCCCGGAATATGCCTTATTCCGGTGTTCCCTTGCCGGAAAAGCGCTTACGAGAAAACGGATTATTCCATACCGGCCTGAGACCAAAGGGCCTGATGGTCGCTTCGAGGACTCCGGCCCCTGCCGTACGCCCAACGCCGCCGCAAGAGGGAATCACGCGACCGGGAGATGAACCAAAAAAAAGGCCCGCCCCCGGTCGGGGGCGGGCCTTCGTGCTTCTGCTTGTGCTGTTTCTGCTTCTGCTTCTACTGCTGCTTCTGCGGCGAACTGCTTAGAACGTGAACCGGGCGCCGACGCGGGCGGACCAGGTGCCGAACGCGGTGTCGTAGCCCTTGCCGGAGAGGCTCTGAGCCGTCTCGGAGCCGATGAAGGAAATGTCAGGGCGATAATACTGCATCCGGTCGACCCAGTAATAGGTCCGGCCCAGGGAATCCACGGCCGTGGTGTCCGGGTTGATGACCTCGCCGTTGAGGATGAGCTCGTCCGGGATGGACATGTTGTTCCGGTTGGGCTGGTACCTAGCCTGCTGCCAGGTCTTGGTGTTGGTGACGTTGCTGATCTGGACGTTGAAAGCGAGCGTGTAACGGCCGGCGACCTTGAGGGCCCACTCGGCGAACACGTCGGCCCACGCGGTGAACGGGAGGTTGCCGAGGTCACCGTACCCGTTGGGGTAGATGTAGGCGTTGTTGAAGGCGACCCGCGTGGAGATCGGGTTCCCGCTGCGGCCGTAGGCGGCGAAGCCGAGGGTCAGGCCCATCGGGAAGGTGTAGGAGCCGTAGGCCTTGATGTAGTGGGTCCGGTCCTGGGGCAGGCGGCCGTTGATGGCCGTGCCGTCGATCTCATACTGCATGAACCACATGTCGAACGAGCGCTCGACGTTCGGGGAGTTGCGGCCGAACTCGTCGGTGGAGGACAGGCCGCCGTAGTTGCCCTTGGTCAAGCTCAGGGTGTAGTTGATGGAACCCTGCCAATTGTGGCTGAAGCGCTTCTCGAGGTTCAGGTTCAGGCCGTAGTACTCGCGCTTGGCCTTCACCTGCGGCCAGTAGTCGAGGCCGGACGGCTCGTTCTGGAGGGTCTCGAAGAGGTTGACGATCCAGTCGCTGCCGGGGTTGCCCTGATAGTACATCTCGCCGTCGGGGGTGATGATGCCGATGTCTTCGATCGTCCGGATCAGGTGCTTCCAGACGCCGCGGGCCGAGAACGAGAGGTCTTCAGTGATCTTCTTCTCGGCGCCGAGGGAGATCTCGCGCTGGGCGACGGGCTTCATGTCGGGCTGGAGCGTGTCGAACGAGGGGATGCGCCAGTCGATGGTGCCCAGGTAGGTGCCGCCGGCGGCCTGGCTGAGGGCCGCGTCGCCGGTTTCGCCCGAACCGGTGGTGTTGCTGACCAGGCCGTTGGCCGCGATCAGCCGGTAGTCGGGATTGTCAAGCGTATAGTAGTCGGTCTGCCACTTGAAGCCGCCGAAGGAACCTTCGGCCATGTACAGCTTCATGACGTCATAGTAGATGCCAAAGCTGCCGAAGACCTTCAGGGAGGAATCGCCGAAGACGTCGTAGACGACGCCGAAGCGGGGAGCCAGCTTGTCGGCGAATCCGAACTTGATGGGTTTCTTGTACTGGTCCGGAACGTTCGGGTTGAACGTCGGGATGTACTCGCTCTCGGTCCGGAGGCCGGCGTTGATGGTCAGCTTGCCGTTGATCGTCCAGGAATCCTGGAGGTACATGGCGTAGGTGTTCCGGGCGATGTCCCAGGCGTAGCCGTAGGGCAGCCGCCAGCTGCCGCGGATGTTATAGTAGCCGTAATCGCCTTGCGTCGAGGGGACGCCGTAGGGTTCGAGCTGCGTGCAGGGCTGGTCCCACACGAGGTTGACCATCGGGCTGACGGGCCCGTTGAGGACGTCTTCCATGTCGCGGATGACCTGGAAGCCGGCCTTCCAGGCGTGCTCGCCGGCCAGGCTGACGAAGTAGGACAGGTCGAGGTTGCCGGAGAGCTTCTCGAGCTTGTAGCGGTCCTGGACCGAGCGGGAGCCGCCGTAGTTGACGGCGCCGGCGATGTGGACCAGGCCCGGGTTGGAGACGTAGAACGGGTCGCTCGCGAACATCGTGTTCGGCTCTTCGAAGTAATAGGTCGTGAACCGGTTGGCGATCTGCTGGTGGTTGGTGTTCTGGAGGTGGTAGCCGCCGCGGAGGCTGACCAGGAAATTGTTGCTGGCGCTGTAGTCGGCCAGGAAAGCGGCGGACCAGTTGGGATAATCATACCCCTGGTTGCCCCAGGCGTAGTTCTTGGTGCTCGATCCCAGGATGCTGGGGATGGAGCCGCGGTAGTTGGACCAGTTGTTGACGAAGCTGGCCGACACGCGGAGACCCCTCATGGGGGCGGCGGTCAACTTGATCTGGCCGTTAAAGGCCTTGTTCTTGTTGAAGTACCAGTTCCAGGGAGCCTGGTTGCCGGTGATGTTGGGGTCGTCGTCGCTGTTGAAGAAGCGCTGGCCCCAGGTCCGGGAATAGACCGGGTTGAACGAGGAGAAGAACCAGAGCTTGTCCTTGAGGATGTAGCCGCCGAGGGTGAAAACGGCCTCGTAGCGCTTGTAGTCGTCGCGGCCGCGTCCGCCCTGCCAATACAGGTCGTCGTCGTTGACGTACTCGGCGACGTTGCTGTCGTTCGGGTTCCAGCGGAAGTAGTCGCGGGACTTGCCCTGCATCATCTGGGTGTTGTCGTTGTAATAGAAGCTGACATCACCGTGGTAGGCGTTGCCGCCGGAGCGGGTGATGACGTTGACGACGCCGCCCATCGAGCCGCCGAACTCGGCGTTGTAGCCCGAAGCTGTGACCTTGACCTCGTCGACGAGCTCCATGACCGCGCCCTGGGCGCTGACGCCGGTGTGGACCTGGGTGATGTCCGCGCCGTCCATGTACCACATATTCTCGGTGCCGGTGGCGCCGTCGACCGAGAGGCCGCCCGTGCGGTTGTCATACTGGACGCCGGGGACGGTGCTGATCAGGCCGTCGAAGTTCCGGGTGCGGGGCAGGCTCATGAACACTTCCTTGGTCATGGTCTGGCCCTTGACCGTGCTCTTGACGTCGATCAACGGGCTCTGCCCGATGACCGTGACCTGCTCTTCGAGAGCGGCCTGCTCGAGCGTGACGTTCAGCGTCAGGGTCTGGGACAGCTGAACGACGATGTCCTTCCGGATCAGGGTCTTGAAACCCTGAAGGGTGAAGGTCACCTCATAGATGCCCGAAGGCAGAGAGAACAGACGATAGGTGCCGTCGCCGTCCGTGACCGCCGTCGCCTTGCCGACCAGCCGGGGGCTCGTCGCTTCGACCGAAACGCCGGGAAGCGGAGCGCCCGTCGCGTCCAGGACCTTGCCTTCCATTTTGGAGGTCGGGACGAGCTGGGCAAAGGCGGTGCCGGCCATGAAGATGGCGAGGACCGCAACAATCAGCTTTTTAGTCATAAAAGAAAATCCTCCTAGATGTCGAAAACCTCAGTCCCAAAGGCCGCCCGCAGCGCGCCCGCCGGTTGCCCGGCCGCGGCCGCGAGCGTCCCGGAACAAGAACGCGGGGTTCTTGCCCCTTCCTTAAGCCTCATGCCTGAGCCTGCTCCGGTTATCACCTCCTCGCTTGAAAGAACGCTTAAATTCGTCATGTTCGTTAGGTCTCTCTTTAGCAAGGTTCATGCCAAGGTCCGGTCATTCGTATCGGGCCTGATATCAGCCGGATGCGGAGACGGCTGGTCCTTCGCCGATACGGTTTTTTGAACAAATCCATTAAAATGGATTAATCCTGATTTCGAGCCGAGGCCTTCGGGCCGCAGGACCGCCGGCGGGCCCGCCCGGAGGCCGGGGCGGGACCTTGGGCCGCCGCCGCGGCCGCCGAGCGGATCTTGGGTTGACGGGCCCGGCCGGGCGATCTATACTGGCACCGTAAAATCCGTCTTCCCGGAGGATCGGCCATGACGAACGATCGTGCTCGGATCCGGCTTCTGATTCTCGCGACGAGCGCGCTGGCCCTGGCCGCGGCCGGGGCCCGGGCCTCCGCCGCCATCCCCAAGAAGGACGCCTGGTACACCCAGCACTACGTGATCATGCAGGACTTCGAGCGCAAGCTCTATCGGGACCTGTCCGAGGAAGGCCGCAAGGCCTTCCAGGAGATCTTCTGGGCCCACCGCACGGCCGAGGCCCGGGGCAAGTTCCTGGGCCGCATGGACTTCGTCATGAAGAACTTCAAGCAGGAGAACCGGAGCCAGCCGTGGAACACCGACCGGGGCCGGGTCTACCTCCTCAACGGGGCGCCGGCCTCCGTCGACTACGATCAGAACGTCAGCTTCAATACGGCCTTGCTGCCCGGGCAGACGAGCGACGGCATCAGCCGCAGCTCGGAGGACGTCGCGGCCAACCGGGCCGAGGTCTGGATCTATCCCTATGACCAGTACTTCATCAAATACACCTTCGCCTTCGTCCAGCCCAGCCAGTGGAGGATCACCCAGACCACGGGCAACCGCTACCTGGGCGAGCTCGAGAGCTTCAACAAGACGGTGACCTTCGGCGCCGTCGACGAGGCGGCCTACAAACAGGCCCTGGACGGGCTGGACCGGAAGAAGTAGCGCCGGCGGCGGACGAGAGGAGAGACCGGCCCTGCGCGAGCTTCTCGTCCTGACCGCCTGCCTGGGAGCCTTCCTTCTCTACCTCGGCGCCGAACGTGTGCGGCTCGGCCGGGCGCTCCGGCGGGTGCCGCGCCGGATCGCGGTCACCGGGACGCGGGGCAAATCCGGCGTGACCCGCCTCGTCGCGGCCGGCCTGCGGGCCTCCGGCGCCCGGGTCCTGGCCAAGACCACGGGCTCCAAGCCAGTTCTCATCTTCCCGGACGGTACGGAACGGGAGATCCGGCGGGCGGGGCCGGCCTCGATCCGCGAGCAGGTCCGCCTCGTGGCCCTGGCGGCCTCGATCGGGGCGGATGCCCTGGTCGCCGAGATGATGAGCATCGGCGGCGAGTGCCTGGCCGCGGAGTCCCGGTCCATCCTGCGGCCGGGAACGCTGGCGGTGACCAACGTCCGGCTCGACCACCTGGACGCGATGGGACGGGACAGGGCCGCCGTCGCCCGGACGCTGGCCTCGGCCGTCGCCGGCCGGGCCGAGGTCTTCATCCCGGAGGAAGAGACCGACCCGGCCTTCGCCGCGGCCGCGGCCCGGCGCGGAGCGACGCTCCGCGCCGTCGTCCGGGACGCGGACCGGGACGGGGCGGAGGCCCGGCTGCCGCTCGGCGAGTTCGAACCCAACCGGCGGCTGGCCCTGGCGGTCCTGGAGTCCCTCGGGATCGACCGCCGCGCGGGCGAGGCGGGGATGTCCGCGGCCGCGCCCGACCCGGGCAGCCTGCGCCTCTGGCGCGGCGACTTCGGCGCGCCGCCGCGCCCGGCCGTGTGCGTCAACCTTTTCGCCGCCAACGAGCCGGCCTCGTCGGCCGAATCGCTCCGCGCGGTCGAGGCGAGTCTGTCGTTCGCCGGACGGCCCCTCATCGGCCTCCTGAGCCTGCGCGAGGACCGCGGCGACCGGACGCTCCAATGGATCCGGGCGGCGCGGGAGGGCTTCTTCCTCGGCTTCGCGGCGGTGGCCCTGGTCGGGTCCGCCGCGCGGCCGGCCCGGCGGGGGTTCGGCCGCGCTTCCGGCGCGGATGGCCCGGCCTTCACGCCGGTCGGCGGCCGCACGCCGGCCGAGATCATGGACCGGGTGATGGCCCTGGCGCCGGGCGATCCCGTGGTCGTCGGGCTCGGGAACTTCGTCGGCCCCGGGGAGGACTTGGTCCGCTTCTGGGAGCGAAAGGGGACCGCCGATGCCGGTTGAGACCCTGCTCATCGGACTCCTCCTGGCCGTCCTCTGGGCCGAGCTGACCGATGTTTCGCCCGGCGGCCTCATCGTGCCGGGCTATTGCGCCCTCTACCTCGGCCAGCCGCTCCGGATCGCCGTGACTCTCGGCCTGGCCCTCCTGACCTGGGCCGTCTACCGGCTCCTGGCCCGCCTTCTCATCCTATACGGACGACGGCGCTTCGTCCTGACCGTGCTGGCCGGCGCGGTCCTGGCCCAGGCCTGGAGTCTCGTCCTGCCGTCGCTCTTCAGCGCCCCGGCCGGGCTGCGGGCCATCGGCTTGATCGTCCCCGGCATCCTGGCCTCGAGCCTGGCCAGACAGAAGCCCCTGCCGACCCTGGCTTCGCTGGCCGCGGTCTCGACCCTGACCTATGCCGTGACCGCTCTGGCGGCGCTGCTGTGAAACGCGATCGGGTGACGCCGCGGCCGGCGCTGATCTACGGCGCGGCGGCCCTCAGCCTGGCCTACCTGATGGCGGTCCGGTTCCTTCCGTCCCCGACGCCGCCGCCGGCCGTCCGGGCCGAGGCGCTCGAGGCTTCGCGGCTGATGGCCCGGACCTCCGTCGCGCTGCGGGATTGCCGGGCCCGCCGCGGGCCGGCCCTCGATCCGTCCGCCGACCCCAACGGGACCGGGTTCATCGGCGAGGAAAGGTCCGTCATCACGACCTCGGCCGGCCGCCTCGAGGCGAAGAGGACGACCACCAATCCCGCGTTCGCCGGCCTCGTCGTCTCGCTCCTTCACGAGGCCGGGGTCCGGCGCGGCGACGCCGTCGCCGTCGGGGCCTCGAGCTCCTTTCCGGCCCTCATCGTGGCCACGCTCGCGGCGGCCCGGGCCATGGGAGTCGAGCCGCTGGTCATCTCCTCGCTCGGCGCCTCCGAGTGGGGCGGCAACATCCCCGGTTTCTCCTGGCTGGACATGGAGGATTGCCTTCGCGACAAGGGCGTCCTCGACGTCCGGCCGATCGCCCGGGCCGTCGGCGGCGAGGAGGACGTCGGGCGCGACCTGAGCCCGGAGGGCCGGGCCCTGCTCGCCGCGCGCATCCGGGCCGCCGGCGCGCCGTTCCTCGAGGAGCCCGACCTCGAGCGCAACGTCGCCCGGCGCCTGGCCCTCTACCGGGAGGCCGCGGCCGGGCGTCCGATCAAGGCCTTCGTCAACATCGGCGGCAGCTGGGCCAACATGGGCACGGACGCGGAGGTGCTGAAGGTCGCGCCCGGCCTGGCCGGACGCGTGCCGATCCCGCCGCCGGGCCGCCGCGGCGTTCTCCAGGCCATGGCCGCCGCGGGGGTGCCCGTCATCCATCTGCTGAACGTCAGGGGCCTGTGCGAGCGCTACGGCCTGCCCTGGGACCCCCGGCCCCTGCCCGGGCCGGGCGAAGGACCGGCTTCCCGGCCCGCGGGCTCCCGGGCCCGGACGCTTCTCGCGGCCGCCTATCTGCTGGCAATGGCCACATTACTGGCCATCCGGGGTCGTCGCCAACCGCTCCTTTGACGGGCGCGAAGGGAAACTTCGCCGTTTTTTCAGTTGACAAACGGCCGGTCCGGGCCGAAGATATGCCCAACCGCAAGTATTCACCGAGGGAGGAGTCATGTCCAAGAAAACCCTGGCTGTCCTGACCCTGATCGTGGCCGCCGTCTTCCTGGCGACGTCCGTCGGATGCGTGACCAAGAAGCGCTACCGGACGCTCGAGCAGCAGGACGCCCAGAAGCTGGCCCAGGCCAGCGGCACGATCAACGATCTGCAGCAGAAGAACAGCGCCCTGGACAAGAGCCTGAACGACGTCCAGGCGGCCCTGGCCGGCGCCCAGGATCAGAACAGGCAGCTGGCCGCGGGCGCGGCTTCCCTCAAGGAGCAGGTCGCGGCCCTGGAGACCCAGAAGGCCGAGCTGGACAAGGCCGTGGCCGCCGGGAAAGAGACCGAAGCGTCCCTGACCAAGAAGGTCCGCGGCCTCAACGGCGCCATCGCCGGGCTGAAGAAGAAAGCGGCCGAGATGGAAGCGGCCATCGCCGCCAAGGACGGCGAGATCGCGTCGCTGCAGCAGAGCGTGGCCTCGCTCAAGGCGGCGGCCGATGAGCAGTCCAAGGCCATGGCCGCCCTGAACGCCGACAAGACCGCCCTGCAGGCCACCCTGGACAAGACGGTCTCCGCCAAGAAATCGACCACGCTGATCCTGGGGGTCCTGCTGGCCCTGGCCGTCATCCTGGCCATCGTCGGATTCGCCCGGGGCAAAAAGACGGCGGCCTGACGGATCCCGCCGTTCCGCCGGCTACTCGTAGAAGAGCCGGGAGGGATCGACCGGCCTGGGGTCCTTGAGGAAGACGCCCGTGCCCTTCTCGATGACCTCGCCGTAGCGGGGCACGCCCGTAAGGGCGACGGCCCGGTCCGGATGGTCGCCCGACCAGATCTCGAGCAACTGCAGGACGGTCGAGGTGTGACGTCCGACCCGGACGTCGATGGGCCAGCCCTTTTCGTCGATCTTCTCGAACAGCAGGCCGCGCCGGCCTGCCCGGACGACGAACTGATCCTGGCCGGTGAGCAGGAGCCGGCGGTCCGTCCGGCCCCGCGTCGCGTCGAGGAACGGCTCCGGCGCCTCGAGCAGGAGCGAGATGGCGCCGGTCGCGTCGCCGATCTCGCGGTGCGAGAGGCCCCGCAGGGCCTTGGGCGAGTTCTCGACACCGATGGCGAATCCCTCCAGGCTGCTGATGAACATCGCCGCGGCGGCGGCCAGCTCCGCCCCCTTCTCGTGGGCCACGATCGTGCTGATGACGGGATACTGGAGCTCGGCCTCGTGGAAGTCGATCTCGATGTCGACCTTCTCCCGCCGGATGAGCTCGCAGATGGCGTAGCAGGTTTGCTCGGTCAGGGTGCCGTTCGGCCGGCCGGGGAAGCTCCGGTTGAGGTTGCGGATGTCGACGTAGGCCAGCTGCTGGCGAGACGGGTAGTGCAGGTAGACTTCCGGGTCGGGCCACTGGTCGAGCGGGTTCGACCAGCGGTCGCCCATGCGGAACTTCTGGCCGCCCCACGCGGTCGGGATGGTGAAGTCGGGCGGGTAGGCGCCGCCGACGCGGGTCCCCGTCGTGGCGCTCCGGTTGGCCGACAGGATGACCAGGAGCCGCCCGCGCTCGAGGGCGGCGTTCTCCGTGAAGATCCAGGCGGCCAGGCGCCCGGCCGGCTCCTCCGGGTGGGTGCCGCCGAGGAGCAGGACCGTGCCGCCGGGCTCCTTCCCCTCGAGGACGTAAACGTTGGCGTCGTTGACCGTGCCCTTGATCGGCGGGAAATAGTCCCCCAGCCTGGCCACCCGGGCCAGGGCCGGGCCGGGCACGACAGGCTCGCGCAGGTGCCGGCTCCGGTAGAAGCTCAGCCCGGCGAAGAACGCCAGGGCTGTCCCGACGGCGACGGATACGAGCTTGCGGATCATTTGAGCCTCAGGAGACGCAGGACGAAGGGTATGAGGACGATCATATAGAGGAGCTCCTCCTGCCAGTTCTTCCTCTTGAGGAAGTTCCAGACGAGGAGGAGGGCGACATAGGCGGTCAGGACATAATAAAGAACGGTCACGATCGTATTCATGTTCATGTCAGAACACCGTCAGGAAGGCCAATTTCTTGCTGAAGACCACCATGAGCGTCCCGACGACGGCGATGAGGATCCCCGGCACGATGCAGTATCTCAGGAACCGGCCATAGGGCTCCTTCATGCCGACGGTCGTAGTCGTCAGCCGGCCGATGATGGCCGTCGGGGGGATGGCGTCGCCGAGCGGCCAGATGACGGTCATCCCGGCCAGGGCGACGACCGGGTTGAGGCCGATGGTGTTGAAGAGCAGGACCAGCGGCACGCCGAGAACGGGGGCCGCCCCCCACATCAGCACGGCCTCGGAGACCGGCAGCGTCAGGGCCAGCGTGCCGATGACCACGGCCACCGGCAGCGTGACCGCGGTGATGGCGATGAGGCCGCGGACCCCGGTCAGGGCCATGATCTCGACCAGGATCCCGGCGCAGGTCAGCGTCCCGATGAGCGGCAGGAGTTGGTGAACGGTCTCCCGCGAGGTCCTGAGGACGTCGATCCGGACCGGGGAGAGCAGGAGCGCCGCCAGGGCCGCCGCCGCGAACATCAGCGGCAGGCCGAGGACGGGCAGGCTGAAGGGGAAGACGCGGCCGGCGAGGACGAGGGCGAAGAAGACCAGGAACGGCGTCCCGACCCGGACCCAGTTCATGCGGGGCGGGGCCTCGGGCAGCTCGGCCAGCGCCTTGGCCAGGTCGACGGGCTTGGACTTGGCCCCGAGGATGAAGATGGTCAGCAGGGCCAGCAGGACGCAGGGCACGAGCAGCGGCAGGAAGAAGCCGACGTAGGGCATGTTGACCCCGGCCGCCGCCAGCATGGCCCAGAGGTTGACCGGCGGCGCGGCCGCGCTCAGCCCGGCGATGATGAAGATGATGGCCGCCACCTTGGGCCTGGGGATGTCCATGGTGCCGAGGACGGTGGCCGCCATGCCGCCCATGATCAGGACGGTGACGCTGCCCGCCCCGGTCAGGGCCCCGGGCACGAGCAGGAGCAAGGCCAGCAGGACGAAGAGCATGGCCTTGTGCCGGTGGAAGCGCCGCAGGATGGCCCGGACGACGAACACGGCCGCGCCCGAGTCCTTGAGCAGGTTCATGAACAGCGTGGCCGTGACGAAGATGAGGACGATGTCGAAGTAGGTGAAGGCCCCCTCCACCAGGGCCCGGGCCGGCACGCCGTTGCCCCCGGCCAGCGCCCCGGCCAGGGCGGCGGCGAAAAGGGCCAGCTCGGTCGAGACCTTGAACAGCTTGGCGGCGACAAAGGCCGCGACCATGACGGCCAGGATCAGGGCCGCGGATGTCGTGGCGCTCATCGGGCGGTGACCGTGATCCGGGCGATGCAGGTGAAGGTCTGGGCCGAGCCCAAGTCCCGGCAGATGCCGCGCTCGAGCAGCAGCACGCCCCCCTCGTAATCGTCCCAGCGGAACTTGTCGGCGTCCATGGAGTGGCCGGTCGCGGCGGCGAGCTCGGGGACGCCGGCGGCGACGGGCGGCAGGCCGAGATACTCGAGGACGACGTTGACCGGCCGGATGTCCTTGATGGCCATGTGCTTGCCGCCGCTCATCATGACCAGGGAGAGCGGCGGCCCGGGATCCTGAAAGACAAAGGTCGTGGTCGGCCGGCCGTCGACGTAGCCTTCCCGCCGGTCAAAGGAGTAGTCCCGGGCCCGGACCGGGAACAGCTCCTCCTTGACGGCCTGGAAGGACAGCTTCTCGAGCTTGGTGTGACCGACGTAGTAGAGCGCCAGCCCGAGCAGGGCGGCGACGATGAGGGCCCGGATGATCGTCTGCATGTCGTTCCGGACGATGATGACGACGATCCACAGGATGGACAGGCCGAACAGGATAAGGACGACCGTCTTAGCGGTTTCCGTTGCGACCATGGACCGGACCTCCTTCGGCCCCGTCTTCCTCCCCGTCCCGCGCGGATTGTATCACAGTCGCGCCCCGCCGGGGAATCCTTTTTGGGGGCCGGGCCCGGGGATCGGCGCGCCGTTTTTTCGCCGGGAAGGCGCAACCTTTGCTTTTCGCGCCGCGTCCGGTAGAATGTCCGTCCATCCCGGTCCAGGAGGTCAGCATGAAACGCATCCCGTCCGCCGCCGTCATGGCCATGGCCGCCGGCCTCGTCCTTCTCGGAGCCGTCTCCGCCCAGGACACCCCGCCCCGGCCCGCCCCGAGCGCGCCGCAGGTCCTTCAAGCCGTCGTCAACGAGGCGTCCGGCGAGCTAGCGCTCCAGAGCGAGATCTCGCTCGCCGGGTTCGTCCGGAACCGCAAGGCCGAGGAATACCGGACCGGCTACTTCGAATCCGCCTTCGTCCTCGCGAAGCTGCGGGAGTACGGCCTCGACGAGGCCTTCACGGTCGACCTGCCGGTGCGGGGCCGGACAACCTGGGACGCCGAATCGGCCGAGCTCTGGATGGTCGAACCCGAGCGGCGCAAGATCACCGACCTCGACGCGGTCCCCGCCTGCCTCTGTTCCGGGAGCGAGTCGACGGACACGACGGCCGAGCTCGTCTATGTCGGGCCGGGCAACCGCGAGGAGTGCTACAAGGACAAGGACGTCGAAGGCAAGATCCTGCTGGTCAACGGCTCTCCCGAAATGGCCCGCCGGATCGGGGTCCTGAAGCACGGCGCCGCCGGGCTCGTCGGCTGGTCCTCGAGCCACCCGGAGTTCGACCGGGACGAGGTCGGCTGGAGCGGCCTGCGGCCGGCCGAAAAGGACCGGGCCGCGTTCGGCTTCATGATCTCCGAGCGGCAGGGCCAGGAGCTCCGGGACAGCCTCGAGCGGGGCGAACGCGTCGTCCTCCGGGCCGTGGCCAGGACCCAGCTCGTCGAGGGCTACAAGGACCAGCTGACGGTCGGCCTGATCAAGGGCGCGGAGCGCCCGGACGAGGAGCTCGTCTTCACGGCCCATCTATACGAGGGCTGGGCCAAGCAGGGGGCCAACGACAACGCCTCCGGCGCGGCGGCCATCCTGGAGACGGCGCGCGTCCTGAAGAAGCTGGTGAGCGAGGGCCGGATCCCGCCGCTCAAGCGGTCCGTGCGCTTCCTCTTCGTCCCGGAGATCTCCGGGACAGCGGCCTACCTGCGGCTGAATCCCGACATCCGCAAGCGGATCTTCGCCGACATCAACCTGGACATGGTCGGCGAGGGCCTGGTCAGGAACCAGAGCTACTTCCGCCTCAATCAGACGCCCTGGTCCCTGCCGACCTACCTCAACGACGTCATGGCTTCCTATATCGAGTGGATGGGCGATTCCCAGCGGGACGCCCAGGAGGCCAACTGGACGACGGGCGGCGTGCTGGCCCCGACCGGCTCTCGGGACCCGTTCTATTTCCTCGTCGAGCGCTATTCGGGCGGCAGCGACCACGACGTCTTCGTCGACGGCGGCATCCGCATCCCCGCCGTGCTGATGATCGTCTGGCCGGACCAGTGGTACCACACCAGCGGCGATACGCCGGACAAGTCCGACGCGACCCAGCTCAAGCGGGTGGTCGCGATCTCGGCCGCCGCGGCCGAGTTCCTGGCCAACGCCGGCCCGGCCGAGGCGTCGCGGATCATGGCCGAGATCTCGGCCCGGCAGGGCGGCCGGCTGGGGGAGGACCGGGCCCGGGCCGAGCGCCTGCTCCTGGCGGCCGGCGCGAAGTCGGTCCACGAAGCGGCCAGGGAGGCTCGCGTTCTGGTCAACCAGGGCGCGGCGCGGGAAAAGAAGGCCCTGGCGTCGGTCCGCTATTTCATCCGGGCCGACGCCGGGACGGAGGCCGTGCTCGGCGGCCGGCTGGCCCGGCTCGACGCGGTCCGGGCCGCCGGCCTCAAGGACATCGATGACCTCTACGCGTCCCGCTGCCGGGCGCTCGGGGTCAAGGCCGTGAAGGCGGCCCCGACCGGGGACGAGACGCGGCTGGCCGGACTCGTTCCCGTCCGCGCCGAGAGGGCGGAGGCGACGATGGGCCTGCGGGACGAGATGCGCAAGCTCAACTACCAGCCGCCCCTGTCCATCATGAGGGCCGAGCGGGAGCTCAGGAACTTCATCGACGGCGAACGGTCGATCCTCGACATCCGCGACGCCGCATCGGCCGAATTCGAGCCCCTCGACCTCCTCGAGGTCGAGAAATGGGTCGGGATCCAGGAGAAGCTCGGGCTGGTGACGATCAGGAAAAAGTAGCGGCCGACTTATGCTCTTTGGGCGAGACGCCCTCCGGCTTGGCTCAGGGTATCGCCTCTAGCTCCCCTCCCTGCCGTACATCCCTGGCCGTCTCGAGAGGTTTCCCGGAAATGGGAGAAGAACCAAGAAATAACGCCGCCGGGGCCGTCCCGCCGGTCCTTCGAGCTACTTGGCGAACAGCTTCTCGAGCGTCGGGATCAGGTCGATCGTCTTTTCGAACTCGACGAGCGGGATCTTTTTGGCCTGCGAGATGACCGTGAAGCGGCCGTCGGAGTTCCCTTCCTTGTAGACGAGGAGGATGTTCGAGTTCGGGGCCACGGCGTCGATCGACTGCTCGTCGGTCGTGTCTCCGGCCGCCGCGCCCTGCGAGCGCCGCTTCATGCCCTCGATGTGGGCGCCGATGATCTTGACGCCCTGCTTGCGGGCCTCGGCGATCAGGGCGGCTGTCCGGGCCAGCTCGTCCTCGATCTGGATGCCGGCCGCGCCCATGCCCTTGAGGCTGGCGCCCATGGTGACGATGAGCGTCTTGTAGGGCTTGGCCTTGAGCGTCTCGGGCGTGGCCAGGGGCTCGATGTCATAGGCCAGCTTCAGCCGCTGCAGGACGATCTTGATCGTCGTCGGCCCGTTGCTCTGGCCGCAGGACGTGACGAGGACGGGCAGCTCGGCCCTGGCCTCCGTCGTCTGGGCGGCCAGCGCGAGGGGCAGCAGGGCGGAGACGAGAGCGGCGGCGGCGAGGGCCGCGGCGGATCCATGGAGTTTCGGCATGTCGGGCTCCTTTCTTCGGCCACGGCGGCCGCGAGAGGTCATGTTAGGCCAAAGCGCCCCACCGGTCAACCCGCGCCGCCTCGTTTTGTGCTATAGTCCAGTCCTGATGGCCAGGTCCGGCGCTGGAGGACGCATGAACAACGAGACGATCCGGAAGATCGTTCTGGCCGGGGCGGCGGCGATCCTTGTCGCGTCGCTCTGGTCCTGCCAGGGGGCCCGGAACCGGCAGGAGCCGGTCACGATCGACGAGCTGGCCGCTCATATCCGCGACCTCTCGGCCGACCAGCTCGAGGGCCGGGCCGTGGGCACGCGCGGCATCGAGCTCGCGGCCCGCTACCACGAGGACTATTTCCGGGCCATGGGGCTGGAGCCACCGTTCGCCGGGAGCTACCGGCAATCGTTCCCGCTCGTCGGCACGACGCCCGACCCGCAGGCCTCCCTCGAGATCACCGGCCCGGCCGTGACCCTGGCGCCCGCCCTCCGGGACGAGTTCGTCGTCCTGACCGAGCGCGAGGACGCCCCGCCCGAGGCCGCGGGGGAGCTCGTCTACGGCGGCTATCTCGTCCAGGCCCCCGAGCGGAATTGGGACGACATCAAGGGGATGGACCTCGCGGGCAAGATCCTGCTCGTCGAGGTCAACGAGCCGGGCAATCGGCCCGGCGGCGTCTTCGACGGCGAGGCCATGACCTATTACGGCCGCTGGCCTTATAAATTCGAGAA
The DNA here is from genome assembly GCA_039683095.1 of Acidobacteriota bacterium. Lineage (NCBI taxonomy): Bacteria > Pseudomonadati > Acidobacteriota > Acidobacteriota bacterium. The sequence continues at coordinate 609,360 of JBDKSB010000012.1, read as the reverse complement.
GGCCGACGAGCTCGGCGCCGCCGGCGTCCTTATCATCCACGACGCCAAGGGCGCGGCCTACGGCTGGGACGTGCTGCGGGCCTCGTGGGGCAGCGAGAACTTCTTCCTGCCGGACCGCCGGCCGCGCCTCCTGTTCGAGGGCTGGATCGCCGGCGAGACGGCGGACCGCGTCCTGGCCGCGGCCAAGCTCGACCGCAAGGCCCTCCGGGAGAAGGCCGAGACGCCGGACTTCGCGCCCGTGCCCCTGGGGCTGACGGCCAAGGTCCGGCAGCGCCAGGCCTTTCGCACGGTCGAGGGCGTCAACGTGGCCGGGATCGTCCGGGCCAAGGCCCCGGCCGCGACGAAGCGGACCATCGTCCTGTCGGCCCACTACGATCATTTCGGCCGGGACAAGACCCTGGCGGGCGACCAGATCTTCAACGGGGCGGTCGACAACTGCTCGGCCTCGGCCGCGCTGCTGGCCCTGGCCGGCTACTACGCCCAGCGGCCGGAGAAGCTCAAGGACGATCTGTGCTTCGTCGCCGTTACGGCCGAGGAGCAGCTGCTCCTCGGCTCGGACTTCTTCGCCCGCAACCTGCCGTTCGACCGGAAGAGCGCCGTCGCGGACATCAACCTCGAGATGGTCAACGTCTGGGGCGAGACCGAGGACGTCTTCGCCGTCGGGGCCGACCAGTCCGACCTCGACGGCGTCTGCCGCGAGGCCGCGGAGAAGCTGGGCCTCCGCTACACCTCCGAACGGAACCGGGAGCTCGGCTTTTTCTATCGCTCCGACCAGCTCAGCTTCGTCCGGGCCGGCATCCCCGGCGTCTGGCTCAGCCAGGGGATCGTGGCCAAGGGCCCGGACAAGGGCCTGGTCCAGAGGAAGTTCGGGGACTACCGGGCGACCAGGTACCACAAGGTGACCGACGAGGTCCAGCCCGACTGGGACCTCCGGGGGGCGCTCCAGATCGTCGGCTGGGCCCAGGGGATCGTCGACCTGCTCCAGGACCGCGAGGCGCTGCCGCAGTTCTCGCCGCTGAGCCCGTTCAAGCGCGCTGACGCCAAGTGACGGCCCCCCCCGGGCCATTGGCTTTTTCGGCCGGCTGTGCTAGACTTCTAAGAGCATGGATAAACCCGCTTTGCACATTTCCCGCTTCTCCGATTATCTCAAACCCAACCAGGTCGTTTTCGACCTGAAAAGCAAGGACAAGGTCGAGGCCATCGAAGAGCTTCTCGACGTGCTGGCCAGGCAGAAGCTCATCGACAACAAGAAGCTCGTTTTGACCCGCATCATCGACCGCGAGAACCTCGTCTCCACGGCCATCGGCTACGGCGTCGCCCTGCCGCACGCCCGCGTGGACTCCGAGGGCCAGATCGCGGTCGCGGTCGGCCGGTCGGATAAGGGCATCGACTTCGACGCCCACGACGGCCAGAAGGTCCACCTGATCATCCTCGTCGTCTGGAACCCGACCCTGCCCGGGCTGTTCAACCACCTTTTCGCCGGCCTGGCCCGCTTCCTCATCCGGCCGGAGAACCGCAGCCGGATCATGACGGCCAGGGACAAGGCCGAGCTCTACGACATCCTGTCGGGGATCGAGTTCCGCTTCATCCACGAGGAGAAGATCGTCAGCCGGGCCCGCCTGCTCAAGAAGCTCCAGGAGATCGAGCTCAAGAGGAAGAAGGCGACCAAGGAGCAGCAGAAGGAGCTCCAGAAGCAGGCGGCCATGATCCGGGAGGAGTTCGACAAGGACGTCCTGTCCCGCTTCGACCGGCTGATGGAGCGCTACGGGTTCGCCGTGGCCGACGCCCTCGACGGGGTTTGCCAGAGCTGCAACATCAACATCTCGACGCAGATGTACTCGGCCATGGAAGAGTCCAACGACATCTACGTCTGCGAGAACTGCGGCAAGTACCTCGTCTCGGCGAAGAAGAAAAAGAAGTAAGGCTCTTTCCGGAGCGCGTACTAATCGATCCCTTCTGACGGCAGGTTCACCGGCGCGCAAAGCTTGTACACGGGGTAGGTCTGCGGGCTGCGGCCCCACTGGGCGACGATGTCACGGTCGAAGAAGTTCCAGAGGAGCAGTCCGTCGTCGCTCTCCGGCTCGAGGAGGCAGGCGGCCAGCCGGCCGAGCGGCTGGGCCGTCCGGACGAGCAGCGTGCCCTTGGGGAAGTCCCGCTTCTCGACGGCATAGTCTCCCTTGACCGAGTCGGTCCGGTGGCCCTGGTAGAGGCGCTCCGCTCCCTTGACCTCCTTGATGCGGAAGGCCTCGGCCTCGAGGGCCGCCGGCTCGGTCAGACGCTCGACGGCGACGCCGTGCTGGCGCAGCTTGCCGAGGACCTCCGTACCCCCGGCCGTTATCAGGTAGGCGAAGGGCAGCCGAACGGAGCGCTTGGGCTCGAAGTCGGCGTAATAAGGCATGGTGTAGGTCTTGGACCTGTCGGTCGGCCGCAGGCGCGGGAAGGGTCCGGCGGGTGATCCTTCGGCGGGCGCGGCCGGGGCTTCCATCTCGTAGCCGAGGATCGAGATCGTGCCGGGCAGGGGCCGGACCTCGATGTCGAGCCCGAACGCGCCGGCCTCGGCCGGGGCCAGGCCGGCCTGGATCGTCCGGGCGTCGGCGTCGGCCACGAGCTTCTGGATCTCGGCGGCGTTGGCGCCGCAGTAGTCGAGCAGGGCCTGGAGCATGTGGTAGTTTCCGGCGACCCGGGTCCTGAAGTCGGCGTAATTGTAGTTCTCGATCAGGACGGAGAGGCGGCCGCGCAGGCCGATGTAATTGGTCATGTAGCGGGGCTCGGGGCCGAAGGTCCGCCAGCCCTTGCCCATGTCCCGGAAGTCCATGGGGTCGCCGTAGGGGACCGCGAGGGTGCCGTATTTCTTCTCGAGCGCGGCGTCGACGGCCGGCAGCATCCTGTCGCGGGCGTACTTCAGTACCGCGGCGTCGCCGTTCGGGCAGAGCGGCCAGGAGTAGGTGACCGGCTCCTGGTGGAAGGAGCCGTCGGTCGTGTGGCAGTCGACGAGAAGGGCCGGGTCCCAGCGCAGCAGGACGTTGCGGACGAGGCCCCGCATCTCCGGGCTCTCGAGCTTCATGGCGTCGCGGTTGAGATCGAGGTTCTGGCCGTTGTGGCGGACGCCCGAGCCCTTCTCCGGGCCGACCTGGCCGTAGCGGTTGCGGGGGTCCATCTTGTCGTTGCCGTCGGCGTTGAAGATCGGCGCGACGAGCAGGACGATCCGGTCGAGGTAGGGCAGCTTGGGATCGAGGAGGATGTCGCGGACGAGCATCAGGGCCGATTCCTTGCCCTCGACCTCGCCGGCGTGGATGTTGGCCTGGATATAGACGACGATCCGCTTGTCATAGCGCAGGGCCAGCGGGTCGCGGGGGACCGGCTTGCCGATGACCAGGAGCGGGATGTCCCGCCCTTCGGTCGACGCGGCGATCGTCTCGACCCGGACGAGGGGGGAAAGCTCCTGGAGGCCGCGGATGAAGGCCATGACCTCGGCGTAGGTCGAGGTCGCGGCGTAAGCGGAGGCTTCGGCCGTCGTCACCGGGCCGGAAGCCGGCGGCGCGGGCGGCGGCGGAACCGGGGGGACCGGCGGCAGCGGAAAAGGCTCGCCCTGCGGGCCCTGGCCCTGGGCTCCGCTAGGGGTCTGCGGCTTGGCCGGAGGCGTCTGGGCGGACGCGGCTGGCGGGACGAGCGAGGCGGCGAGGGCGAAAAGGGCTAGAGAGCCAAGGATCCGGGCGGTCTTCTTCATAGGAACCTCCATGGTTTGGACGACCGGGGGCCGAGTTTATTCCAAGAAAAGCGGGAACGCAACGCTCCGAAGACTCCGCTTCCCGCCGGTCCCCGATTTGGGTTAGCATAGGGGCATGGCCACATTCGGCGTCGGACCCGAAAAAGAGCAGGCCCTGGCGGAGCGGATGGCCCGGCTCGGCATCCGCGAGGACGACCTGGTCGAAAAGTTCATCCGCTCGGGTGGCCACGGCGGCCAGAACGTCAACAAGGTCGCGACCTGCGTCTATCTCAAGCACCTGCCGACCGGCACCGAGGTCAAGTGCCAGCAGGAGCGCTCCCAGGCCCTCAACCGGTTCCTGGCCCGCCGCATCCTGGCCGACAAGATCGAGTCGGCTATCCTCGGGAAAGAGAGCGAAGAGGAGCAGCGGATCGCCAGGATCCGCCGCCAGAAGAGGAAGCGCTCCAAGCGGGCCAAGGAGAAGATGCTGGCCGACAAGCGCCGCGTCGCCGAGAAGAAGAAGGGCCGCGGCTTCAAGCCCGACCTGGCCGGCGACTGACGGCCTCCGCGCCCCCCCGCCAGCGGCGGGATATCCGCCAGCCTTCAGCGGCTCAGTGACGGCGCGTTGACCCGCACTCCGAGACCGCGCCCTTGAGGACGTCGATCCCGTGGGGCAGGGCCGGCAGGATCGCGGCCAGGCTTTCCCGCACGGCCTTCTCGCTCCCCGGCAGGTTGACGATGAGCGTCGAGCCGCGGATGCCGGCCGCCGCCCGGCTGAGCATGGCCGCCGGCGTCTTCTCCGCCCCGGCCCGGCGCATGGCTTCCGGCAGGCCCGGGGTTTCGCGCTCGATGACGGCCCTGGTGGCCTCGGGCGTCCGGTCGCGCGGGCTGAAGCCCGTGCCGCCGGTCGTCAAAACGAGGTCCAGGCCCTCGTCCGACCAGGCGACGAGCGCCGCCCGGATGTCGTCGGGCTCGTCGGCCACGATCTTCGTCCGGACGACCTGGCCGCCCGCGGCCTCGATCATCTCGCGGATGGCCGGGCCGCTCTTGTCCTCGCGCTCGCCCCGCGCGCCCTTGTCGCTCACGGTGAGAATGCCGACCTTCATCGTCAGCCTCCGATCCTGAACATGTCGCTCGACAGGCTCTCGATCGCGCCGCGCTCCCAAGTCGTCTTGGCCTCGAACGCCGCCCGGAACAGGGCCTCCAGCTCCGCCGGCCCGGCCTTGTCCCGGCGCAGGGCTTGCCGCAGGTCGAGGCCGCCGCGGTCGAACAGGCAGATCCTCAACCGGCCGTCCGGGCCGAGCCGCAGCCTCTCGCAGCCGCGGCAGAAAGGCTCGGAGATGGGGGTGATGAAGCCGAGCCGGGCCCGGACGCCGGGCCGGTCGAGCCGACAGACTTGCGCCACGCCGCCCCCGCCCGGGAGCTTTTCGAGCGGCCCGAAAGCCTCTTCGATCCGGGCCCGGACCTCCTCGCCCTTGACGAAGAGGGCCGGCCGCCAGGCGCCCAGCTCCTTGCAGTCGGAGGTCAGGCCGCTCGTCGGCATGAGCTCGATGAAGCGGAGCTCCAGGCCCTGCCGGTCCGCGAACCGGACGAAATCGGGGATCTCGTCGTCGTTGACGCCGCGGATGACGACCGTGTTGACCTTGACCGGGGCCAGGCCGGCCGCGCGGGCCGCCTCGATCCCGGCCAGGATGCGGTCGAGCCCTGTCCGCCGGGTGATGGCTTCGAACCGGTCCGGCCGGAGCGTGTCCAGGCTGACCGTGACCCGCCGCAGCCCGGCCTCCCGGAGCTCGCCGGCGTGCTCGGCCAGGCGCAGGCCGTTGGTCGTCAGCGCCAGGTCGTCGGGCCCGAGCCCGGCCAGCAGCCGGACCAGCGCCGCGAGGCCGCGCCGGGCCAGCGGCTCGCCCCCGGTCAGCCGGAAGCGCCGCACTCCCGCCGCCATGGCCGCCCGGGCGATGACCGCGATCTCTTCGTAGCTCAGCATGTCGCCCATGGGGACGAGCGGCACGCCTGCCTCCGGCATGCAGTAGACGCAGCGCAGGTCGCAGCGGTCCGTGACCGAGATGCGCAGGACCTTAGGCCCGCTCAATCGCGTCTCCCGCCCGGACGGCGCCGCCGCTCAGGACCTCGCAGAAGATGCCGCGGGCCGGCATGATGCAGTCGCCGACCAGTCGATATACGGCGCACCTGGCGTGGCAATCCTTGCCGATCTGGCTGACTCTCAGCCGGACCGTGCCGGCGACGACGAGCTCGTCGCCGACGCGGAGCGACGCGAGGTCGAGGCCGCGCGTCGTCAGGTTCTCGGCGAAGGCGCCCGGACCGATCTCGATCCCGGCCGCCCCGGCTCCGGCCAGCGCCTTCTGGGCCTCGATGTCCTCGATGGCCAGGAGCGAGACCTGGCGTCGCCCGAAATCCCGGTGGGCGTCGCCCTCGATGCCGCGCCCGGCCGTGATCTCCACGGACGCGACCGGACGCTTCATCTGCCCCTTCTTCGGGCTCGTGTTGACGGCGACGATCGTGCCCGACGTCCCCGCCCCGCCGGCGGCCGGGCTCATGTCCGTCTCCGGTAGACCCCGGTCTTGCCGCCGCTCTTGGAGTCGAGTCGCAGCCGGACGATCTCGGCCCCGCGCTCGACGGCCTTGACCATGTCGTAAACCGTCAGGGCGGCGACGGCGGCGCCGGTCAGGGCCTCCATCTCGGCGCCCGTTTTGGCCTCGAGCGAGACGCGGCAACGGACGCGCAGGCCGGTCTTCTCGAGGTCCAGCTCGACGGCGACGTTGTCGAGCGGCAGGGGATGGGTCAGGGGGATCAGCTCGGCGGTCCGCTTGGCCGCCTGGATGCCGGCCAGCCGGGCCGTGCTGAGGACGTCGCCCTTGGCCAGGCCGTTGGCCCGCACCAGCCGGAGCGTCTCCGGGCCGAGCTTGACGAAGGCCGAGGCCTCCGCCTCGCGCCGGGTGACGGGCTTCTCCCCGATATCCACCATCCGGGCCCGGCCCTTGCGGTCTAGGTGGCTGAGCTGGGCCATGGCTACCGTCCGTCCGTGTAGAGGATCTCGACCTCGCTGCCGGCCTCGAGCCGGGCCGCGTCGGCCGGGACGACGATTAGGACGCGGCCGTGGACCATGGACCGCAGCACGCCGCTGCGCTGGTCCTCGTAGGGCGTGACCTTGAGGACCGGGCCCCGGCCGGCCAGCCGGCCCCGCAGGAACTGCATCCGGCCGGGCTTGGCCGCGATGGCCGCGTCGAGGACGGCCGTCGCCCTCTCCGGCCCCGCCGCGGCGCGGCCGAGGAGGCGGTCGAGGGCCGGCCGGACGAAGAGCAGGAACGTCACCAGGGAGCTGGTCGGGTTGCCGGGCAGGCCGAAGACCAGCTGCCGGCCCCGGACGCCGAAGAAAACGGGCTTGCCCGGCTTGATTCGGACCTTCCAGAAGACGGGCTTGACGCCGGAGGCCTCGAGCTCGGCCTTGACCAGGTCGTAGTCGCCGACCGAGACGCCGCCCGACAGGACGACGACGTCGGCGCCCCTGGTCCGGGCCAGCCGGGCCGCGAGCGAGGCGTTGCGGTCGCGGGCGATGCCGAGGTAGGCCGCGTCGGCGCCGGCCTGCCGGGCCATGGCCGTCAGGGCCGGGCCGTTGGAGTTTCGTATCTGGCCCGCGCGCTTGCGCTCGCCGGGCTCGACGATCTCGTCGCCCGTGGCGATGACCGCCAGCCGGGGCTGCCGGACGACCGGCACGCGGGCCCGGCCGGCCGCGGCCAGCAGGCCGATCTCGGCCGGGCCGATGAGCGTCCCCCGGGCCAGCACGAGATCGCCTTTCCCCAGGTCCTCGCCGGCCAGGCCGACGTTGTCGCCGGGCTTGACCCCGCGCCGCACCTGGACCGTGAGGCCGGAGGCCTCGGTATCCTCGACCATGACGACGGCGTCGGCGCCGCGGGGCAGGGGCGCGCCGGTCATGATGCGCACGGCCTGGCCGGGGCCGACGATCCTGCGGGAGGTCCGGCCGGCCGGCAGGTCCTCGAGGACGTCGAGCGAGACGGCGCCCCGGGCCCCGGCCTCGGGCCCGCCCGCGGCCGGGCGCGTGTCCTCGGCCCGGACGGCGTAGCCGTCCATGGCCGCCTTGGTGAACGGCGGCACGGGCTCGGGGGCCCTGATGTCCCGGGCCAGGGTGCGGCCCAGGGCCGCGGCCAGAGGGACGGCCTCCGCCGGCAGGGATCTGGCCGCGGCGATGACCAGGGCGCGGGCATCGGCGTATTCGATCATTGGGGCTCCTGGGCCTCTCCGGGCCGTTCCCCGAAGACCCGGACGGAGGCCGGATCAAATGTTAGCAGAACGTCCCGGGAAAGAGAAATTCCGTCGCGCTCGATCTCGGCCAGGGGAACCGCTGCCCGGAAGACGGCCTCGCCGCTGATCCGGACCAGGGCCGTGGCGGCATCGGTCGTCTCCAGGCGGCTGACCCGGCCGCGGAAGACGTTGGGCGCCGCGGCGCCGCCGTCGCCCGCGGCGGTCACCCGGATCGCGGCCGGGTCGATGACGCAGGTGACCCGGCCCTGGGCCCGGCCGGCGAAGACGATCCGGAGGCCGGGCTTGATCTCGATCCAGCTCGTCCGGCCGTCGGTCGCGGCCGTGCCGCTGAAGCAGTTCTCGTGGCTGAACTCGACCCGCCGTCCTTCCGAGAGGTAGAGGATGCGGTCGGCCAGGCGCGAGGCCTGCGAGAAGTCGTGGGTCGAGAGAACGGCGGTCGTTCCCCAGGCCCGGCCGGCGTCGCGCAGGACGGCTTCCATGCGCAGGCCGAGCGAGGCGTCGAGGTTGGCCGTCGGCTCGTCGAGGAGGAGGGCCCGGGGCCGCAGGGCCAGGGCCCGGGCCAGGGCCACGCGCTGGGCCTGCCCGGCGCTGAGCCCGGAGACCGGCTTGCGCTCCCAGCCGTCGAGCTCGACGAGCGACAGGGCTTCGCTCCGCCGGGCGGCGGTTTCGGCCTCGGGGAGCCGGCGCAGGCGGAGGCCGAAGGCGACGTTGTCGGCGACCGTGCCCTTGAAGAGATAAGGATGATGGCTCACCAGGACCGCGTCGCGGCGGGCCGCGCCGGCGCCGTCGGACGCCGCCCAGGGCGCCAGCCCCCGGAACTCGAGCCGGCCGCGGGCCGGCCGGACGAGGAAAGCCAGGAGCAGCAGCAGCGTCGTCTTGCCGGCGCCGTTCGGGCCGACCAGGGCCAGTATCTCGCCCTCGGGGATCTCGAGGCGGTCGATCTCCAACGAGAACGCCGCGCGTCCGGGCCCGGACGGGTAGGCGTAGGCGACGTCCTCAAGCCGGTAAACGGGTCCGCCCATCTCAGGACTCCCCGTCGCGCCCGCGCAGGCCCGCCTGGACGAGGACGTTGATGCCCAGGGTGATGACCAGGAGCAGGGCGCCGAGGATGACGCCGTTGCGGAACTCGCCCTTGGCCGTCTCGAGGGCGATCGAGGTCGTGATGTTGCGGGTGGCGCCGCGGATGTTGCCGCCCAGCATCATGGCGATGCCGACCTCGGAGACGGCCCGGGCGAAGCCGGCCAGGACGGCCACGAGAAGCGGGAAGCGGGCCTCGCGGAGGACGATCCAGCCGGCCTGGCGGCCGCTGGCGCCGAGGGTCAGCGCGGTCTGGCGGGCCCGGCGATCGACCTGCCGCAGGGCGGTGTACGAGAATCCGGTGACGAGCGGCAGGACGAGGAAGATCTGGCCGACGGTCATGGCCGTTTGCGTGTAGAGAAGGCCGAGCCCGCCCAGGGGCCCGCTGCGGCTGAGCAGCGAATAGAAGAGCAGGCCGATGACGACCGTGGGGGCGGCCATCCAGGTCTGGTTGACGACGAGGACGAGCTTCTTGCCGCGGAAATCGCGGCCGGCCAGGAAGAGCGCGAACGGCACGGCGAGGGCGCTGGCTATCAGGGCGGCCAGCCCGCTCGTCTTGAGCGAGATCCAGATCGCCAGGGCCAGCTCGCGGACGATCATTTGACCAGGTCCACCCCGGCGACGCCGGCCAGCGGCTCGAACAGCGGGCGGCCGGCCCGGCCCCGGAACTCGCCGATGATCTTCTGGCCGCGGGGCGAGGTCAGGAAGGCGATGAAGGCCATGGCTTCGCCGTAACGGGCCGCCGGGACGCGGACCGGATCGACGGCGATCACGGCGTAGATGTTCTCGAGCTCGGGGGCGTCCCCGAAGACGAGGCGGAGCCCTTCGAGGCCCTTCGAGGCGTAGAAGGTCGCGCTGTCGGTCAGGGTGTAGGCCCGCCGCTCGGCGGCGACGCGGAGGGTCTCGGCCATGCCCTGGCCCGTCTCGAGATAGCCCGCGCCGGGCTGGCCGCCGGCCAGGGCCCAGAGCTCGAGCTCCCGGGCGTGCGTCCCGGACTTGTCGCCGCGGCTGACGAAGGCGGCGCCCTTCGCCCGGATGCGGCCGAGGGCCTCGGCGACGGAGGGGGCGCCGGCGACGCCGGCCGGGTCGCCGGGCGGGCCGACGAGCATGAAGTAGTTCCGGGCGAAGACCCGGCGGTTGACCCCGAAGCCGTCGCGGAGGAATTCATCCTCGAGCTTGCGGGCGTGGACGATGACGACGTCGGCGTTGCCGTCGCGGGCCTGCTTGAGGGCCGCGCCCGTGCCCACGGCGATCCATCTGAGCGCTATGCCCGAATCCCGCTTGAAGGCGTCGGCCAGGACGTCGAGAAGCCCGGTGGCGTCGACGCTCGTCGTCGTGGCCAGCATCAAAGCCCGCGCGGGCTGACGGGGCTGATCCCGAGGGGGGCCGTTCGTCTCGGCGAGAGGCGCGATCCCGGGGCCGGCGGCCGCGGCGGCGGCGAGCAGCCATCCCCCGGCGACGCAGGCCAGGACGCACCCGGACAGGCGGTGGAACTTGAGCGAGCGGCGCACGTTGTCTCCTTTTCGCGGGCGGAAGGAGAGGCCGTTTCCCGCCCCTCCCTGTCGGCCGAAGGGCCTGGCCTGACCGGCTGTAGCGCCTTCGGCTCGGAGCACCGATGTGATAGCACAACCGGGGCGGGCTGTAAAGAAGCCAGGGGGGCGATCAGCCGCCGCGGTAGAACGCGTCGATGACGGCCCGCCAGTGGGCCTCGGTCCGCGCCGGGACCAGGGCGTTGCGGAGCTCGGTCCGGCGGGGGTGCATCTTGGCGTACTGGAGGCTGAAGTGGCGCAGGATCTTGAGGCCGCGCTGCGGGTCGTAGGCCTCGCAGGCGAGCCGGTAGTGCCGGTAGATCACCTCGCGCTGCTCGGCGAGGGCCGGGCGCCGGGCCTCCCGTCCGGCGGCCAGATCTCGGGCCTGGGCGAAGAACCAGGGGTTGCCTATGGCCCCGCGGGCGGCCAGGACGCCGTCGATGCCCGTCTCGGCGATCAGGCGAAGGGCCTCCGCCGGGGAGGTCACGTCGCCCGAGCCGAGGACGATCCGGTCCGGGAAGGCGCGCTTGACCTCGGCCAGGAAGCCCCAGTCGGCGCGGCCGGTGTATTTCTGCTCGACGCTCCGGGCGTGGACGGCGATGGCCGCCGCGCCCGCCTCGAAAGCGCCGCGGGCGATCGTCCAGAAGGCCTCGCGGGAGGCGTCGGCGCTGCGGAACGAGCTGCGCAGCTTGAGCGTCACGGGGCGGCCCGGCACCGCCGCAATGACGGCCCGGACCGTCGCCAGGGCCCGGCCGGGATCATTCATGAGCGCCCCGCCGCGCTTGTGGGCCACGACCTTGCGGACGGGGCAGGCGAAGTTGAGATCGACGATGTCGAAGCCCATCCGGTCGAGGGCGGCGGCGGCCTCGGCCATGGTCTCCGGCTCGACGCCCATGATCTGGCCGGCGACGGGGTGGTCGGCCGGGTCGAGCCGGACCAGGCGCTTGCGCATCTTGCCTTCGAGCAGGACTTGCCGATCGAGCATGGCCTCGGTCAGGCAGTAGGGCGCGCCGAGGGAGCGGCAGATCAGCCGGTAGGGCAGGTCGCTGTAGCCGGCCAAGGCGCCGAGGCCGACCTCGAAATCGACAGGGACCGCTCCGATCCGGAGGGGCATCTACCGGGCGTCCGCCAGCCGAACGTCGATGTCGAGCTTGTACTTCTTCGTCGTCTCGGAGGGGCGGGACATCGAGTCGAAGGAATCCAGGAACTCCTGGCCCCACGTGCGCCCGGTGCCGGACATGTAGCCGCTTCTGGAATCGGGGGATTCCCGGCTGGACCGGGTGGACAGGTTGGTTTCGATCCGGCCGCCCCACTCGAGCGTCACGCGGACCGCCGCGCCGGGCTTGCCGTCGATGGCCCCGGGCACGAGAGCGGGCGAGGCCAGGGGCACGCGGTACTCGTAGATCGCGCCGTCCCCGGACGAGGCGAAATCCGGGGGATTTGTCCCCGGCTGGCGGCGAAGCGGCCCGTACGAGCTGCCCTTGGCCTCGACGGCGAAGGCCACATGGACGGGGTGCCGGGGGGTCCTGCGCAGCTCGGCCTTCTCGGCCTCGGTCATGACCGCGCCCTGGCTCTCGCGCCAGAAGATGAGGCCGTCGGGCGTGATCTGCCGGGTCTGGAGGCGGACCCCCCTGGCCGGCTTCCGGCCGCCGGCCGGGCGGCCGAGGATGGTCAAGCCCGTGGCCTCGATGGCCCTCATGGCCTCGGGGGTCCGGGCGACCAGCAGGATGTAGAGATCGCGGCCGTCGTTCTGGAAAGCCGCCTCGATTCCGGACTTGGCGTCGACGAAACGGTCGGCCGCCGTCCATTCGTCCATCCTGCCGTCCAGGGACAGAGGCGCCGCGGCCCGCGAGCTCGAGACGGCCGGGACGGCGCCTGCCCCGGCGGCGGCCGCGATGGCCGCCAGGCCGAAGAGAAGCGCGAACCGGACGGGAACGGCTCGGGATCTCTGGCTCATGGGGGATTTCATGCTCCCTCACAATATTTTACCACAACGGCGCCGTTGCCGGATATGGCCGGCGCGGCCAGGCCGGCCCGATCTCCTCCCGCTATTGCCCGCGGCGGCCGGTTCGGCTAAGATTGCCCTTTCCGGAGGACACATGAGCATCAGCGCCAGATCGATCGGGATCATGGTATTGACGGCGGCGGTCGCGGGATCGGCCGTCTGGCTCCTCGGCGCCGGCGGCGGCCAGGAGGCCGTGAGATCGCGGGCCTACGCCGGCCACGAGAAAGACGCCGACATGCAGGGCTTCATCACGCGGTATCCCGCGGCGGCCGGGACGCGCCTGGACGATTGCCAGACCTGTCACAGGGGCGGCATCAAGGGGACCGACACGGAGCGGGAGTACAGCCCCTGCAGCTACTGCCATCTCCTCGTCTACCCGAATCCGCGGTACCGGACCGGCGTCCCCGGGACGGCAGCCGACACCCTCAACGCGTACGGGGCGGCCTACGAGAAGGCGGGCCGTAACCCGGGCGCGTTCGCGGCCATCGCCGGCCAGGACTCCGACGGCGACGGCTCGCCCAACGGCGCCGAGATCGCCGACCTGCGCCTTCCCGGCGACGCCGCCAGCCGGCCCGGCCTGCCCCAGGCCGGGACGATCGTTTTCGGCTGGGACGAGATCCACAAGCTCCCCCGGCACAGCGAGTTCCTGCTGATGAACACGACCAAGGAGCCCACCGACGATTACGTGACCTTCACGGGCGTCCGGATCATCGACCTGCTCTCGGCCGCCAAGGTCTTCCTGACCGGCGTCACCGGCATCACCGTCTTCGCCCCGGACGGCTACAGCGTCGATTACAGCCTCGAGGACATCCGGGAGCCCTTCCCTCGCGGCCGCTTCTGCGCCGGCCCGGGCTCGCTCCAAGGCGCAGGGGCGGCCTTCGTCAAGTATCCTCCGGAGCTGCCGGACGGGGTCCGGGACGGGCGGAAGATCCACGGCCAGCCCTGGCTGATGCTGGCCTTCGAGCGGAACGGCCGGCCCCTCGATCCCTCGACCTACGAGAAGGGCAGCGGCCGGCTCGCGGGCGAAGGCCCGTACCGGCTGATCAGGCCCCAGCGGCAGCCGGGCCGGCCCGACCGGTCGCAGAAGGACAAGACTTACGGCGACGGCTGGGATTTCGGGCCCATGATGGACCACAACGCGGGCGCCTGCGTCCGCGGCGCCTGCGTCATCAGGGTCAACCCCATGCCCGCGGGCACCGAGGAGTACGACTGGAAGAACGGCTGGCCGCTCATCGGAGACCGGACGATCGTCATCTACGGCGACGGCATCCGCTAGAACGCGGCCGGCTTGAGCTGGCGGAGGAGCCACAGGAAATCCGCCCCGAGCGAGGCCATGTCGCCGACGTCGCCGTTGCCGACCATGTCGAGGTTGATGTTGGCGATGGTCTTCTCCATCGGGAAGACGGGCTTCCGGCCGTAATAGGCGGACCTCCACAGGCCCTCTTCCTCGCCGTCCCAGAGGGCGAAGACGATGGTCCGCTTGGGCCGGGCCCTCGAGAAGGCCGGGATCATCCGCTTCTGATCACCGCGCGAGCCGCAGGATCGCCGCCAGGAGCAGGTTGGCGCCCTTCTCCAGGTCGCCCCAGTCGACCCGCTCCTCCGGCGTGTGGCTGGCGCCGTCGGGCGAGGGGATGAAGATCATCCCGGCGTCGCATCCGGAAGCGATGATCTGGGCGTCGTGGCCGGCGCCGCTCGTTACCCGCATCGACGGGTAGCCGAGCGACCGGCACTCCGCCTCGATCGCGGCGGCGATCCGGGGGGCGACCGCGACGGGGGCCGTCCGGTCGACGATCTTGGAGAGGAAGGTCAGCCCACGGGTCGCGGCGATGTCCTCGGCCAGGGCGAAAACGTCCCGTTCGATCGCGGCCAGGGTCTCGGGCGAGGCGCTGCGGAATTCGAGCGTGAAGTCGGCCCGGCCGGGGATGACGCTGAACAGGCCGGGATGAAGGACCGCCCGGCCGACCGTCAGCACGCTGCCGTAATATCGCGTGGCCACCAGCTGGGTCGCCCGGAGGGCGAGATCGGCCAGCCCGAGGAAGGCGTCGTGACGCAGCTCGAGCGGCGTCGTCCCGGCGTGGCCCGATTCGCCGACGTAGGCGCATCGCCGGTAGTGCTTGCCGGCGATCCGCTCGACGATCCCGATCGGCACCCCTTCGTCCTCGAGGACGGGCCCCTGCTCGATGTGCAGCTCGAGGTAGGCCTCGAGCTCCGGCCTGTCCCGATGGGCGCCGAGGATGCCCTCGGCCGTGAAGCCGGCCTTCTTCAGGACCTCGGCAAAGGGCAGGCCGAAGGACGTCCGGCCGCCCCGGACCTCGTTCTCGTCGAGGAGGCCCATGAAGGCCCGGCTGCCCAGGAAATCCCCGACCAGGTTGCCTTCCTCGTCGGTGAAGGACGCCACCTCGAGCGATCTGGCCAGCGCGGCCTTCTCCTCGATGATGCGCCGGGCCGCCTCGAGGGCCGCCAGCACGCCGGCCGCGCCGTCGAACATGCCGCCGCTCGGCACCGTGTCGATGTGCGAGCCGGCCATGACGGTCTTCCCGCCGCATTCGAGGCGGCCGAACTGGTTGCCGGCGCCGTCCTGGCGATAGCCGAGGCCGGCCTCCTCGATCTTTTTCCGAAGCCAGGCCCGGGCCTCGAGGTCGGCCGCGCTGAACGACGGCCGGGTGATCCCGCCGCGGTCGTCCCGGCCGATGCGGCCGAGCTCCTCGAGGTCGCGCTTAAGGCGTTCGATGTTGATGCGGATGTCCATGTCATCCCCCAAAACAAGAAAATCGGCGACACGATGCCATGTCCCTCTTTCCTTACAGCCCTGAGGCACGTCACATCGTGCCCAATCGAAAGGGGGACATGATTCCATGTCCCCCTTTCGTCCGGCGCTATCGGCGCTTCTCACTAAATGAGGGACATGGTATCGTGTCCCCGATTTATCCCAACAACGCCAGCATATCGAGCACGGCCCGCTCGATGCCGACCACGGCCGCCCGGGCCACGATAGCGAAGCCGATGCTGAGCTCGGCGATCTCGGGCAGGGCGACGATGGGCCCGACGTTCCGGTAGTCGAGGCCGTGCCCGCCGTGGACCTCGAGGCCGATCCCTTGTCCGTAGGCCGCTGCCTCCCGGACGGCCGCGAGCGCCCGGTCCCGTTCCGGCCCTTCCTTCAGGTCGGCGTACTTGCCGGTATTGATCTCGACGAGGTCGGCGCCGATCTCCCGGGCCGCCTTGATCTCGTCGAGCGACGTGTCGATGAAGATGCTCGTCCGGATGCCCGCCTTCCGCAGCGCCTCGACGTGGGGCCCGAGGGCCTTCCGGTTGGCGACGACCTTCAGGCCGCCCTCGGTCGTCAGCTCCTCCGGCCGCTCCGGCACGAGCGAGACGACGTCGGGCCGGACGTCGAGGGCGACGGCTTTCATCTCTTCCGTCGCGGCCATCTCGACGTTGAGCCTGGTCTTGACGACCTCGCGGAGCACCCGCAGGTCCCGCTCCTTGATGTGCCGCCGGTCATGACGGATGTGGCAGACGATGCCGTGGGCCCCGGCCTGCTCGGCCAGCAGTGCGGCCAGCGCCGGCTCGGGCTCGGCGGCCCGGCGGGCCTCCCGCAGCGTCGCGAAGTGGTCGATGTTGACTGCGAGTCTCATGTCATTCCTCCCCGATGTGCTTGCGGACCGCCTCGGCGACCAGCGTGGCGCAGGACTCGACCGTGGCCCGGTCGCGGGCCTCGACCATGATCCGGGCCAGCGGCTCGGTCCCCGAGTAGCGCAGGTCGATGCGGCCGTCGCGGCCGACGTGCCGGCGGACGACCTCGACCGCGGCCAGGACCTCCGGCAGCTCCGCGAAGTCGGGCTTCCGCCGGACCCTGACGTTGACCAGCGTCTGCGGGTACTCCTCCAGGCCCTCGACGAGCGCGGCCATCGGTCCGCCGCGCCCGGCCAGGACCTCGAGCATGCGCAGCGAGGTCAGGATCCCGTCCCCCGTGGGCAGGTCATCGAGGAAGATCGTATGGCCGGACTGCTCCCCGCCGAGGTTCGCGCCGCGGGCGACCATCTCCTCGTGGACGTACTTGTCGCCGACCTTGGTCCGCACCAGGCCGAGGCCGCGGGCCTCGAGGGCCCGCTCGAGGCCCATGTTGCTCATCGTCGTGGCCACGACGTCGCTCGTCCGCAGCCGCCCCGCGTCCTTCATGTGCAGGGCCTGGACGAAGAGCGTGTGATCGCCGTTGAGCAGGCGGCCGGTCCCGTCAACCCAGACGGCCCGGTCCGCGTCCCCGTCGAAGGCGATGCCCAGGGCCGCGCCCTCCTCCCGGACCCGGGCCGCCAGGGCCTCGGGATGGAGCGAGCCGCAGCCGGCGTTGATGTTCCGGCCGTCCGGCGCGGCGTTGATGGCCTCGACCTCGAAGCCCAAGCCCCGGAGGATCCGCGGCGCCAGGACGAAGGAGGCCCCGTTGGCGCAATCGACGACGACCTTCAGGCCCGCCGCGGCCGCGGCTCCCGGCCGGACGCGCCCGGCCAGGTAGGCGGCGTAATCGCCGGCCAGCTTGCCGTTCACATCGACGTCCGCTTCGTGCCCGGTGAGCCGGCCGCGGCCTTCGAGGACGGCCGTTTCGATCTCGAGCTCCCACTCGTCCGGGATCTTGACCCCGAGGGGAGAGAAGACCTTGATGCCGTTGTCCGCGAAGGGATTGTGCGAAGCCGAGATGACCGCGCCGGCCGCGAAGCCGTGCGTTTTCGTCAGGTAGGAGACGGCCGAGGTCGGGATGACGCCCGCCGAAACGGCCTCGCCGCCGGCGGCGCGGACGCCCCGGGCCAGGGCCCGCTCCATCCACGGGCCCGATTCCCGGGTGTCCCGGCCGATGAGGATGCCCGCGCCGAGCCCCTTGGCATCGAGCAGTTCCACCAGGGCCTGCCCCAGCCGCGCGATGGTCGGCGGGTCGAGCGGGAAGCGCCCCGCGATCCCCCTGACCCCGTCAGTCCCGAAGAGCTTCTTTTTCACGGGATCAGGGTCCCTTCTTTGTCCTGGCCCCCGGCCGGGCGGCCGGCTTGTCGGGCTCGATGCGGACCGTGACCCGGGCGTCCGTCTGGGCGTCCGCGAACCGGAGCTCGGGCCGGGGCAGGATGATGTCGGCGTCGAAGACCGTGGACTCGGACAGGCCCGAGATGTCGACGGGCGCCGTCGCCGCCGCCCCGGCGGTCTTGATCCGGCTCTCCGGCCCCTGGACGGCGACGCCCGAGGGATCGACCTCGAGCCCGACGACGTGGAAGCCGGGAGCGGTCTTGCCGCGGATGGTGGCCCGGACCTCGAGCGTCGCTTCGGCCGTGCGCTCGAGCTTGATCGTCACCTTGGAGGGCGAGACCTTGACCACGTCCGCGCCCGGCGGCACGGCGACCATCGAGGCCTTCAGCGGGTACTCCTGCTGCAGCACGGTGGCCCGGTCGAGGTCGAGCCGGGCCACGAGGGCCGAGGGCCCGATCTCGTCGAGCAGGCGATTGGGGGCCCGGAGCGTGATGTCGACCGTGGCCGGCGGCCGGGCGACGATCTCCAGGCCCGCGGGGACGTTGCGGGTCTCGAGCGGGATGGTCAGGGACTTCTCCGAGGAGACCTTCTCGTACGGGACGAGGAATAGCCAGACGACGAGGGCCAGGACGAGCGAGACGAGCTTCAGCGGCCAATCCCGGAAGAACGAGCGGGCCATCTGATGTCGCATCAGTTCCTCAGATAACCGAGCAGGCGCTTCTGCATGGCGTCGTTGTCGTCGAACCGCTCGAGCTGGCCCTTGATGGCCAGGGAGACGGTCCCCGTCTCCTCGGAGATGACGATGACCGCGGCGTCGGTCTCGCCGGACAGTCCGATCGCGGCCAGGTGCCGGGTCCGGGTCTGGAACGGGCTCCTCAGCCGGTGGGCGGCCGGCAGCGGCAGGAGGCAGGCGGCCGCGACGATCCGGTCGCCCTTGACGATGGCCGCCCCGTCGTGGAGGGGCGAGTGGGGGAAGAAGATCGAGACCAGCAGGTTCTTGGACAGGACGGCGTCGACCTCCGCGCCGCGGTCGGCGTAGGTCGACAGCGAGATCTCCTTCTCGATGGCGATCAGGGCCCCGATCCTCTTCTGGGACAGGAAGTCGATGGCCTGGAAGAGGTCCTCGATCTTCTCCTGGAACGAGCGCAGGGCCAGGGGCTTGCGGAAGGTCCGCGAGCCGATCTCCGTCAGGAAGCGGCGGATCTCGGCCTGGAAGAGGACGATGATGCCGATGATAAGGTAGTTGACGAAGGACCGGATGATGCGGTTGGAGACTCCGAGATGGCCCCACATGGTCAGGAGGTAGATGGCGCCGATCAGGGCCAGCCCGGCCGCGGCCTGGTAGGCCTTGGTGTCGCGGATGAGCAGGAGGACGTAATAGATCATGAAGCCGATGAGCAGGATGTCGAGAACGTCGAGGAAAGTGACGTGGCGGAGGAGCGTCCAGGCCTCAGCGAACATGGCCGGCCCCTCCCCCCGGCGCCGCCGGATCGCCGGGGCCGCCGTTCCCGCCGCCAAGGTTCAGGACGGCCTCGGTCGAGCGCACGGCCCGGGCCACCGCCCCGACGTCGTGGACGCGGAGGATGTGGGCGCCGCGCTCGACCGACAGGACCGCCGCGGCGATCGTGCCCTCCAGGCGCCCGGCCGGGGGCCGGTCGAGGATGGCGCCCAGGAAGGCCTTGCGCGAAAAACCCAGGAGCAGCGGCCGGCCGAGCTCGAGGAACTCGCCCTGGCGCCGCAGGAGCTCGAGGTTGTGCTCGACGGTCTTGCCGAAGCCGATGCCCGGGTCGACGATCAGCTGCTCCCGGGGGATGCCCGCGGCCTCGGCGGCCCGGAGCCGCTCGGCCAGGAAGCCGCGGACCTCGCCGACGAGGTCGTCGTAGCGGGGAGCGTCCTGCATGGTCAGCGGCAGCCCCTGCATGTGCATCAGGACTGCGGCGGCGCCGGCCCGGGCCACCACGCCGGCCATGTCCGGGTCGGCGCGGAAGGCGCTGGTGTCGTTGACGATGTCGGCCCCGGCGTCGAGGGCGGCCCGGGCCACGGCGGCCTTGGTCGTGTCGATGGAGATGAACGATGCCGTTTTTTTCCGCAGAGCCCGGATGACGGGCAGGACGCGGCCGATCTCCTCGGCTTCGGGGACCGGCCGCGAGCCGGGCCGGGTGCTCTCGCCGCCGACGTCGATGATGTCCGCCCCCTCGAAGGCCAGCTCCAGGCCGTGGCCGACGGCCCGGTCCGGATCGAGATACCGGCCGCCGTCGGAGAACGAGTCCGGCGTGACGTTGAGGACCCCCATGAGCCAGACGTGCGGGCCGAGGTCGAACCGCTGCCCCCGGATCCTCAGGGGGAGCGTGGCTCGGCTCATGGTCTCCGCCGGCCTTCCCTCAGCTTTTTTCCGGGGCTTCGCCGGCCGGAGCGGCGGGCGCAGCCAGGGCTGACGGCGCGGGGGCCGCAGGGGCGGCCGGGCCGGCCGGGGCCGCCTTCTTGCCGTCGATGACGGCGTTGATCTCCTCGGAGCCGATGGCCTCCTTCTCGAGAAGCAGCTCGGCGATCCGGACGAGATCCTCCCGGTGGGCTTCGAGCAGCTCCCGGGTGCGGTTGACGCAGCGCATGATGATCTTCTTGACCTCGTCGTCGATCCGCTCGGAGGTCTTCTCGCTGAAGTTCTTGTTCACGGCCAGGTCGCGGCCGAGGAAGATGAGGTCGTCGCGCTCGCCGAAGGTCAGCGGTCCGAGGTCGGACATGCCCCACTGGCAGACCATCTTGCGGGCGATCTCGGTGGCCTTTTCGAAGTCGTTGGCCGCGCCGGTCGTCGTCTTGTTGAGGAACATGTTCTCGGCGATGCGGCCGGCCATGAGCACGGACAGCTGCGCCTCGAGGTATTCCTTGGTATAGGTATAGCGGTCGTCGAGGGGCAGCTGCTGGGTCAGGCCCAGGGCCAGGCCTCTGGGGATGATGCTGACCTTGTGGATGGGATCGGCCTCGGGGATGAGCGCGGCGGTAAGGGCGTGGCCGGCCTCGTGGAAGGCCGTGTTCTTCTTCTCCTCGTCGCTGATGATCATGCTCTTGCGCTCGACGCCCATGAGGACCTTGTCCTTGGCCGATTCGAGGTCCTTCATCGTGACCTTGTCCTGGCCCTGGCGAGCCCCGAGGAGGGCGGCCTCGTTGACCATGTTGGCCAGGTCGGCCCCGCTGAAGCCCGGGGTCGAGCGGGCCAGGACCTTGAGGTCGGCGTCGGGGTCCAGGGGGACCTTGCGGACGTGGACCTTGAGGATCTCCTCGCGGCCCTTGACGTCGGGCATGTTGACGATGATCTGGCGGTCGAAGCGCCCGGGCCGGAGGAGGGCGCTGTCGAGGATGTCGGGGCGGTTGGTGGCGGCGATGAGGATGATGCCCTCGTTGGAGTCGAAGCCGTCCATCTCGACGAGGAGCTGGTTGAGCGTCTGCTCGCGCTCGTCGTGGCCGCCGCCGAGGCCGGCCCCGCGCTGGCGGCCGACGGCGTCGATCTCGTCGATGAAGATGAGGCAGGGGGCGTGCTTCTTGCCCTGGTCGAAGAGGTCGCGGACGCGCGAGGCGCCGACGCCGACGAACATCTCGACGAAGTCCGAGCCGCTGATCGAGAAGAAGGGCACGTCGGCCTCTCCGGCCACGGCCCGGGCCAGAAGGGTCTTGCCCGTGCCGGGCGCGCCGACCAGGAGGACGCCCTTGGGGATGCGGCCGCCGAGGCGCTGGAACTTGCGGGGCTCCTTGAGGAAGTCGATGATCTCGCCGAGCTCGTATTCGGCCTCCTCGACGCCGGCGACGTCCTTGAACGTCACCTTCTTCTGCTGGCCGGAGAAGAGCTTGGCCCGGCTCTTGCCGAAGGCCATGGCCTTGTTGCCGCCCGACTGCATCTGGCGCATGAAGAAGATCCAGAAGACGATGAGCAAGAGGAGCGGGAACCAGCTCATGAGGATGGTGAAGACCGGGCTGCGGGAGGTGTCCTTGACGACGATATTGACCTTGTTGTCGCGGAGGATCCTGATGAGGTCGTTGTAGCCGGCGGGCAGGACCGTCTTGAAGGTCTGGCCGTCGGTGAACTTGCCGCGGAGCTGGTTGTCCTGGATCGTCACTTCCTCGACCTTCCCCTGTTCGGCCTCGGACATGAACTGGGAGAAGGTGACCTCCTTTTTGGCCATGGCCGGGGACTGGAGCAGGCTCCAGGCGAGAATGAGGATGATCCCGGCCGAGATCCAGAAAAGCAGGCTGCGCATCGGTCTATTGGTCGTCTTAGGCATAACTCTGCGTCCTTTTGAGCCCTTATTTTAGCACGATTCCCGCCGCCGCGGTAGGGGGCGCGTCCCGGCCGCGGCCGAAGCCACGTTGGAGCGAAACTCGGTCCGGCTCCCGGCCGCCCGCGCTGACGCCGGGCTCAGGACGAAGCGACCCGGCGGATCCGCGGATCGGAAAAGACGTCGTTCGCGTCCGTGCTCGTCGACGAGAACTCCGAGACCACGGCCCCCTTGTCGCCGGCCTGGAGCCAATGGAGGGAGTTCGGCGGCAGGGTGTACTGGTCGCCGGGCCGCAGCACGATCTCGCGCCAGACGGTCAGGAACGGCTTGTATTTCCGCGGCACGCGGGCCTTCGGCCGGGGCGTGCGCTCGCCGGCGACATAGAGATAGACCTCCCCGTGGCGGCAGCGGAAGGTCTCTTTCTTTCCCAGGTTCCGGCCGTTGACGCGCGGGTGGCGGTGCTCCGGGCAGATCTGGCGGGGGAGGAGGATGAGCTCCTTGGCGCAGTAGCGGTCGTTGTTCTCGTAAACGATGACCTCGAGCCCGACGCGCTTGATGTCGCCGAGGCCGAGGTCGGCGACCTCCATGGCCTCGAGTTCGTCGCGGGTGACGACGACGCGGGCCTTGCGCAGCAGGGCCGCGGCCGCGGCCCGAACCTGGGCGGTGTCTTTGGCTTTCATGGGCCCCTCCGCGGCGATTATAACCCAAATGGAGGCGCTTTCGCATAACGAAGGGCCGTCCTGCCGCCGACGCTTCCTGGGGTCCGCGGCCGGATGCGGGCCCAGCCCCCGACGCGTTGCTGAACCGTTCTGGACAATCCCCCCAGACTTTGTTATATTATGAAACTATGTTTGGAGTAAGGAAGGAGACTCGTTGGGAAAGATAAGGGCCCTGCATGTCCTGTCACGCGCCTGGCCCCTCCTGCTCGCCTTGTCCATCCTCGCCGGCCCCCTCCAGGCTGACCAGAAGGCCGCCAAGCCGAAGCTCCCAGAAACCTATCGCAAGTGGCTCGAGGAGGAGGTCTGCTATATCAGCACCCGGACGGAGCGCGAGGTCTTCCTGAGCCTACGCTCCGATCGAGAGCGGGACCTCTTTGTTGAAGCTTTCTGGAAGCAGCGCGATCCGACGCCGGGAACGCCCGAGAACGAAGCCAAGACCGAACACTATCGCCGCATCACCTACGCCAACCGCTACCTCGGCCGGGGCTCGTCCCGTCCAGGGTGGCAAACGGACCGCGGCCGCATCTATATTATCTTGGGTGAGCCGCAGGATACGCAGAAGTTCGAAGGCAAGACCTCGACCTATGATACCGAGGTCTGGTTCTACCAGGGCAAGACGGACCTTGGCCTGCCGCCGGCGTTCAACCTGGTCTTCTTCAAGGAGGACGGGAGCGGCGAGCACAGGCTTTACAGCCCGATCGCCGACGGCCCCCAAGCCCTCCTGACGGGCTATTACGGGGGCCAGGATTACACGGCGGCCTATGAGAAGCTCCGGGAGGCCGAGCCGACCCTGGCCGAGGTGTCGCTGTGCCTCGTGCCCGGTGAAGCGGGGACGGTCTACGGAAGGCCGTCGCTCGCCTCGGACCTGCTCATCCAGCGCGTCGAGACGGCCGCGGCCCGGAGCGTCGAGGTCCGGTACGCCCAGAAGTTCCTCTCGTACAAGGACATCGTCGAAGTCGAGTACACGGCCAATTACATCGACAACGACAGCCTGATCAAGGTCTTCCGCGACCCGTCGGGCCCGTACTTCGTCCATTACGCCATCCAGCCCAGGCGGCTGTCCTTCCACCAGCGGGGAAATGCCTATTTGACGAACCTCAAGGTGATCGGCCGGGTGTCCACGGCCGACGGACGGCTCGTTCATCAGTTCGACAAGACCGTCGCCCTGAACCTGAACGGGGAACAGATGGACGAGGCGAACCGGGTCCCGTTCGACTTCCAGGACCTATTTCCACTGGTCGGCGGCGATTACAGCCTGTCTGTCCTGATCAAGAACGAGATCTCCAAGGAATTCACGTCCGTCGAACAGGGCTTGCGCATCCCCCCGGCGGGCCCGGCCGTCCAGATGACCCAGCCGCTCCTCGGCTACAAGGCCGTCCGGCTCGAGCCCGGCGCGCGGCGGATGAAGGCTTTCCGGATCGGGGCCTGCCAGGTCCTCTGCCAGCCGGACAGGACGTTCGCCCGTCCGGAAACGCTGGCCGTCGCCTTTCAGGTCCATAACCTGAGCCCTGACCTCGCCGCCGCGGCCGAGATCCGGCTCGAGATCAGCAAGGACGGCCAACCTTTCCGGACGATCGTCAGGAAGCCGTCCGATTATCCCGATCTGCCCGATATCCTCGAGGAGATCCCCCTGTCGGATTTCCCCCCTGCCCATTATGCCCTCCGGGCCTCGGCCTGGTCGGGCGGCGCTGAGATCGTCTCGGCCGCGGAGGAGTTCGACGTGACCTTCGCCGAGAGACTGCCGCGGCCGTGGGTGTACTCGCGCATCCTTCCCGACGCCGGGGATCCCGCCTATCAGGGGATCCTGGGGATCCAGCTCTTCAACCTCGGCCGGCACGAAGAGGCCCTGGCTTTGCTCGAGCGGGCTTTTGCCCGGCTGCCGGAGTCGGAGGACGCCGCGCATTCCCTGGCCCGGGCCTACATGGCCCTCGACCGCGCGCCGGCAGCGGCTCGGACGCTCGCCTCCTTCGTTCAGCCCGGCAGGAAGGCTGGATACGATACGTACGTCGTGGCCGCCCAAGCCCTCCGCCGCGCCGGACAGCCCGGCCAGGCCATCGAGGTCACGGATCGGGCCGTCGAACGCTACGGCGTCAACGCCGTTCTCATGAACATGATGGGAGAATGCTGGGCGGACCTGGGCAAGATCCCCGAGGCGCTGGCGGCCTTCAACAAATCGCTCGAGCTCAGTCCCGAACAGCCCGGCGTCCGATCGAGGATCGACGAGCTCAAGAAACAGAAATAATCCTGTATGGAGATGACGATGAGATCCTGCCGGACCGTTATAGTGACCTTGCTGGGGCTGGCCTTGGCCCTTTCGGCCCAAGATGACCGCGGACGGGGCCGGATCAGCGGGAACGTCATCGATGAAACCGGAGCCGCAATCCAGGGCGCCACCGTTCTCGCCGAAAGCTCAGGCAGCGGCACCCGCATCGACGGCAAGACCGACAAGAAGGGCCATTTCGCCCTCATGGGCCTGGGCACAGGGGCCTGGCGGGTCACCGCTTCCAAGGACGGCTTCATCGCCGCCGGCACCGAGATCCAGGTCAGCCAGATCAAGACCAACCCCCCGGTGGCCTTGACGCTCAAGAACGCGTCGGGGCTGGACGCCTTGAAGGCGGACGACGCGGGCCGTGAGCTTCTCGAGCGCGGCGGCGGGATGCTCATGGCGGGGCGGTACGACGATGCCCTGGCGGCTTTCGAGGAATTCGCCCGGAAATACCCCGATCTGTATGCCGTCCGCCTCAACATCGGGGCCGTCCATGCCGAGCGCGGGGACCTGGACAAGGCGGAAGCCGAATTCCGCGGCGTCCTCGACAAGGACGCCCGGTCGCCGGAAGGCCTGAAGGCGCACAAGGAGACGGCCCTCCGGGCCCTGTCTGGACTGGGTGAAACGGCTTTGAAACGCGGGGATCTCGCGGCGGCCCAGGACAACTTCCGCAGGATCCTGGAGATCTCTCCGGAGGACCAGGCGGCGGCCTATAATGTCGCCGAGATCTTCTTTTCGAACCAGAGGATCGACGAGGCCATCGCGTATTTCGAGCAGGCGGCCAGGATCAAGAAGGACTGGCCGAGGATCTATCACCGGCTGGGCCTGGCCTATTTGAACAAGGGCGACCTTGACAGGGCCGCTGAGAACCTCAAGAAGTTCCTCGATCTCGATCCCCGGAATCCCGAGGCGGCGAATGTCGCGGCGGCGCTCGCCGCGATCGAAAAGGCCAAGGGCGAGAAGCGCTTGCCGTTGCCAGGGGAGGACTGAGATGTTCGATCGAGACGTGTATTGCTCGCGAAGGGCCCGGCTGAGGATGCTGCTGGGACAGGGTCTCGCCCTCTTCCTTGGGAACGACGAGAGCCCGATGAACTATGCGGACAACGCCTACCGCTTCCGCCAGGACAGCTCGTTCCTGTACTATTTCGGCCTGGATACCCCCGGCCTCGCCGCGGTCATCGACCTCGACGAAGGCACGGAGACGGTTTTCGGCGGCGACCCGACGATAGAGGACTTCGTCTGGACCGGACCCCTGCCGTCCCTGCGGGAGCGGGCCGCCGGCGCGGGGGTGGAGCGCACGGCGGCGCCGTCCCGGCTGGGAGATGCGCTGGCTGCGGCCAGGTCTGCCGGGCGCAAGGTCCATTTCCTGCCTCCGTATCGTCCGGAGAACGAGCTGAAGCTGCTGGCCTGGCTCGGGGTCCCGCCCGAACGGGCCAGGGACGAGGCCTCCGTCCCGTTCATCCGGGCCGCGGTCGAGCAGCGGTCGGTCAAAAGCCCCGAAGAGATCGCGGAGATCGAAAAGGCCGTCAACGTGTCCCTCGATATGCACCTCGCGGCCCTGCGCCTGGCCCGGCCCGGAGTCACGGAGGCGCGGATCGCCGCGGCCGTCCGCGAGGTCGCCCTGGCCGCCGGCGGGGACCTTTCGTTCCCGACCATCGCGACGGTCCACGGCGAGGTCCTGCACCAGCACGCCCAGGTCGATATCCTCCGGAGCGGGAGGATGTTCCTTCTCGACGCCGGGGCCGAGACGGCCCTCCATTATGCCGGCGACCTCTCGACCACGATGCCCGTCGATCCCGCATTCACCGAACGCCAGAAGGACGTCTTCCGCGTCGTCCTGGCCGCCCATGAAACGGCCAAGGCGGCCCTCAGGCCCGGCGTCCCTCATCTGGACGTCCACCTGGCGGCCTGCCGCAAGATCGCGGAGGGGCTCAAGGACCTCGGCCTCATGAAGGGGGATCTCGACGAAGCCGTGCGCCAGGGGGCCCACGCCCTTTTCTTCCCCTGCGGCGAGGGCCACATGATGGGGCTCGACGTCCACGACATGGAGGACCTCGGCGAGGTCCATGTCGGCTATGAGGGACGGCCCAAGAGCACGCAGTTCGGCCTGAAGTCGCTGCGCCTGGCCCGGCCTCTCCGGCCCGGATTCGTGGTGACCGTCGAGCCCGGCGTATATTTCATCCCCCAGCTCATTGACCAGTGGCGGGCCGAGAACCGTTTCCCGGATTTCCTGGCCTACGACCGCATCGAGGCCTACAAGGATTTCGGCGGCATCCGCAACGAGGAGGATGTGGTCATCACCGCCGGCGGCCATCGCGTCCTGGGGCGCAGGAAGCCGCTGACCATCGAGGAGATCGAGGCGGCGGTCGGCCGGGGCTGAGCCGCGTTCCGCTCGGCGGCTGGCCCTGTCCTCGTTGCCAGTCAGTCGGGAACGATCCGGACCGTGACCGGGGACTTGGCCTCAATCGGCAAGAAGACGATCAACTGATCGCCTTCGAGCCGCCGGTCCAGCCCGACGCGGGCCTCCAGGCATTCCCGCCCGTCCACCAGGACCCGGGGCCTCTCTCCGTTCCAGCCCTGAACGCGAAAGACGGGATGGACCGCCGGCACCGAGGCCCCGGCCATCAGGCGGACCTCGAAGGCCTTGGGCCGGCCCGTCGCGTTGACGAGTTGATAGCAGCGCTGGCCGCGGTCATAGCCTTCGGACCGGACGTCGGGATCCTTGAGGACGAGCTCGGACGGGTAGGCCCAGGACCGGCCGAAGGCGACCACCCTGGGGACGGTCCAGTCCGTCATGCCGTAGAGGCCGGCCCAGTACTCCCGGCCGTCCTTTTCGTGGATGACGGGGTCGGAGATGGGGAAGCTCGAGCAATGCGAGGGCCGGTCGGACGTCATGGTCGTCCGGCCGTCGCAGCGGGCCTGGCCCACCGGGAAATGGTTGCAGCCGGCGGCCCGATGATAAGCGTCGAGCCGCTCGAAGCGGAGGAACATCCGGTTGCCCGGCTCGAAGCAGATGAACGGCTTGTTCAGCGACTTGAACTGGTACTGTTGAACCGTGTACGGTTGGGGGGCGTCCCAGCTGAACGGGCCGTACGGCGGGACATCGGGATCATCGATGTACGACAGCTTGGCTGTCTTTCCGGCATAGTCGGCGACGACCGCGAAGTCCTTTTCCAGTAGATCGGACACGATCTGGCCGGGGTGGAGCAGGGCCAGCGTTTCCTGGAACTGCCTGAGATCGCCGAGCGTCCCTGTCTTCCAGGAGACTTTGCGGACGGCGCTGGTGTCCGGATAGATGGTGTAGTATTCGTCGATCCAGCACTCCCAGCCGGTCTTGGGATCGGCGTTCCAGGTGTGGTCGTAGGCGCTGACCGGGGCGTAGCGCCAGTGGATGACGACGCGCGCCTCGGTGTTCTCGATGATGCGGACGTGGGAGAAGCGGCAGTGCCGGTCCTGCATGTGCTCGTAGCAGCCCTCGGGGTCGCGGGCCGCGGCGCTCTCCCAGGTCTCCACGCTCTGGTCGGTCATCCAGTTCTCGTTCTCGGAGACCCAGGAGGCCCCATAGCGGGTGCCTCGCCAGAAGACCAACCTGACCGCGGACCCGGGGAAGCAGACGACGATATCGGGGTCCTGGTCGACGGGCCAGAGGCGGTCCCAGGCGGGGTAGTATTTCAGCTTCGTGTAGTATGCGCCGAACCGACCGGGATTCCTCTCGATCGTGGGCAGGCGCCGGGGAGCGATATCCGGCTTCAGGCCGTTGCCCAGCGCGGCTCGTTCTTTGATGGCAGCGGCCGTCAGGGCGCGGTCGTAGATGCGGACCTCGTCCAGGATGCCGTCCAAGCCGAAATAGGCCGCCACCGTGCCCCGGACCCTGTGGATGTCGGAGGGCTTGGCCGGCCGGGCGACCATGCCCAGGAGGTAGCCGGCCCGGGCTTGGGTAATGGCCCCGGAGATCTTGTTCGACGCGACCAGCGTCCCGTTGATATAAAGGGACATCTCGGACTTGGCCCGGTAGACGCCGACGATATGCATCCAGGTCCGCAGCGGGATCGAGTCCCTCTCGCTGGTGCAGGCCAGCCACTGGCCGCCGACGGCGCACTCCAGCGAGGCCTGTCCGAGAGGACCGATCATCAGCCGATAGCCTTTCACCTCGTCCGATTCGGAGGTCAGGATCGGGCACCAGTTCCAGGGATATTCGCCGAGCGCGATCCAGGCCTCCACGGTTATCTCGGCCCCGGTCACGACGCGGCCCGGGCCGGAGCTCCTGACGCAGGCCGTGAACCCGTCGAGACGCAACCCGCTGCCTTCGATCCCGGGCGCCTTCTCAGCGCAGCCCTCGACGGCGTCTGCGTTCCCGCTGACGGATTCCGGCGTGCGGCCGCCGGCCAGCGTTTCGAACGCCCAATGGGCCTTTGGCGCCTGGGCGGCGGCCTCGACCGCGCAGACCGCCAGGATGACCGCCGCGAGCTTCGCTTTCATGGCTTGACCTCCTCGATCAGGGCTGATGCTTGTCCCGCGTTCCCTCGGTTCCGGGATCCGTCATTTTCCCTGCCCGGGCGGCTCGTGCCGGACCTGGGAGGGGATGCCGTCCGGGCCCAGAACCTGGACGGATATGCAGAGGGCCGAGGTCCCGCTCCAGGTGACGGCTTTGTGAACATAGGCTCTCTTTCTCGGGACCGGCCGGGATCATTTCCGGCCGAAGGGGCTGCGCGCCGAGGCGAACATCACGGCCGAGGTGTACAGCACGATGCCCAACACAGCCCATTTCATCGCGTCGAGGGGCAGGGACTTCACGACATAGGCGGCCAGAAGAACGCCGAGGACCCCGAAGATCGTGAGCCCCAGCGCGGCCTTCGGATCATATGCTTTTTCCTTGACGAAACGGGCGCTCCCGGCGGCCATAAGCATGGCCGTGGCAGTCATCATGATGGGAAAGGCGGTCTTGGGGTGCATCCCGAGCGCGAAGACCGTGGCCATGCAAGGCGCATAGAAGCCGACGCCGATCGTCTGGAGGGCGCCGCAGACGAGGCTGACGGCCGCGGCCACGGCGAGCTTCCAGCCCTCCAGGCCGATGGCCTCACCGCCGACGGGCAGCCAGCCGAGCCGGTCGGCGAGCATGACGAAGGCGACGGCCAGCAGGCCGAAGCCCATGCTCCGCCGGATCTTCCGGCGGCTCATCTTGGACACGAGGCCCGCCCCGAGGACCGCCCCGGCCGGAGCGGCGACGGCCATCGCGCCCAGGGTCAGGGGGTCGACCGGAACGACGGACATGAAGATGAAGGCCTGGGCTGCCGTCGGGATCGTGTTGCCGACGTTCATCGTGCCGGGGATGACCCGATCGTCCACCAGCTTGAAGAACTTGAAGACGGCCGTCTGCTGGGCGAAGCTGCCGACACCCAGGGTGTCGAGCATGTTGGTCACGAAGCCCGTCCCGAACAGCCAGGCCCAGGGAGTTTGGGAGAAGGCGCTCCTGGTCCTGCACGCGTCGGTCACGAAATAGATCCCGAACGGCAAGGTCAGGGCGCCGAGGACGATCCTCAGGATGCCGGTGATCTCCATTGGGGCTCACGAAGCAACGGGCGACGCGGCCTTTCCCGCCGCGCCCGTCACTTCTCCGTTTTCCAGCCGGCGCCGGAGCCGGAAACCAGGAGGACGTTGCCCCAGGACGTGAAATCGCCCGTGCGGACGATCGTCTTGACCGAATGGCTGCGCGATTTCATCTCGGCATGGGGGATCACTTCGATCTCGACGCCCTCGCCGAAGGCCGCTGCGGCCTTCCGGACATGGGAAGGATTGTGCTCCTGGGTCTCGCGGGCGACGACGACCTTCTCCACCGAATGCACCGCCGCGATCTCGGTCAACACCTCCAGAACGGAAGGCTTTCCGGGGGTCAGGGCGATGTCGATCAGTTCCACGTCGTCCGGGCAGGGGAAGCCGGCGTCGACCACCATGAGCCAGTCCATGTGTCCTTGACGGTTCAGGGCCGAGTCGATCTCCCGGTTGATGAGGCCAGCTTTCTTCATGACGATGTTCCTCGCTTGATTTGATTCCGCGGCCGCCTCTCCGGCGGCCGGCCGACGAGCGACGGACAGGCCCTTCACGGACCGGGCTTGCGCGCCGGCTGTCACGGTTGGTTTTATATCTCGTTTCACGCTATAAATAAGGAATAGAAATAAGCTAGATTATTGCATGCCAAAAATATTCTCTAAACATAAGAGAATATATGTATCACATATAATTAAGAAATGAAAGAAAGCGCCCGAAATATAACCCTTCCGGCGGCCCTGAGCCGGTCAGCGTCGACTCCGCCGGCGCAGAGAACGTCCGGACGACGTGGCCGCGATCCCGCCCAAGGCCGTGCAGCGCAGTTCGGCGGGGAGCATCCTCCCCGAGGCGTAGGACGCGTCGATCGTCTCGTCGAGAGGGATCGGATTCAGGTACCCGCCGAGGACGAGGTCGGCGCAGACGAAGGCCGACGCGGCGGCCGCGGCGTTCCGGGTATGGCAAGGGATCTCGCAGATGCCCTGGACCAGGTCGCAGACGGACCCCATCGTGTTCTGCAGGGCCACGGCCGCGGCGTCGGCCGCCTGAGCGGCGCTTCCGCCGGCAGCTTCAACGACCGCTGCGGCGGCCATTGCCCCGGCGACCCCGATCTCGACCTGGCAGCCGGCGACCTCCGCGGCGAACGTCGCCCGCCTGGCGACGAGGAGGCCGACCGCTGACGCAGCCAGGAGGGCCAGGGCCGTTTTCTCGCCGTCGAGCGCCTTCTCTTCGGCCAGGGTGACGGCCACTCCGGGCAAAACGCCGGCCGAGCCTCCCGTAGGGGCGGCGCAGACGATGCCCATGCTGTTGGAAACATGGAGGGCGGCCATGGCCCTGGCCGCCGCCCGCGCGTGCAGGCCGCCCGCGGCGAGCTTTTTCCCGGCCTCCGCGCGAAGGACCCGTCCGGCCGAGGGGGCGAGCAGCTGCATGCGCAGGCCGCGGCCGTCCAGGCCGCGATCGACGGAATCCTTCATGATCCCGTATCGCCTTTCGATCTCCGCCAGGACCTCCGCCGGCGAAAGGCCGAGGAGCCGGCTTTCGTATTCCAGGGCTGTCCGGCCGAGCGACCAGCCGCGCCGGCGGGCCAGCGAAACCATCTGTTTTCCGGTCAGGAACAGCGGCGCGCCCTTTTGGATGAAGAAGAGGGGAGCGACGGTCCGGACCTTCCGAACGCCATCCAGCGCGGCCAGCCGGGACGCGGCCTCCGCGCCGAGGGGCTTCCGGCGCCTGAAGGTCAGCAGGACCGTCCCGTCCCGCTCGGTTCTCTCCGGCGTCCCGGATGACGGAGCGTCGCCCAGGAGGAGCTTCTCGACGGTCCGGGCCCGGTTCGCCGTCGTCCAGGCCAGGACCGCATGGCTCTTCCCGTCGAGATCGACAGGCCAGCCGTCGACCTCGCTCACGACGATCATGCCGCCGCCGACCGATCGGGCCGTGACCCGGAGCCGTTCCCGCCCCTTCGAAAGGAGGTCGATGACCACCGTGTTCGGGTGATCCGCTCCGGCGATCGGCGCGACCCGGAACCTGGGCCGGAAGCCCGAGCGGGGCGCGGCCGTCAGGGCGCGGGGGAAGCGGGGATCGGTGATCGGCCAGCCGAGCAGTCCGGCGGTGAGGGCCAGGTCGACGCCCTGCTGCCGGTAGGTCCGGGCATAGGAACCGTCCGGGTCGAAGGTGAACGCCGCCCGGGCCGGCTCGTCGCCGAGCAGCGAGCGGACAAGCCGGCCGATATGATAGGAGCCGGCCGTGTGAGAGCTCGAGGGGCCGCGCATGACCGGTCCGAGCACATCGTTCAGGACGCTGATGAATTCCATTTTCAGCCCTCAGCCGATGACCAGGTCGGCGACGGCCAGGTCCTGGACGGCCGATCCCACGGACTTGAAGACGGTGATCTCGTCTTCGGAGCGCCGACCCGGCTTGAGCCCGGCCAGGACCTCGCCGATCTCGGCGCGGATGGCGGCCTCGGTTATGAGGCCCTCGCTGATCGGAATGAGCAGATCGCCGGTCTCCGCGAGGCAGGCCGTCCGGTCATCGACGTAGATCCCGGCCCGGGCCATCGTTTCGCCGGGGATCTCCCGGACGTGGGGTTTGTAGGAACCGAAGGCGTTGATGTGAACGCCAGGCTTGAGATCCTCGTCCCGGAAGACCGGCGTGCTCGAGGTCGTCGCGGTCGAAACGATGTCCGCCTCGCGAAGGGACTCGGGCGACGACGCCGGCTCGACCTCGATCGAGAGCTTCCGGCCCATCTCCCCGGCGAAGGCGGCGGCCGCCTGCGCGTTGATGTCGAAGATCAGGGCCTTGCGGAGCGGCCGGACGGCGGCCAGGGCCTCGAGCTGGGTCCGGCCCTGGACGCCGGCGCCGAAGACGGCGGCTACTCGGGCGTCCCGGCGGGCCAGGGCCGCCGTGGCCGCGCCCGCCGCGGCTCCGGTGCGGACGGCCGTGGGATATCCCCCGTCCATAACGGCCAGGGGGACGCCGGTCTCGGCGTCCATGATGACCGTCACCGCATGAGCCAATGGCAGTCCCCTGGCCGGATTATCGTCGCAGAGAGAGATGAGCTTGAGACCGGCCCGCCTGGACTCCGGAAGATAGGCCGACATGGCCAGGACCGTCGTCCGGTATTCGGGGATCTCGAGGCTGGTCCGAGGCGGGACCAGGGCCCGGCCGGACGACAGCTGGATGAAGGCCTTTCGAACGGCCTCGACGGCCTCGGGCATCCTCAATGCCTGCTTAGTTTCTTCATTAGTAAAGTATCTTGTGGAAGTTGACATGTTCATGAGTCACCTTGACCGGCATTCTATCAGATAACCGGTCCGGATGAGAATATAGCCCCAATAATCGGGACGATCGACCCTCGGAAACGAGGTCCTTTTGCGGCCCAAAAAAAATACTTGCTTTTCTCAATTCAATGGATTAGTTTATTATTTCATGAAAATAAGCCGAACGTGATCCTTAAATGAAGAACAGCGAGATCACCCACCGCAAGTCCGAGACCAGAGCGGGAAACGCGAAGCTCATCTGTGAGCTCAACAAGGTCAAGATCACCAATCTCGTCAGGGATAGCGACGGCGTTTCGCGGGCCGACTTGGCCAAGAGCAGCGGCCTGAGCGCCCCGACCATTTCCCGGATCATCGAGGGCCTCATCAGCGATGGCCTGGTCATCGAGGTCGGCGCCGGCATTTCCAAGGGCGGCCGCAAGCCGACCCTGCTTCGTTTCTCGGGCGTGGACAGCTTCATCATCGGCATCGATCTCGGCACGACGAACATCCATGGCGTTCTGACCGACCTCGACGCCAACGTCGTGGCGGAGATCAAGACGCCGACCCGTGTCGAGGGAGGATTCGCCCGGGTCATGGAGCGGACCTCGGAGGTCGTCGGCGAGCTGCGCGGCCACCTCGGCAGCCGGAAGAGCAGGATCTGCGGGATCGGCATGGCCATCGCCGGCCTCATCAACAGGGACAGGGAGATCGTCGAGTTCTCGCCCGATTTCCATTGGCATAACGTCGACGTGAGAGCCGCCCTGCAGCGGGATCATGAGATCCCGGTCATCTTCGATAACGTCACCCGGGTCATGGCCCTCGGCGAGATCTGGTACGGCGCGGGACGGCAATATCAGAACTTCGTCATGGTCAATATCGGCTACGGCATAGGCGGCGGCATCATCATCCGCGGCGCCCCGCTCTATGGACAGAAGGGAATGGCGGGCGAGATCGGCCATTTTACCCTGGACAAGGATTCCGATATCCAGTGCGAATGCGGGAATTTCGGCTGCCTCGAAGCCCTCGCCTCCGGAAACGCGATCGCCAAGGCCGCGAGGAAAGAGGTCGAGCGGGGGGCCGCATCCGGACTCCTCGAAGGCTGCGGCGGGGATCCATCGCGGCTGACGGCCGAGATCGTGGCGGACTACGCCAAGCGGGGCGACGCGACGGCTTGGAGGATCTTCGACCGGGCGGCGGAGTACGTCGGAATCGGGATCGCGGGGCTCATCAACATGTTCAATCCCGAAGCCGTCTTCATCGGCGGAGGCGTCGCCCAGGCCGGGGACATCCTGTTCGACAAGGTCCGCAAGACCGTTCACGCCCGGGCCCTGAACAAGTCCTCCGGGAACGTCGCCATCCTGCCGGCGACGTTCGGCACGAAGTCGGCGGTCATGGGAGCCGTCTCCCTGATCCTCAGCGGGATCGTCAACCAGGATCATGAGCATATCAATCATCAGAATTCGCGATAATCAGGACGGCGTTTTGCCGTCGACGGACTGATTTCATCGATAAATGAGAGGCTGATCAGATGTCTGAAAGTTTTAGAAAAGATAGTTGCTTAATGTCAGAAAGCAAAGAATATCCCCTTTAAGAGTGATTCATTTGGAGGTGATACAGGAATAGATTATAATGATTATTTTGGGAAGCAGGGTGATCAACGTAAAGGACAAGAAAAAAGGAGAAAACGGCATGAAGCGAACAAGAATTCTAGCGCTCGTCTCCTCGCTCCTTTTCCTGGCGTCGCTATCCGTGGCCCAGGAACTGCAATCCGGCTCGATCCGCGGCCGGGTCGTCGATGACACCGGGCAGGCCCTGCCGGGCGTTTCCATCACGATCTCCGGACCCGCCTTGATGGGCAAGGTCACGGCCGTGACCAACGCGGACGGGATGTTCAGGGCGCCCAGCGTGACGCCGGGAAGCGGATACGAGATCAAGGCCGAATTGAGCGGCTTTGAGACGACCGTTCAGGCGGGGATCATCGTCAACCTCAACAAGACGATCACGATCGAGATCACGATGAAGCCCTCGACCATTCAGCAGGAAGTGACGATCACGGCGGCGACGCCCACGGTCGACGTCGTGAAATCCTCGACGTCGCAGACCATCACGAGCGACGTCCTGGCGTCGCTGCCCCTGTCGCGCTCCGTCGGCGCGGTCATCGCCATGGCCCCGGGGGCCGTCGGCGGCAGCGTCCACGGCGACGGGCGGGGAGAGGTCGGAGCCGTCATGGATGGCATCCAGATGACCGAACCTGACGTGGGCGGCGTCGCCCTCGGCGGCGACGTCGGGATCGCGTGGGACATGGTGGAGGAAGCCGAGGTCGTGACGGCCGGGGCCACCGCTCAATACTTCAACAGCACCAGCGGCCTGACCAACGTCCTCATGAAGTCGGGTGGCAACAAGTTCTCGGGAGAAGCATCCGTCTATTACACGGACGACAACCTGTCCCAGATCCACATCCCCGAGGCGGACCTCCAGGCCCTCAACCTGGCCAAACCCTCTATCCCGGTCTACTCGCTGGACGCCTCCTTCGCTCTCGGCGGTCCGGTCATCAAGGACAAGGTCTGGTTCATGACCGAGTTCCGGATGATCAACAGCAAGTACACCGGCGATTTTCGTCCCACGGTCATCAACGGGAAGGCCTATGACAACTACGACCGCACCTTCCCGAACTATGTCGGATTCCTGAAGCTCTCGGCCCAGCTGTCCAAGAACGTCCGCGCCTCGGCCATGGGCCACTATTCGGTGCAGGACGTTCCTTATTATTACAGCGGCTGGGGCCTCACCAACGAGGCCAACAAGAACAACAAGCCGATTCGCTTCAACTACGCCGCGACGGTTTCCTGGACGATCAACAGCAGCACGATCCTCGACCTCCGGGCCGGCGGCCTCTATTTCAAGTGGAATGGCAACAACACGGCCGAGGCCAATCCGGACGGGCCCCATTTCTATGACGACTTCACGGGCTACAGCTGGGGCAACACCGGCGCCACCGAATACACCTACAAGCCGAAGGCCAACGTCTCGCTGACGGCCACGAAGTTCATGGACAACGTTCTCGGCGGCACGCATGAGATCAAGGCCGGCCTGGAATGGGAACGGAACCGCGGCGAATGGGGCTTCTATATGAAGCAGCCCCTCTTCTGGACGTACTATGACGGCAGCCCGTATTATTGGGCGGCCCAGAACGGCGGCGAGACCGACCCGGTCTACGGGGACGGCCTGCTCGAATACGCCGTCATGGGCGGGACCGAAGGGTCCGGCGCCGAGATCGGCATCACCTCGCGGATCGGCGGCTTCATCCAGGACTCGTTCTCCATCAAGCGCCTGACCGTCAATGTCGGCCTGCGCGCGGACCACATGAAGGCCTGGAGCCCGGGCCGGTCCAAGGGAGCCACCACGGATCCGGTCGCGTTGGCCATCGGGGAGACCTACTTCGAACCGATCTACGGCATGAATCCGTATGACGAGGTCTCCTACGCGAACTGGGACAACGCCTTCCCCTATGGATTGTTCCTGTCCCCGCGCGTCGGCCTGACCTATGACCTTTTCGGCAAGGGCAAGACGGCCCTGAAGGCCTCGTTCTCCCGCCAGCCCGAGAGCTTCCCCACGGGGACGTTCTCTTCCATGTACCCCCTGACCTGGCGCTCATTCAGCTGGAACTGGTGGGACAACAACCACAACGGCACGCCGGACCTCCCCGGCATCGATGAGTACCAGGAAGCCTGGGGCGACACGCCC
This sequence comes from Acidobacteriota bacterium, assembly GCA_039683095.1. Classification (NCBI taxonomy): domain Bacteria; kingdom Pseudomonadati; phylum Acidobacteriota; species Acidobacteriota bacterium. Next base: position 571,948 of record JBDKSB010000012.1, on the reverse strand, counting down.
CTGGCCATGGTCTCCACGGCCTACCTGGACGCCATCGACCCCGATGTCAAGGTGCCCTACGTCGACGAGATCACGGTCGGCCTCGAACACGAGCTGGTCAAGAACCTGCGCGTCAGCGCCCGTTATATCCACAAGAACCGACAGAACATCCTGGGCAGCGTCCTCTGGGACAAGGCCTCCGACCGGTACTGGTACAGCCATGACCTGGCCCCCGAATGGTGGGTCCCGTTCACGACGACCGTTCCGGCCACCGGCTCCTATCCGGCCCAGGACGTCACGATGTATTTCCTGTCCAACGATGCGCCGGACCAGTTCCACCGCCTGACCAACATCCCCGAAGCCGTCTTCAAGTACGACACCGTGGAGATCAGCTTCGACAAGAGACTGGCCCAGAACTGGCAGCTCGGCGGTTCGGTCAACTTTACGAAGAGCAAGGGGAACTATCCCATGAGCTATGCTTCCTGGGGCTCGCAGGGCGTCTTCTCCAGCGCGAACGCTTTTGTCAACTCGTACGGCGACATGCCCTACGGCCGGCCCCTCGTGATCAAGCTCTACGGCACGTTCATCCTTCCCTACGATTTCATGTTCTCCTTCTTCTATACCCATTCCGACGGTTCGCCCTGGGGACGGACGGTCACCGTCCAGCCTCCGGCTGCCTGGGCCGCGGCTCATAATGTCAGCCGGACGGGCTATTCGATCTACGTCAACTCCCCCGGCACCTACTGGAACGAAGCGAGCGACAACATCGACCTCAGGCTCGGGAAGGACCTGCGCCTCGGCCCCGGATCGCTCGGAGCCTATGTGAATATTTTCAACCTTCTCGGCGCGTACACCCTGACGGTCGCCAAGAACCCCGGCGGGACCTGGCGCCCGGCTGACGAGAACGCGACTGACGGGACCTACACGGCGGGCTCGACCGGCCTCCGCGGCTTCTCCGGTTCCCGTCAATTCCGGTTCTCTCTGTCCTATAAGTTCTAGAACCGGAAAACGCATGTCTAACGGAGCCGGGGGAGAGCCCATCGGGCTCTCCCCCGGCCTTCCTGACGATCACCATGTCGTCCGGTTTGTCCGGCGGCCGACCGGCGCCATGAGGCCATAACCAGGAGAGAATAATGACCCAAGCGACGCTCGGGATCCCCGTGCTCGATCTCGTGATCATCATCGTCTACATGCTGGGCATCCTCGCCATCGGAGTGCTCTCGGCCCGCGGCATCAAGCGGACCGCCAGCGGCTACTTCCTGGCCGACCGGTCGCTTCGCTGGGGCGTCGTCGGCTCGGCCATGTTCGCCGCCAACATCTCGACCATTCACCTGGTGGGGCTGGCCGCCTCGGGCTATTCCGAAGGGCTTGTCTGGGGCAATTTTGAATGGATGGCGGCCTTCAGCCTTATCCTCCTGGCCCTGGTCTTCGCGCCATTCTATTTCCGGAGCCGCATCTCCACGCTGCCCGAGTTCCTCGAGAAGCGGTTCGGGCCTGGTGCCAGGATCATGCTGGCTTTCATGGCCATCCTGGCGGCGCTGTTCATCCACATCGGCATGAGCTTGTACGCCGGAGCGGCGGTCTTCCGCCAGTTCTTCGGCATCGATGTCCTCACCTCGATAATCCTCATTTCGATCGTGACCGGCATCTATACGCTGCTCGGCGGGCTCAAGGCGGTCGTGGTCACGGAGTCGATCCAGGCGGTCATACTGATCCTGGGCGCCGCCCTGGTCACGATCTTCGCCGTGCTGGCGCTGCCTTCGCACGGCATCGCCTCCCTGGCCGCGTTCAAGGCCGCCGTCAAGCCCGGCCAGCTCAGCATGCTGCAGACCCACAGCTCGGCCGGCCTGAACTGGTACGCCGTCTTCCTCGGCTATCCCATCCTCGGCATCTGGTACTGGTGCACCGACCAGACGATCGTCCAGCGCGTCCTCGGCTCCCGGACGGAGAAGGATGCCCAAAGAGGGGCCCTCTTCGCCGGCCTGCTCAAGATCCTCCCCGTTTTCATCCTCGTCCTGCCCGGCGTCGTCGGCTATGTCCTCTTCCGCGACGTCATCGGGGCCGACGCCAATCAGACCCTGCCGGTCCTCCTGGTCCGGCTCATCCCGACGGGGCTCAAGGGGGTCATCGCAGCCGGACTCCTGGCGGCGTTGATGAGCACGATCGCCGCCGCCCTCAACAGCACCGCCACGCTGGTCGCCGTCGACATCGTTAAAAGGATCAGGCCGGAGTCTTCGGACAAGGCCCAGGTACGGATCGGCCAGGCCTGCACGGTGGCCGTCATGCTCCTGGCCATGGCCTGGTCGACGCAGGGCGGACGCTACTCGAGCATCTTCGAGGCCATCAACACCATCGGCAGCTATCTGGCGCCGCCGATCACGACCGTCTTCCTCTGGGGCGTCTTCTGGAAGCGCGGCACGAAACAGGCGGCGCTGACGACCCTCGTGGGCGGGTTCCTTCTCGGGCTCGCCTCCTTCCTGATCGACTTCCCCGTTTTCGGCGCCGAAAAGGTCATTACCCAGGGATTGGGCATCCCGTTCATGATGCAGGCCTGGTGGATGTTCTGCATCTGCAGCGTGGTTTTCGTGGCGGTCAGCCTGCTGACCCCAAAACCGGACCTCGAAAAGATCCGCGACCTGACATGGAGCAGCCCGAAGGCCGTTCTTTCCCGGGGCCGGATCCAGGGATGGAGCGATCCGCGGGTTCTGGCCGGGGGACTCCTGGCGCTGCTGGTCGTCCTCTACTACGTCTTCCGCTGAGGCCGCCCGCCGCGGCCAAGGAGTCTTCGCATGAAACAAGCCGTCATGACCAGTCCGGGCGCGATCGAGTTCCGCGATGTCCCGGCGCCGAAACCCGGGCCGAAGGAAGTCCTGATCCGGGTCCGCATGATCGGCATCTGCGGATCAGACATCCACGTCCGCCACGGACGCCATCCCTTCACGTCCTACCCGGTCGTGCAGGGGCATGAATTCTCCGGCGTCGTGGAGGCCGTCGGTCGGCGCGTCGAGAGCGTGCGGCCGGGGGAGAAGGTCACGGCCACGCCCCAGCTCGTCTGCGGCCGCTGCGCCCCCTGCCGGCGGGGGGACTACCACATCTGCGACGTCCTCCGGGTCCAGGGATTTCAAGCCCCCGGCTGCGCCCAGGAGTTCTTTCTGACCCGGGAGGAACGGATAGTCCCGCTTCCGGCCTCCTTCACCTTCGAACAGGGCGCGCTGGTCGAGCCCGCGGCCGTCGGCGTCCATGCCGCGTCCCGCGCCGGGGCGCTGGCCGGGGCCAACGTCGCCGTGCTCGGGGCCGGCCCCATCGGCAACCTCGTCGCCCAGGCGGCCCGGGCCGCCGGCGCCAGGGTCCTCATCACGGATGTCAGCGAATTCCGGCTGGACATCGCCCGGAGGTGCGGCCTGAAGCACGTCGGCCGGGCCGGGCGCGAGAGCCTGAAGGAAGCGTCGGCCCGCGTCTTCGGCGCCAAGGGTTTCGATAAGGCTTTCGATTGCGCCGCGGCCGAGGTTGCGCTGAACGAGGCGATCGGCGCCATCCAAAAGGGCGGAACGATCGTCGCCGTCGGCGTCTACGGCGACCGGCCCCGCGTCGACATGGGCCTCGTCCAGGACCGGGAGCTGACCCTGACGGGCACGCTCATGTACCGGCGCCAGGACTTCGTCAAGGCGGTCCGCCTCATCCGGTCGGGCGGGCTGGTCACCAGGCCGCTGGAGACCCGCCATTTCCCGTTCGAGCAGTACCGGAACGCCTACGATTACATCGAGCAGGAGGGGGAGAGGTCGATGAAGATCTTTGTCGACCTTGATTCCATACAACAGGAGAGCTTGTCATGAAAGAATTCCGTTATTTTCACCCCACGGAGATCCGTTTCGGCAGGGGGCGCCTGGCCGAGGTCGGCCAAGTCGCCGCCAGTTTCGGGAGCCGGGCCGTCCTGGTCACCGTCCCCGATGAACCCTGCTTTCATGGGATGTTCACGCGGGCCAAGGGCCTGCTGACCGAGGCCGGCCTGGCTGTGGCCCGCTTCGACGGGGTCATCGCCAATCCGACCACCGAGGTCGTCGCCCGGGGCGCCCGGCTGGCCCGGGAGTTCAAGGCGGACGTCCTCGTCGCCGTGGGGGGAGGATCGACCATGGACACGGCCAAGGCCATCGCGGTCGAGGCCACCCATCGGGGCGGCGCTTGGGATTACCTCTTCTTCCGGGACAAGCAGCCCACGGCCAAGACCCTGCCCGTCATCGCCGTGACGACGACGTCGGGGACGGGCTCCAACGTGACCCAGGTCGCCGTCGTGACTAACCCGGCCGAGAGGAACAAGTCGGCCCTGGCCCATCCGCTCCTCTACCCCCGCGTCTCACTGGTCGATCCCGAGCTCATGGTCTCGCTGCCCGATAAGGTCACCGCCTCCACGGGATTCGACGTCTTCGCCCACGCTTTCGAGAGCTTGATCAATCCCGGCGGATCGCCCTATACCGACATGATGGCCATGGAGGCCATCGGCCTGACGGTCAAGTCGCTCCCGGCCGCCCTCAAGGACGGCCGGAACCTCGAGGCCCGGGAACGCATGGCCTGGGCCGACACGCTGGGCGGCCTCTGCATCGCCAACGCCGGCGTGACCCTGCCGCACGGCATCGGCATGGCCATCAGCGGCTTCTACCCGCACGTGGCCCACGGCCAGGCCCTGGCCGTCGTCTATCCGGCCATCCTCGATTACACCTGCAAAACCGTGCCGGCCAAGTTCGCGGCGGTCGGCAGGATCATCGATCCCCGGCTCGCGGCGGAGAAGGGCGCCAGGGCCGCCGAAGGCGCCTGCGCCGCGATCAAGAGGTTCATCAAAAAGATCGGGATGGACTTCCGGCTCCGCGATTTCGACGTTCCGGAAGAGGAGATCGAGGCTTTGGCCCGTCAATCCCTGGTGCTGCCCGATTACAGGAACCACCCGCGTCTGGCGACGCCGGCCGACGTTCTGGAGATCCTCGGCAGCAGCTATTGAGGGCGGTCGCCCCGCCCGCAAAGGAGGTTGACATGATGAGCCGGATCCGCCGCTCCGGAACGCCGGCCGTACTGGTCCTGGGCGCCGTCCTGATCAACGCGATCCCCGGACTCGGCGCCTCGCCGAGTCCCTCTTCGCCGGCCGCCGCCCAGGCCTCGGGGATCCTGGCGCCGCCCGCGCGCGGGTTCGTCAGCTCCGAGCCCGGGGCGACCTGGGAACAGGGCCTCCTCAGCGGGAACGGGACCGTCGGGGCCAGCGTCCTCGGACGGCCTCTCGACGAGATCATCGTCTTCAGCCACAAGAGGATGTTCGTGCCCGAGCGCGACCCGCTCCTGCCGCCGGCTGTCGCGACGCGCCTCTTCGAGGTCCGCCGCCTCATCGACAGCGGCCTCCATGACCAGGCCGGCCGGCTGGCCGTCGATGCGTCGATACAGAAGGAGTTCCTTTACCCCGACGCCCTCATGCCCGCGTTCGACCTGAGGATCAGGATGGCGGCGGACGGCGGGGTCTCCGGCTACGCGCGCGCGACCGATTTCGCGACCGGCGAAACGATCGTCCATTGGGCCGACCGCCGCGGCCCGTTCGAGCGGCGCCTGTTCGTCTCCCGGGCCGACGGCGTCGCTGTCCTGAGGATCACGGGCCCGGGACCCGGCGCCGTAAGCTGCCGCCTCGAGCTCTCGCCCCGGGAGCCCGGCAACCGGCGGTTCCGGGCCGATGTCGGCAACCTCGCCGTGACCGCCGACACGTCGACCCTGACCTTCCGTCACGGCTTCACCCATGCCTACCCCGGCAGCATCCAGGGCCTTGAAGGCGTGGCCCGGGTCGCGGCCCGCAACGGCGCGGCGGCCGCTGAGGGACAGGGCCTGACGCTAAGCGGCGCGGACGAGGTCCTGGTGTTCGTGGATATCAAGGTCCTCGACGACTTCGAGAAGTCCCTGATAGAACGGACCAAGAAGGATCTGGCGGCCCTGCCCGCCGACTACGCCGCGCTGCTGGGCCCGCACGCGAGGATCCACGGCGGGATCTTCGGCCGCATGCGGCTCGATCTCGGCGGGGGGGCCGACCGGGGCCTGACGTCGGAAGAACTCCTGGCCACAACGACGGACGAGGAGCCCTCCCGGGCCCTCATCGAGAAGGTCTTCGACGCCGGCCGGTACAACATCCTCTCCAGCGTGAGCGACCTGCCGCCCACCCTCCAGGGCGTCTGGGCCGGGACCTACAGCCCGCCCTGGGCGAGCGATTTCACCCACAACGGGAATGTCCCCTCGGCCATCGCCTCGCTGCTCATGGGGAACATGCCCGAGCTCATGCCGGCCTACACATCCTATATAGAGGGACTGGTCCCATATCTCGAGGTCAACGCCAAGATGACCTTCGGGGCGCGGGGGATCGTCCTGCCCTCGCGGTCGACGACCAACGGCTACAACAACGCCTTCGAGGCGGATTTCCCCGGCCAGTTCTGGGTCGCCGGCGCGGCCTGGGCGGCCCATTTCTTCTATGACTACTGGCTCTACACGGACGACCGGGAGTTCCTGGCCCGCCACGCCCTGCCGTTCATGGAAAAGGCGGCCCTGTTCTTCGAGGACTATCTCTATGAGGGTCCGGACGGGCGCTACCTGTTCAGCCCGACCCAGTCGCCGGAGAACGCGCCCTCGAACACCAGGTCACAGGTGACGTTCAACGCCACGATGGACGTCGCCGCGGCCAAGGAGCTGCTCTCCAACGCCATCGCAGCCTCCCGGGCGCTCGGCCTCAACCGGGACAAGGTCCAGGTCTGGGAAAAGATGCTGGCCAAGATGCCGCCCTATCTCGTCAACGAGGACGGAGCGGTCAAGGAGTGGCTGACGCCCCGCCTGGCCGACAACTATAACCACCGGCACAGCTCCCAGCTCTACGCCCTTTATGACGGGATGCCGGAGGAGATCGCCGGTGACCCGCGGCTCCGGGCCGCCTTCAGGAAGCTCATCGAGATCAAGCTCGATCGCCACTGGTCGAACTGGCGGAAACAGGGCGGGTTCATGTCCTTCGGCCTGGTCCAGCTGGGACAGGCTTCGGCCAGCCTGGGCGAGGCCGACCTGGCCTACCGCTGCCTGGTGCCGCTCCTCAACCGCTACTGGCTCCACAACCTGGCGTCCATGCACAACGCCAAACAGCTGTTCAATATGGACATCAGCGGGGGCCTGCCCGCCGTGCTCATCAAGATGCTCGTCTCCTCCGACCCGGGGATCGTGCGACTGCTGCCGGCCTGTCCTGCGGCCTGGCCGTCAGGGACGATCGAGGGCGTTCTCTGCCGCGGCCGGATCGAAGCCAGGCGGCTGACCTGGAACGGCAAGACCATCGAGGTCGTGCTCAAGAGCGGCAAGGCCCAGGAGATCACGCTTCTCGCGCCCGGGGACATCGCCTTCCTGGCCGTTCGCGGAGGCGGGGCCGCCGTCCGGAGCGCCGGGAACGCCCGCAGCCGCCGGCTGTCGCTTCCGGCCTGCCGGGAGCTAACGGTCGAGATCGGATTGAAATGACGGTGTCCTCCAGGCGCTCCGCAGCCAGGCTCGACCCGGTCAGGGCAGGCGGCCGGGTCGTCCCGGCCGGCCCGTTCCTCGGCGGGGCCGGGGGTGTAAGATGGGAAGGGGAGGATACCGGCCCTGTCAAGTTCGGCGTCGATCATGGGACGTGGACCCTCGCCGGTTGCGGCGCTCCGCCGATCGCCCAGCCCCGCGGGCAGGATGGAGACAAGGGCCATCGGGGGACGACGCCCGCGGCCGGAAGAGTCTATCTCTGAAAGGAATTCCCTATGAGGACTAGCGGAAAAAGGATCCGCGGCTCAGCCGCCGCGGCGGTCCTGCTTCTCGCCGGCACGCTGGCCGTTCCGGTCGGGGGGGCGGACAGGCTTTCCTTCGATCCCTCGACGATCCTCTGGTACGCCCATCCCGCCGATAAATGGGAGAACGCCCTGCCTGTCGGGAACGGCCGGCTGGGGGCCGTGGTCTTCGGCCGGACGGACGAGGAGCGGATCCAGATCAACGAGGAGACCTATTGGTCGGGCGGCCCGTATTCCACCGTCGTGAAGGGCGGCGCCAGGGCCCTGCCGGAGATCCAGAAGCTCGTCTTCGAGGGAAACTACAAGATGGCCCACATCCTGTTCGGGCGCCATCTGATGGGATACCCCGTCGAGCAGATGAAATACCAGTCCCTCGGCGATCTCGTCCTTGAGTTCGGCGCGAAAGGGGCCGTCACGGATTACCGGCGCGAGCTCGACCTGGACACGGCCGTTGTCACGACGCGCTACACGCAGGACGGCGTCCGCTTTCAGAGGGAGGTCTTCGTCAGCCCGGTGGACCAGGTCATCGTCGTCCGGCTTTCGGCCGACAAGCCGGGCCGGATCTCGTTCAAGGCCCAGCTCCGCGGCGAGCGGAATTCGGCCCACTCGAACTACGCGACCGATTATTTCCGGATGGACGGCCTGCCGCCCGACGGCCTGGTCGTGCGCGGCAAATCGGCCGACTACATGGGCGTGACCGGGGCCCTGCGCTACGAATCCGTCCTCAAGGCCCTGCCCGAGGGCGGGACGATGAGCCTGGACTGGGACGAGCTCCGGATCGCCCAAGCCGACGCCGTCACGCTGCTCGTCGCGGCGGCCACGAACTTCGTTAACTATAAGGATTGCAGCGCCGACGAGCAGGCCCGTGCCGGAGCCGTGATGTCGGCCGCGGCCGGCAAGCCTTTCGACAGGCTGAAGGCCGCCCACCTCGGCGAGCACCGGCGGCTGTTCCGCCGCGTCGACCTGCGCCTGCCCGCGACGCCGAACTCGGCCCTGCCGACCGACGAGCGCCTGGCGGCCTGCGACGGCGACAACGATCCCGCCCTGGCCGCCCTCGTCTTCCAGTTCGGGCGCTACCTCCTGATCTCGTCGTCCCGGCCCGGCACGCAGCCGGCCAACCTCCAGGGCATTTGGAACAAGGACATGAACCCGATGTGGGATTCCAAATACACGACGAACATCAACACCGAGATGAACTACTGGCCCGCCGAGGTCGGCAACCTGAGCGAATGCGCCGAGCCCCTCTTCAAGATGATCGAGGAATTGACGGACCAGGGCGCCCAGGTCGCCCGGGAGAACTACGGCGCCCGCGGCTGGGTCTTCCATCAGAACACCGATCTCTGGCGGGTGGCCGCGCCCATGGACGGCCCGAGCTGGGGAGCGTTCACGACCGGGGGGGCCTGGCTGGCCACGCACCTCTGGGAGCACTACCTGTTCACGGGGGACAAGGAGTTCCTGAGGCGATATTACCCGGTCCTCAAGGGCAGCGCCGAGTTCTTCCTGGATTTCCTCGTTCCGCATCCCAAGTACGGCTGGCTCGTGACCAACCCCTCGACGTCGCCCGAGAATTTCCCGGACATCCCGGGCCAAACCCGCTTCTTCGACGAGATCACGACGTTCAAGACGACGACGTCCATCTGCGCCGGCTCGACGATCGACATGCAGATCCTCGCCGACCTGTTCGGGTACGTCGCCGGGGCGGCCGACGTCCTCGGCGTGGACGCCGATCTCAAGGCGCGCGTCCTCGCCGCCAGAGCCAGGCTGGCGCCCCTGCAGATCGGGAAGCGGGGCAACCTCCAGGAATGGCTCGAGGATTGGGGAGAGACGGAAGCGAGCCACCGGCACATCTCCGGGCTCTGGGGCCTGTTCCCCGGGCATCAGATCTCCGCCCGAAAGACGCCGAAATTAGCCGAGGCGAGCCGGGTCGTCCTCGAACAGCGCGGCCTTCCCGGGAACGGCTGGTCCTCGGCCTGGAAGGCCGCCTGCTGGGCGCGCCTCGGCAACGGCGCCAAGGCCATGGAGAACATGGCCTACGCCATGCACAAGTACACTACGCAAAGCCTCTTTTCGATCTGCTCGAGCGCGATGCAGGTCGACGGCTCGTTCGGCATGTCCGCTGCGGTGGCGGAGCTTCTCCTCCAGTCCCACGAGGGCGAGCTGGCGCTCCTGCCGGCCCTGCCGGGCTCGTGGACGGACGGAGAGGTCCGCGGGCTCGTCGCCCGCGGCGGATTCGAAGTCGGAATGAAATGGAAAGGCGGGCGGCTCGAGGGCGCGACCCTGCTTTCGAAGATCGGGAATGCCTGCCGGATCCGCTCGGCCGTTCCGCTGAGGGTCTTCGTCAGGGGGAAGTCCGTCCCTGTCGTAAAGGCCGGTCCGGGCCTCATCGAATTCCAGACGTCGCCGGCCGCGACCTATGTCCTGTCGGTTGCGAGGTAGAGGAAAAGGAAAGATCATGAGAAGCAGAACATCCATTGCCGTCCTGGTCCTGACCGCTGGCTGCCTCGCGGGCTGCGCCTCTCCGGTCAGAGAAGCGAATGTCCCTTACGCCTCGCAGCCGTGGCCGCCCCGCGTCAGGGCCTCCGAAGTGCCCCCCGGCTGCCCGTTCGAGCGCTCGAAGGACATCGTGGCCGTGGCCTTCACCCGCAACTCGGTCGCCTACACCGACGCCGACACCTGGTATCCCTCCTGGGCCCAGGACGGGAACATGTACAGCGGCTGGACGGACGGGGAGATCGGAGAGGAAGGCTGCCACTCGAACGGCCGGAACGCCAGGACCGGCAACGCCCTGATCGAGGGCGCCGATCCCCTGAACCTGACCGTCACGTCCCTGGGCACGGAAGCCGCCTCGGCCGAACCGTATGGCGGCCGCTACCCCAGCGCCAACCTCGTCCATGACGGGATCTGGTACTACGGGACCTATGCCGTCGATTTCGACTTCACGAAGCCGGAAAACCCGGATCTGTACAGCTGGGCCATCTGCGGCCCCCTGCCGGGCTTCCGCATTTCCAGGGACTACGGCAGGACTTGGATCCCGAGCCCGCTCTCGCCCGGGAAGCCCCTATTCCCGGAATCGGGCAAGGGCGGCCGGCAGGTCAAGATGGGGACGCCGCATTTCGTCGATTTCGGACGGAACATGGAGCATTCCCCGGACGGGAAGGCCTACCTCGTCGGGCACGGCGCCCTCGACGGCGACACGGCGCCGCGGATCGCCGGAAACAGCTGGATCGCCGGCGACGCCGTCTATCTGGCCCGGGTGACCCCGAGCCCGGAGACGATCAACGATCCTGCGAGCTACGAGTTTTACGCCGGCCGCGGGCAGGACGGGCGCCCCGTCTGGTCGAAGGACTTCGCGGCCATTCGGCCCCTCGCCTCATGGAACAACCGCATGGGATGCACGACCATCGCCTACGACGCGCCCCTCCGCAAATACCTGATGTGCGTCACGGACGGCTGGCCGGGCGTCGAGGATATGAACTCCTACATCCTTGAGGCCGACGAGATCACGGGTCCCTATCGCCTGATCGCCTTCATGGAAAAGTTCGGGCGTCAGGGTTATTTCCTGAACTTCCCGTCGAAGTTCATCGGGGCCGACGGCCGGAGCGCCTGGCTCAGCTATTCGGCCAACTTCCATAAAAAGTACTTCGGCAACCGGACCGTGGCCGATCCCATGGGCGGCCGCTACGCCTGGACGCTGCAGGAGGTCCGCCTGCTCGACGCGGCGGGGCTGGCCGGGCTGACCGAAGCCGCGGGCCGGGCGCCCGAGGACCGGCTCAAGAGCGAGTCCAACATCGCCCTCCGGGCCAGGGTCAACGTCTCATCGGTCCATAAGAAGAACAAGCCCTTCACCGAGCTCATCGAGTACTTCGGGGAAGGGGCCGTCGACGGCGTCGTCGATCTTGACGAGGCCATCAACCGCCGCGAGTGGGTGAGCCGCGGCGAAAGGCAGACGGCGATGATCCGCCTCAGCTGGGATTCGCCCCAGGAGGTCCGGCGAGTCTGGCTCTTCGACCGGCCGAACCCGAAAGACCACATCATCTCGGGCGCGCTGCTGTTCAGCGACGGCAGCTCCGTCAAGGTCGGGGAATTGCCGAACGACGCCCGCTCGGCCCGGGAGATCGTCTTCCCGGCCAAGAGGGTTTCCTGGGTTGTGTTCGCGGCGGACACGGTGTCCCCGGAGACATCCAACGCCGGGTTGGCGGAGTTCGCGGTCTTCAAGGACTAGAGAGGCGGCGGCCGTCCGGCTCCCGCCGCCCGCTGGATACGATCGGACCGGTTTGGTATCCTGACAGGAACAAGGAGAGAAGAGATGCTCAAAAGAACGGCCCTCCGCCCCATGATCGCCCTGATCGCGGTCCTGGCGCTGGTCGCGGTCCTGCCCGCCCAGGAGACCCCTTCCGGAGCCGGGCTGCTGACTCTGGACCGCATATTCGCCTCACCCGAATTCTCCCAGGAACGGTTCGGCCCGGCGCGCTGGATGAGCGACGGCGAATCCTACACGACCCTGGAGCCGAGCGCCGAGGCCAAGTCCGGCCGTGACCTCATCCTCTATCGGGCAGCCACGGGCCGCCGGGAGGTCCTGGTCGCGGCGGCCAAGCTCGTCCCGCCCGGCTCGGACCAGCCTTTGTCGATCGAGAACTACGCCTGGTCGCCAGACGGCAAGGTCCTGATCGTCTTTACCAACTCGAAACGGGTCTGGCGGCAGAACACCCGGGGCGATTTCTGGACCTATGAGCTCCAGTCCGGCCGCCTGCGCCGGCTCGGGGCTGGCTTTGAGCCCTCCAGCCTGATGTTCGCCAAGCTCTCGCCGGACGGCCTCAAGGCCGCCTATGTCGTCAAGAACAACCTCTATGCCGAGGACCTGGCCTCGGGCCGGACGACGCAGCTGACCTTCGACGGAAGCGAGGATATCGTCAACGGGACCGCCGATTGGGTCAACGAAGAGGAGTTCTCGATCCGGGACGGTTTCCGCTGGTCGCCCGACAGCGCCTCCATCGCCTTCTGGCAATTCAATACGCGCAACGTGCCGGTCTTCACGATGATCGACAACACCGGATCGTTCTATCCCAAGGTCCAGACCTTCAAGTACCCCAAGACGGGGCAGACGAATTCCGCCGTCAGGGCCGGCGTCGTCCCCGTTTCGGGCGGAGCGCCCGTCTGGATCAAGACGCCTGGCGACCCGAGCAACACCTACATCGCCAGGCTCGAATGGGCCGGCAATTCGCGCCAGGTCATCCTCCAGCACCTCAACAGACTGCAGAACACGCTGACCGTTCTCCTCGGCGACGCGGCGACCGGCGAGGCCCGGAGCCTTTTCGTCGACAAGGACGAGACCTGGGTGGAGATCATGGACGACTTCGTCTGGCTCGACGGCGGCCGGAGCCTGCTCTGGCTGAGCGAGCGCGACGGCTGGCGGCACGCCTACCGCGTGTCGCGCGACGGCCGCGAGGTCAAGCTGCTGACGCCGGGCGATTACGACGTCGTCAGCGTGGACGCCGTGGACGAGCGCGGCAACTGGCTCTACGTCACGGCCTCACCGGGGGACGCCACGAAGCGGTTCCTCTTCCGCGTCCGCGCGGACGGCAAGAGCGCCCCGTCGCTCGTCGGCCCGGCCGGCCAGACCGGCGTGCATAGCTACGACATCTCCCCTTCGGCCCGCTGGGCTTTCCACACCTGCGGGACCATCGATACCCCGCCGGCGACCGAGCTCGTCCGGCTGCCCGAGGGGAAGCCCGTCCGTACGCTGGCGGCCAACAAGGAGCTGAGGGCCCGGGTCGAAGGCCTGTCCAGGAAGAAGGCCGAGTTCTTCAAGCTCGACATCGGCGACGGCGTCCAGGTCGACGGCTGGCGCATCCTGCCCCCCGATTTCGACCCGGCCAAGAAATACCCGCTCTTCGTCTATGTCTACGGCGAGCCGGCCGGCCAGACCGTCCAGGACAACTGGGGCGGCAACGGCTACCTCTGGCACCTCATGCTGGCCCAGCAGGGCTATGTTGTCGCCAGCTTCGACAACCGCGGCACGCCCGCGCCCCGCGGCCGGGCCTGGCGCAAGAGCATCTATCGCCAGATCGGCATCCTGGCCTCGAGGGACCAGGCCGCGGCAGTGCGGGCCGCCATCGCCGCCTGGCCGTACATCGACGCCGAACGCGTCGGGGTCTGGGGGTGGAGCGGCGGGGGCTCGATGACATTGAACGCCATGTTCCGCCACCCCGATCTTTACAGGACCGGGATCTCCGTCGCTTCGATCTCCAACCAGCGGATCTACGACACGATCTACCAGGAGCGCTACATGGGCCTGCCCGAGGACAACGCGGACGGCTACAAGAACGGCTCGCCCATCACGTTCGCCAAGGATCTCAAGGGGAACCTGCTCATCGTTCACGGCACCGGCGACGACAATTGCCACTACCAGGGATTCGAGATGCTGGTCGACGAGCTCGTGGCCAACAACAAGGCCTTCACGATGATGTCCTATCCCAATCGCTCTCACGGCATTTACGAAGGGAAGGGCACGACTCTCCACCTCTATACGCTGTTCACCCGGTTCCTCAACGAGAACCTGCCGCCGGGCGGCCGGGCGCGCTGAGGACGCGGGGGAGGGGATCCGCCGAGAACCGTAGCGGCCCGAGCCGATCGCGTACACGCAGCTGCCGGCCTCCAGGCCGCGCAAAGAGACACCTTCGGACGAATCCTCAGAGTCAGAAGGACCGGGGCTCCTTTCCTCTTTTTGGCCGGCTGAAGCCCTGGCTTCGGTATTGACCCAACAAGGCCGAAAGCGCCGCCACGATCGGTGGATTCTCGGCTGCGAGGTCTCGCGTCTCACCCGGGTCCGCATCCAGATCATAGAGCTGGCCCCTCCCCCCCTCTTGTTCCGCGGCGATATACTTCCATCGTCCCTGGCGGATCGCCAGGGCGCCGTTCCCCGCCTGGAAGATGAGAGCTTCATGAAGGGGTTTGCCCTTTGACTTTCCGAGGAGCGCCGGGAGGACGCTCCAGCTATCCTCGGCGCCGTTGTCCGGAAGCGGCGCGCCGACCAGGTCGGCGAACGTCGCGCACATGTCGCCCAAGCTGACGAGTTCGCCGGATACCGCGCCCGGCTTGACCTTCCCCGGCCAGCGGACGATGAACGGCACCCGGTGCCCTCCCTCCCAAATATCGCCCTTATATCCGCGGAAGCCCATCGCGGATCGATGCCCGTTCGCGCCTTTCTGGCCTCCGTTGTCGCTCGTGACGATGAGGAGCGTCTTATCGGAGATCCCGCGCTTCTTGAGGTGGGCATCGACCTCCCCGACCACCCAATCGAACAAGGCGACGAGGTCTCCGCGCGGGCCCTCCTTGCTCTTGCTTTTCATGAATTCCGGCACGAGCCATGGGACATGGGGGGAATTGGGTGAAACGATGAGGAAAAAGGGATCGTTCGGTCTTTGCCCAAGATGGCGGTCGATGGCCGCCTGGGCCTTGCCGGCAAGGATGATATCGATGTCCTCCTCCGACCAGCCGTCGGCCATCGGTCCCGGCAGGAATCCCGGGAGTCCCCGCCATTCCTCCCTGCTCATTCGGGTCGGCACCGCGACCAACCGATCGTCCTCGATGAAGACGTACGGCGGATCATTGCTGGGGCAGCCGGCGTTCCCGTAGAAATGATCGAATCCGAGACGGGTGGGCCCGCCGCCGACCGGTTGGCTGAAATCGACGCTCCATTGCAGCGTCTCATCCGTCTGGAACACCTTGTCCTGACTATAGTAATCTCCGGCCTTGCTTCCGTCCTTCGTTTTCCATTCGAGCCCGAGATGCCATTTCCCGACGTACGCCGTCCCGTAGCCGCGGCTCCGGAGGAGCGAAGCGAGGGTCAGGCGCGAGGGTTCGATCAGGGGAGGCCAGTACGGCATCAGGACGCCCTTCTTGAGCCGGGTTCTCCATGGATATCGCCCCGTGAGGAGGCTGTAGCGCGTCGGCGAGCACATCGACGCGGGGGCGTGCGCGTCCGTGAACCTCGTGCCTTCGGCCGCAACCCGATCCATATGGGGCGTCGGGATCAGGGATGCGGGGTTATAGCATCCGGGATCCCCGAGTCCCATGTCGTCGGCCATGATGATGACGATATGCGGCAGCTTTTCCGGCGGCGCAAATTCTCCCCTTACGTTTATCGCGAGAGGGAAGGCCAGAGCAGGCGCGCCAAGGCCGATAGATTTCAAAAAATCCCGTCGATCCATAACTCTCACCTCACAAGAGAATATATTGTCACGCGGGGAACGCGGATCATGTCCCATGATAACGACCGTACTGCATCAGCGTCTCCCACCAGGCAATGATATTCTCCGGCGGGACTCCCGCCTGGATCACGTGGATCGGCGCGAAGACGAATCCGCCGCCGGGGGCCAGGTCTTCGATGCGACGGCGCGTTTCATCGCGCACTTGCCGGGGCGTGCCGAACGGCAAGACGGCCTGGGTATCACAGCTTCCGCCCCAGATGGTCAGGTCCCTGCCGAACTCCCGTTTGAAGCGCCGGGTGTCGTCCATCCCCTTGCAGTTGACCTGCCAGGGATTGAGGATGTCGACGCCGGCCTCGATCAGGAGCGGGACGAAATCCCAGATCGCTCCGTCGCAGTGGAAGAAGATGAAGATTTCGGTCCGGGCCCGGCTCTTGAGGAACTGGAATAGCTGGCGGTGGTACGGCCAGATCAGGTCCCTGTACATCCCCACGGAGACCAGCGGGCCGGATTGCGTGCCCAGATCGTCGGCCGTCGAGAGGACCAAGGTGTGCCTGTCGAGGAGGTCGAGCGCCCGGCCCCAATAGGCCGTCTTGACCTCGAGCTCCTTCGACATGATGGCGTGGACGAGCGCGGGCTCCGTGACCATTTCCATGAAGAACTGCTCATACCCCCGCATCCACATGGCATGTTCCCACATGCCCGCATGCATGCGCTCGACGACAACGCCGCGGCGCTCCTGCTCGACCACCTGATCGACGCGCGGCTTGAGGCCTTCGAAACGGGCCGGATCGAGCGCGTCGGGCCAGGGGTAGCGTTCGATGTCGGCCACGGTCCGGCACTCCGCCAGGGGGCTGAAGCAGAGGTCATAGTAATGCCCCCCGTGCCTAGGCATCTGCCAGCCTATGCCGAACTCGTCGATCAAGCGGTCGTGATCGCCGACCCAGCCGAGGTCCCGGGCCAGCCCGGCCCGGCCCGGGGCGTTCGGCCGGACGCTTCGCACATCCACCCTCAGGAGATCGCGCACATCGTCCCCGGTCTCGGCCATCTGCGTGACCCGATCGAGGACCCGGGCTTCGCCGGGCAACCCGAGCACTTGGCGCAGCGCCGTCAGGGCGCGGACGTTGATGCCGGTGACCATCGAGCCGCCGAGGTCGAACGGAACACGGTCCGGCTCCCGATGATGCAGTGCCGTGACCAGCCGCCGGTAGCTCGTCCATTCTTCGGTGTTGGAGACCAGCCGGGAGTCTTCATGAGCCGTCATCTTAATCCTCCTTCATGTCGGGCGACGGGAGAGAGCGTCCGCGACGGGTGGATCGCTGCGCCAGGCGCTGTAATTCGAGAATCCGGGCGCGAGCTGCATCGTCGACGAGGATCAGGCCGCCTTTGAGGGACGATTTCGGGCGTCTCGGGGCTCCT
Source organism: Acidobacteriota bacterium (assembly GCA_039683095.1). NCBI lineage: Bacteria > Pseudomonadati > Acidobacteriota > Acidobacteriota bacterium. The sequence goes on along the minus strand of JBDKSB010000012.1, from coordinate 554,538 downwards.
TGAACTTGGCCTGGCCGTCGAGCAGGGCTTTGATCGTCCGGCCGCAGCGCTCCCGCAGATCGGCCAGGACGCGGGCCCGGCCGGGGTCGCCGGCCAGGTTCCTTTTCTCGTCGGGATCGGCCGCCAGATCGAACAGCTCGACGTATTCCGGATGGCCGGGATATTGGATGTATTTCCAGCGCTCGGTCCGGACGCACTCACTGCGCGGGATCTCGGGATGGTCCCACAGCTCTTCGCAGAAGACTTCGGTCCGCCAGTCCGTCTTCTTACGGCCGAGGAGGGGTCTCAAGCTGCGGCCCTGGGCCTGGGACGGGACGGCGGCCCCGGCCAGGTCCAGGAGCGTCGGTCCGAGGTCGACGTTCAGGACCAGGTCCCGCTTGACCAGTCCCCGGCGCTCGCGCGGCGCCCGCGGATCGAACACGACGAGCGGGACCCTGATCGACGGCTCGTACATCAGCCATTTGTCGGCGTAACCGCGCTCGCCGAGGAAATAGCCGTTGTCCGAGGTGTAGACGATGACGGTGTTCCCGTCGAGGCCGAGGCGGGCGAGCTCGTCCCGGATCCGGCCGAGGACCATGTCGACGCCGCTGATCATCCGGTAGTAGCCCTTGACCATGGCCTGGTATTTTTCCGGCGTGTCGAACCGCCAACTCCAGCGCGTCCGGCTCATCGTGTTCTTCAGGAAGGCGGGCTGGGCTTCGTAGTATTCCGGCGCCGCCATCTCGGGGACGGGGATATCGACGTCCCGATACAGGCCGTCAACGGCCGGCGGCCAGAAATATTGCCTGGGATCTCCGTCGTCGGCGTGCGGGGCCCAGGGGCACCAGACCATGCAGAAGGGCTGCCCGGGCCCGACGCCGCGGAGGAAATCGATGACCTGATCGCCTTCGACCTCGGTCATGTGGCGTTCGACCCCGCCGATCGTCTGGATGTGGGGGAGGCCGTCCAAATGCGTGACGTCGAACATCGCGGCGGGGACGTCCTTGTCCACGGCCACGCCGAACTTGCCGACGAAACCGGTCCGGTACCCCGCCCGCCGGAGCCGCACCGGGTAGCTGATGTCGATCAGAGCCGGGGCCAGAGGCGGCTTGGTGAAGGTGTATGTATGCGTCCGTTCATACGTTCCGGTCAGGATGCTGGCCCGGCTGGCGGCGCAGATCGGCGTCGTCACGAAAGCCCGGTCGAACCGGATCCCTTCGGCCGCGAGCCGGTCGACGTTCGGCGTCCGGATGATCGGGTTGCCGGCGCAGCCGAGCGTGTCGAAACGCTGATCGTCGGTCACCACGAACAGGAAGTTGGGCCGGCCCGGCGTCCCCGTCCGGGGCGCGCAGCCCCGGCCGAGCGCCAGGGCCCCCAGCCCGGCGGCGGATGTGCCGAGGAATTCCCGGCGGGTCAGCTTGGACATGTCGTTCCCCCGTGAGCCGCTTATGCTCGGGTCCGGGTGAACAGGCCGTTTCACCATGGGGTCTCAAGGCTGGATCGGGGACTCGCGGGGGGCGATGATCTGGACCGGTCCGAACAGGCCCGATCTCATCAACGGCGGTATCTCCGTGTAGACGGGACGCGTCTTCCCGCGCGGGACCCGGCCGTAGGAGCTGTCCGATGTCGGGTCCGTCTGGATCCGGTCGAGGTTGCTTCGGGTGAAGCGTTCCGACTCGGGCCTCAACGAATCGGCATTCAGCCGGTTGGCCCAGAGATTGGCGACCCGGATCTCCAGCCGGTTCGATCCGCTTCGAACGGCCCCGGAGATCTCGACCCGATAGGGCGGCAGCCAGACCACTCCCAGGTCTTTCCCGTTGACGGTCACCTCGGCGATCTCGGTCAGGTCGCCCAACTGGAGGAACAACCGGCGCTTCGAGGCCAGAGCGGCCGACAGTTCGAACGTCGTCCGATAGGTCGCGATCCCCGAGAAGGCCCGGATCCCCGGGTCGCTCGACTCGGTCCAGCCCTGAAGCCGTTCGAATGTCGCCGTTCGCGGCGCTCCCCAGCCTTCGGGGAACTCGACCTGCCAGGGCCCGTCGATGGTCAGGGCCGCGGGATCGGCCGACGGCAGGAACGTGTCGCGGGCCAGCGGATCGAGCTTCGGACTCTCGGACGGCTCGGCCGTCCGGAACACGACGAAGACCGATCCCAGGGGCCCGAGCTCCACGCGAAGCTCGGTCCGGCCCGTCCCGACGGTCGTCCAGTCCCGGCAGGCGCTGCGAAGTCCTGAATCCGGCCACCAGAATTCGGGAGCCAGACCTCGGGCCTCCGCGGCGACCCTGAACCGGCAGGTCAGGCCCTGCGGCTCCTTCGTGGCATTGCGGAGGAAATAGAATTCCTCATCCGCGGTCCGCCGATGGACGAAGTCGAGCGGGCCCAGGTCCCCGTCGGGACGCCCGGCGATCTCGAGGTCGGGAGCGACGCCGACCGCCCTGAGCGCCGCGCTCTTTCCGCCGGCGATGACGAAGCGTCCCCGGCCGATGGGCCGGACCCGGACCTCCTCGCCGCCCGGCCGGTCCGACGCCTCGCCTCCGCCCCAAAGCTCGTCGGCGAGCCGCTCAACCTCCCGGTCCTTCTCTTCCCGGCCACGCAGGCCCGGAGAGCGGGTCGGCCTTTGGTGGCCGATGACCGTCGCCCCTTCGGCGACAAGCGCTCGGATCCTTTTCAGGACCTCCGGGGGGATACGGTCCTGCTCCGGGAGCGTGAGGGCCGCGTAGCTCGTCCCGTCCGGCAGCACGATCCGCCCCTTTTCCACCCGCATGCGCCGGAGGATCACGTCCGACGAACACGCGTCGTAGTCGTTCGACCGATCGAGGCCCGCCAAGAGAGGCTTTTCGGGCACGTTGCACAGAGGCGGATAGAAGTTCGGCGCCTGATCGCCGTAGAAATGGCACACGTCGGCGACGAACCAGCCCTGGCGCAGCATGTAGGAGCACCGCGCCAGGTAGTCCATCAGGCCCCGGGCCATCGGCCACCAGGTCGCCGCGGGGTTGATATCCGTGCCCGCGTGATAGGCCCAGCCCGGAAGCCCCGCCTCCGGCGGCGAACTCGCGAACGCGTGCAGGGAGAAGGAATTCAGGCCCTCGCACAGCGCCCGGTCGGCGATCTCCTTGTAATCCAGGGGGCCGTCGACCCAGCGGCGCCAGGTGGTGAAGGACTCCGCGTCGACAAGGCGCTTGTCGTAAACGTGCGCAGCCGAGGCGATCTCCTTGACCAGGAAGATGCCGCGGTGCCGGATCCAGAACTCCCCGCGGGGGATATCGACGGCCCCGAGCGCCGTGATCCCGTCCACCGGATTGGAATCCCAGATCGGAGGCCCCGGCCCGCCGGCTTCTGCGATGAGCTCCACTCCATAGGAATGGAGGAACCTCCGGCCGGCCTCGTAATGAGATTCGATCAGCCGGTCGCTCACTGTCTTCCGCCAATCGTACAGGAACCGTTCCTGGGCCCCCGGATCGGCGAGCTTCCAGCCCGCCAGAAGCGGCAGGAACCGGATCACCGCATAGCCCGTCCGGCGCTCGAACTCGCCGGCCATGGATCCGTTCCAGGGCGTGAACCCGTCGAGCTCCATGCTGTCGAATTCCATCGCCCGGAAGCTGGTGCCCTCGAACGAGTCCCGGCCCAGCTCCTTCAGGATGGCGGTGACGATATGACGAAGATGGAATTCGGTGGCCCGGGGATCGAAGAAGTCGATCATGGGACCGCCCGAAATCGGGCTGGGCACGATCAGCTGCTGCCCGTGATTCGCGCAGACGAAGCGGAGGATCGTCCATTCACCGGCGGGGACGTCCCAACGCACCAGGCCGGCGGCGTCGACCCGGTTCGAGAGGTCGACGACCCGGTCCACGCCGGCGATGGTCATCGATCCGTCATGAGGAACGGCCAACACCGCCACTTCCTGCAGAAAGCGGGGCCGGCCGTGCTCGTCGCGCGGACATTGCTCCGGCAGATCGGGCAAGGGCAATCCCTCATGAAAGCGTTTCGGGCCCGTGACGGTGGTCGCGGAATGATAGAGGCCCTTCCCGGCGTGTTCCGGCGGGATCCAGCTCCCTCCCGCGTTCCAGCCGCTCGAAGCCACCAGGCCGATCCTCAATCCGAGCCGGCCCGCCTCGCGGATCGCATGGGCGATCAGATGCACGGATTCAGGGCCGAGGAACTCCGGGCCGGCAGGCACCCGTCCGTCGGGATCGGCGGCCGCCGCCACGTCCCAGATTTCGCCGCCGCGCAGGCCGCCCCGGCCCATCGCCTCCAGGTCGCGGGTGATCTGCTCTTCGGTGATCGATCCGTTGAGCCAAGCCCAAAAGCACCCGGGCCGGGCCTCGACGGGGGGATCGGCGAATGCGCAGGGCGAAAGCCGGTCTTCGCTCCGGGACGGCCTTTGAAGCTCGCGAGAGAAGCCCCTCGCGGAGGGGACTGCCGACGCGAGCCCGCTGGACGGCCAGTCTCCGCTTTGCAGCATGATCGCCGCGAGCAAGATCCGCCCGATCCGGCGGGCCGGCTTGGACATGTCGTTGCTCTGTGAGCCCCTCATGGTTGGGCCCGATCGGCCAGCTCGGCCGGCAGCTCCGGCCAGGCCCCTTTGCGGGAACAGACGTAGGCGGCGACCCGGTTGGCCCGTTCGCCGATCTCCGCCCAGCCCCGATGCCTCAACATCCCCATGACCAGGGCCGCCGTGAAGGCGTCGCCCGCTCCGACCGTGTCGGCCGTCTCGACGGGACGGCCGGGCGTGCTGAGATCGACGCCGCGGCCGAAAAGGCGGCTTCCCGACGGGCCCTTCGTGATGGCGATCAGGGTGAGGGGATAAGCCTCGAGCAGTCCGGCGAGGACACGGTCTTCGGGACCTGGAAGCGACAGCATCCCGGCGACCGTCGTGAGCTCCTCGTCGTTCAGCTTCAGCACGGCGGCTCGTTCGAGAAGGCTGCGCACGGTCTCCCGGCTGAAATACGATTGCCTCAAGTTGAGGTCGAGGACCCGCAGGCAGTCCGGCCTCGTCGCGTCCAGGAAGGCTCCGATCGTGGCCCGGCTGACCGGGGACCGTTGGGCCAGCGAACCGAAGCAGACGGCGTCGGCCCGGGCCGCGAGCCCGGCGATCCCTGCCGTCCAAGGGATGACGTCCCAGGCCACCCCTTCGTGGATGGTGTACCGAGGGATCCCGCCGGCGTCCAGCGCGACCGTGACCGTTCCGGTCGGGACACCGCTCACCACCGCGATGCCGCTCCTGTCGAGCCCGCGGCGGCCGAGCTCTTCGAGGATCTCCCGCCCGGGCCGGTCGTCGCCGGCGGCGCTGACGATCACGCTCGACGCGCCCAGCGCCCGGGCGTGGACGGCGAAATTGGCCGGGGCCCCGCCCATCTGCCGGCCGTCCGGAAGGAGGTCCCAGAGTATCTCCCCGATGCCGACGACGATAGGCGGCGCGCTCATGCGGATGTCATTCTCTGGAGTTTCTCTGGGATTTATTCTATAATCATTTCTTATTTAAGGCAAGAAATGAAGACTTTTTCCATACGAGTCCTGGTCGCGGTTCTCCTGATCGCCTTCCTTTCGAGGGGCGGAGCCGTTTTGCCGCGGGCAGCCGCGGCCGGCGCTTGCCTGTCTTTAGAGAACGGTGCGCTGGCCCTGGTCATGACCGGAACGGACCGCTTCCGGCTGACCAACAAGCTCAGCGGCCGGTCCTATGATGTTCTCGCCGCCCCGTTCGAGTTCCTTTTCGAGATCGGGGGGCGGACGTTCCCCGCCGTCTCGGGCGATTTCGTCCGGTCCTCCGTCCACAGGCCCTCTCCGGACCTCCTGCGGATCCGTTTCGATGGACAGGGGGATCTCGCGGGGCTGGCCGTCGAAGCGGATTACCGTTTGGCGCCCCGGAGCTGGTATGTCCGCAAACTCCTCAGGGTCCTCAACGGCCGGACCGTTCCGATCATCGTCCGGGACGCCACCGTCGACGCCATACGGATCAAGGACGTCCCCTTGCCCAAAAAGCCGGAGAATCCGGTCTTCCTGGACGGCCAGCTCTTCTGGGGCCTGGAGTGGCCGATCGCCGAAGCGGGCGTGCGCGACGGGCGCTTCGCTCTCGGCCATTTCCCCGCGGCGGAGGTTCCGCCCCGCGGGACCTGGACGAGCAAGACCAGCGGCTTCGGCGTTTCCGCGGCGGGGCTGATCGATGAGGCCTTCGGCCGGTATATCCAGGACATCCGGGCGAACCGCGCGGACTTCATTACGTTCTATTTCGACTGGCTCTGTCACGACAACTCCGGACCTCGGGAGTCCGAAGTGTTGGCCAACTTCGCGGCCCTGCGGCGGCTCAAGGAGCTCTACGGCCTGCGTTTCGACATCTACAATTCGGACGCCGGCCTGGTCGAATCGCAGGGAACGTATTATCCCCAATTCATGTCCAACTTCCTGTCGCGGTTCCCGGCCGGACTGAGGCCCCTGGCCGAGGGGTCGAAGGCGCTCGGCATGCGCCTCGGGCTCTGGCTCGGTCCGGACGGCTTCGGCGAGAAGCCTGGGGAGATGGCCGCCCGGAGGGAACAGCTCCGGTCCTGGGTCAGGGACTTCAACGTCGGCCTGTTCAAAATGGACACCGTCGTCTCGGAGCTTGACCACCCGGATAAATACGTCCTGGAGAAGAAATATCAGAGCCTGGCCGACGCCTTGTCCGAGGCCCGACGCATCGACCCCGGATTCATCGCGATCAATCACCGCATCAACAACTCGCCCTATATGCTGACCATCACGGACTGTCTCCTCTGGCGCGGCGAGGAGACCTATATCGACGTCCACATCAGCAACGAGACGGCCGGCCTCTCCAACCGCGACTGCTCGATCGGCCGCGAGCTGAGCTCCGAGTTCTTCGGGACGCCCTTCCGGCAGTTCGAGGACCACGGCATCTGCTTCAACAGCTGCCTCGAGAAGTGGGAGGACGACCTGGTGGCGCAGGCCTTCGGCCGCGCTTCGGTGCTCTCGCCCGAGATGTACGGGACGTTCTTCTTCCTCGCAGACGAGGACTATCCGCGCCTGGCCCGCCTGATCCAGCTCCACGAACAGCTCGAACCGCTGCTCAAGAACGCTTACCCGCTGCCGGGCGGGGACATCGCCCACGCCGACGGTTCGTCGTCCCTCGTGCTCGTACGCAACATGACCTGGGAGCCGGTGCTGAAGTCGATCCCCCTCGACGCATCGATCGGCCTTGCGGCGGCGCCCGGCGCGCTCCTGACCGTACGGCAGCGCCATCCCTGGGAGATGCTGATGAAGCGGGCGGGCGATGGGGCCGTCGCCGGCGGGACGCTCCAGGTCGAGCTGGACCCCTTCAGCCTGAAGCTCATCCAAGTCGATGCGGCGCCGCCCGCCGAGCCGCTCGTGGCCGGAGTCCCCTACGAGATCGTGCCCGGGCCCGACGCCCGGAGCTTTGGCATCAAGCTTCTCGGAACGCCGGGGCAAGAGGCCGAAGTGTCATTCCTCGATTTCGGGGATCGCACCGTGCGGACGGACTCCGGCAAGCCGGTTCCGACCGGGGACAGGCCTTGGCGGATCGCCTTCCCTGGGACATCGCCGGCCGGACCGTCCTTCGCCCGGCTGGGCGATTTCGAGGACGATCCCGCCGCGGCCTCGGACGGGGCCCGGCTGGCGGAGTTGGCCAAGTTCAGCATCGACGACGACGCTCTCGAGATCCGGGAGATGGTCCGTTTGAAGAGGGAGCCGTCGAAGCTGCCCGAGATCGAGGCCTGCCGGGCCTATATGTGGGACAAGGTCGCGGCCGCCGAGGGGACCTTTCTCAATGCCTTCGACGGCGATCCCGGGACGCGCTGGAGCGACGGATTCCCGCGCCGCAGCCCGTTCACGGGCAGCCCGGCCGCCTATCGGAGCGAGACGTCCCTCTGGCGCATCGACCTTGGCCAGCCGACCGATCTGGCGAAGCTCGAGTTGCGCGTCGTCCGCCGGACGGACGCGGCCTTTCTCGAGGCCGTCGAAACGTCCCCCGATCTGAGGACCTGGCGGAGGGCGGACGGTCTGAGCCTGGCCGCGGCCGAGAGCATCCCGGCCGCCGCTTCGCTCAAACAGCGCGGCCGAACGATCAGGATCTTCGATGTCGATGCGGGCGACCAGAGGCCCGTCGCGATCGCCGTCCCGCTTTCGGGCGGTCCTTGCCGCTACGTCCGGATCCGGGGCCGCGACTTCGGCGTCTCGGAGATCCTGGGCTGCGACCGGGCGGGGCGGCCCCTGGACCGGAGCGGCTGGCGGGCCACCAACTTCTTGGGAGAGACGGCCCTCCCGCGCCGCGTCCTGTCCGCGGTCCACGTCCCGGCCGACGCAACCCCCGGGCGCGAGTACGCCGTCGCCGTCACGGCCGGTCCGGCGAAGTTCGATCCGGTCGACGGCGTCTACGTCGTGGCCCTCGTCGACGGCCGCCCCGTCGTCCCGCGGCACCGGGTCCCGAGCTATCCCTATCACAACTACGAATGGAACTCGGGGGCGCCGAAGCTCGCCGGCATGACCTTCCGGCTCCCGATCGACGGGGCCTGGACAGGCAGGACCGTTGAATTCCGGATCATGATGTTCGGCGAGGGCGCCGAGGGGGCGAGGGCCGAGCTCCGCCTCGTGACGCCGAAACCGGTGTTCGTTCCCCTGACGCTCCGTACCGGACACGCCTCGGATCCCGGGCCGATGGGGACCGGTGTTGACCAGCGAAGGGAGATCCATATGCCTCCTTTTACGCTTCTCGATCGCGGCCGGACCCGGAGTTTGACCCGCTCGCGGGCCCTGTGCTATAAGCCCGAGGGAGGGCGCGGATGAAAAGGCGGGAGTTCGTCAGATCCGTCGGCTGGGCCTCGCTGGCCGGTCCCCTCGGCCGGTATCGGTCCTTGCTCGAGAAGACCCCTTCGCCCCCCCCGCCCAACATCGTTTTCATCATGGCGGACGACCACGCCTCGCAGGCCGTCGGCTGTTATGGCGGCCGCCTCAACCGGACCCCGCACATCGACCGGATTGCCCGGGAAGGCGCGCGGTTCGACAGATGCTTCTGCACCAACGGGATATGCGCGCCCAGCCGGGCCGCCATCCTCACGGGAAGATACGGCCATCTCAACGGGGTCCGCGACAATGCCCGCGTTTTCGACGGGTCGCAGGCGACCTTCCCCAAGCTCCTTCAGGCGGCGGGATATGAGACGGCCCTCTTGGGCAAGTGGCATCTAGAGAGCGATCCGACGGGTTTCGATCATTGGTGCATCCTTCCCGGCCAGGGCGATTACTACAATCCAGACCTGATCGAGATGGGCGCGAAAACGCGCCGCCCCGGCTATGTCACGGATATCCTAACGGACCTCGCGATCGATTTTATCGAAGCGCGCAGGAACTCATCACGGCCGTTCCTTTTGATGCTCCATCATAAGGCCCCGCACCGGAACTGGCAACCGGCCGTTCGCCACATGGCGCTCTATGACGACGCGGAGATCCCCGAACCGCCGACGCTGTTCGACGATTACGCGACACGATCCCGGGCCGCCGCGGAACAGGAAATGACCATCCGGGACCACATGACCCTCGAATCCGACCTCAAGCTCGGGCCGCCGCCGGAGAGGCTGGACGCGGACCAGAAAAAGGCATGGGAGGCGGCCTACGGCCCGAAGCGCGAGGCGTTCCGCAAGGCCGGGCTCTCGGGAGACGCGCTCGTCCGGTGGAAATATCGGCGCTACCTTCAGGACTATCTCGGCTGCGTGGCTGCGGTCGACGAAAGCGTCGGCCGGGTCCTCGACGGGCTCGACCGGACCGGCCTCGCCCCGAGGACCCTTGTCATATACACCTCCGACCAAGGGTTCTTCCTGGGAGAACACGGCTGGTTCGACAAGCGCTTCATGTACGAGGAAGCGCTCCGGATGCCGCTCGTCATGCGCCTGCCCGGCCGCATCCCGGCCGGTTCCGTGAGGGACGAGATGCTCACCAACGTGGATCTCGCGCCCACCTGCCTCGATGCCGCCGGAATAAAGCGACCGGCCGCCATGCAGGGGATGTCGTTCCTGCCGCTGGCCGAGGCCCGGCCGGTCCCCGGCTGGCCCAAGTCGATCTTCTACCACTATTGCGAATACCCGGCCGTTCACATGGTCAAGCGCCACTATGGCGTCCGCACCGAGCGCTACAAGCTCATCCGCTTCTACTATGACATCGACGCCTGGGAGCTTTATGACCTCGAGCGAGATCCACGGGAGCTCCGAAACGTCTACGCCGACCCGGCCTATGCCGGTGTCCGGCGCGACCTCACGAGCGAGCTTCTCAGGCTCCAGAAGCTCTACGGGGACTCCGAGGAGCTGGCCCTCCGTTTCGTCAAGGCCGACCTCAAGAAGTGACACCCGGACCCGCCTTCCACATCATGGCCAAGCCCGCGGGGGCTCAGTGCAATTGCCGCTGCGACTACTGCTTCTACCTGACGAAGGAACGGCTTTACCCCGGTTCGAGCTCCCGGATGCCGGACCGGGTCATGGAATCCTACATCCGCCAAGCCCTGTCCATCCATCCCGCCTCCGAGGTCCCGATCGCCTGGCAGGGCGGAGAGCCCACGCTCATGGGCCTCGACTTCTTCCGGAGGGCGGTCGAGGCGGGACGGAGACATGCCCGGCCCGGGCAGCGGGCGGCCCACGCCATCCAGACGAACGGGGTGCTCCTCGACGGAGCCTGGTGCCGGTTCTTCCACGAGCACGGGTTCCTCGTCGGCCTGAGCCTCGACGGTCCGCGAACGCTCCACGACGCCTTCCGCCGTGACAGGGGAGGCGATTCGGTCTTCGCGAAGGTCGTCCGGGCGGCGCGCCTGATGCAGGCGCATCGGGTCGAATTCAATATCCTCTGCACCGTCAACGCAGCCAACGCTCATCATGCGCTGGACGTCTACAGGTTCTTCCGGGACGAGATCGGGGCCCGCTATGTCCAGTTCATTCCCGTCGTCGAGCCGACGGCGGGAGCCGCCGGCCGCAAGGGCCCGAGGGTGACCGGCCGCTCCGTGGGCGGGTCCGATTTCGGGCTCTTCCTATCGACGATCTTCGATGAGTGGGTCCGGCGGGACGTGGGGGTCGTGTTCGTCCCCTTTTTCGACGCCGTGCTGGCGTCGTATCTCTGCGGGGAGTCCACCCTCTGCGTCCTGCGCCCGACTTGCGGCCAGGCCCTGGCCTTGGAACACAACGGCGACCTCTATGCCTGCGACCATTACGTCGACCCGGCCCATCTTCTGGGGAATATCCTGGAGACGCCCCTCGGAGAGCTGCTGTCCTCGGAGAGACAGAGGGCCTTCGGACTGGCCAAGTCGGCGACCCTGCCGAGCGACTGCCGCGAATGCCGATTCCTCTTCACATGTCACGGCGAGTGCCCTAAGAACAGGGTCCTCGAGACGCGCCGCGGCGAACCCGGGTTGAATTGGCTCTGCGAGGGCCTGAAGGCGTTCTTCGCCCACACGGAGCGGCCCATGCGGCTCATGGCCGGCCTGATCGGCCGGGGCCGGCCGGCCGCGGACATCATGAGGGCCACCTCCGGCGAGGAAGGCCGCCGGCCGCCGGCGCCGGGCGGCGAGAGGCCCGGCAGGAACGATCCCTGTCCCTGCGGCAGCGGCCTGAAATTCAAGAAGTGCCACGGCCGGGCGTGAGCCCGGAACGCTCCGGCGGATACGGATGGAGAGACGAGGAGATTGAAGATGAGCCCATCACGGAAGATCCCCCCCATGGTCCTCGGCGCGGCCATCCTGGCAATCGGGGCCTGCGGGCCGGGGGCGTCGATCGGGTCCCGGCCGGGCCCTGACGGCGGCGCGATTTCCGAGCGCCTCTTCTTGGATCCTCCCCTCGCGGCCCGGCCGGGCGTCCTCTGGCCGTGGCTCAACGGCTTCGTCGACCGCAACGAGCTGACCCGCGAACTGGAGGAGCTGAAGGCCAAGGGCTTCGGCGGGGCCATCATCTGGGACGTGGGCAGCCTGGCCGACCCGAACAAGATCATTCCGGCCGGGCCCGCCTTCCTCGGACCGGAGTCCGTGGCCAGCATTTCCCACGCCATCGACCAGGCGGATCGCCTCGGCCTCGAGCTCGGCCTGTTCGCCTCGAGCAGCTGGAACGCGGGCGGCGCGTGGATCAAGCCCGAGAACGCCAGCCGGCAGCTGCTCTGCCGCCAGGTCGAGGTCCGGGGACCGGGCCGCGTGCGGACGACGGTCCCTCTCCCGGACGGCGCGACCGCCTATTGGCGGGACGTCGCGGTCCTGGCGGTCCCGGCGGGCGGCGCCGCCATCGATATCTCGGAGCGCATGGACCCCCAGGGCCGCCTGGACTGGGAGGCCCCGCCCGGCCCGTCGCGGATCATGCGCATCGTCGCCGGCAATACCGGGCAGACCCTCGAATGCCCGAGCCCGAACTCCAACGGCCTGATCATCGACCACTTGAGCCGCGAGGCCGCCACGGTCGACATGACCTATATCCTCGACCGGCTCTTGAGCGTCCGGAAAAGCCTCGGCGCGCTGAAGACCTTCATGCTCGACAGCTATGAGGTCCGGGAAGCGGTCGATTGGACGGACGACTTCATCGACGCTTTCCGGGCCCGGCACGGCTACGATCCCGTGCCCTACCTGCCCGCGCTGTTCGACCCGGCCGCCCTGGACGCCGGGCTGGCCGGGCGCTTCCTCTACGATTACCGCAAGACCGTCAGCGACCTGATCATCGAGAACCATTTCCGCACGGTCCGCGACGTGCTGGCCAAGTCCGGCGTCCGCCTCCTGGCCGAAGCGGGGCACGGCGGCTCGGCCCGCGTGGACGCCTTGAAAGCGCTTGGCTCGGCCGACATCCCGATGGGGGAGTTCTGGAACCACCAGCGGTTCTGGGTGGTCAAGGAGGCCGCCAGCGCCGCCCACATCTATGGCCGGCCCATCGTCGACGCCGAGGCCTTGACGGGTTGGCGGAACTGGCAGGAGGGGCCGGCGGAATACAAGCGACGGTTCGACATCGCCCTTTGCGCCGGGCTGAATCATCCCACGTTCCACACCTTCACCCACAATCCGCCGGCCGCGGGCCGGCCGGGCTTCGTCTATCACGCCGGCGAGCATTTCAACGTCAACGCCACCTGGTGGGACCAGGCCGGGCCGCTCATCGAGTACATGGCCCGGTGCGACTACCTCCTCCAGCAGGGTTTGTTCGTAGCCGACGTCGCCTTCTATTACGGCGACCAGGCGCCGAACCTCGTGCCCTCGCGGCGGATCGATCCCGACATCCAGCCCATCTATCCGGACACGGCTTGCCCGCACTGCGGCCAGCCCCGGCCGATCCAGACCTCCTCGCTGGACAAAGGGTATGATTACGACTACATCAACTCCGAAGCGATCCTGGAGAGGATACGGGTCTCGGGCGGACGGATCGTGCTGCCCGACGGTCTGAGCTATGCCCTCCTGGTCCTTCCGGACCGCGACGACATGCCCCTCGCCGTCCTGACGAAGATCGGCGAGCTGGCCAAGGCGGGGGCGACGGTCGTCGGCCGGAAGCCCGCCCGGGCCCCCGGCCTGGCCGGATATCCGGCGTGCGACGGGGAGGTCAAGGCCCTGGCCGACAAGATATGGGGGGCCTGCGACGGCGCCGCGGTCAAGGAGCGCGCCTACGGGAAAGGCCGGATCGTCTGGGGCATCCCACTGAACGATCTCCTGAGCCGGAAGGGGCTCGGGCCCGACTTCCGGCCGCTCGGCGTCCCCAACGCCGATCAGCACATCGACTTCATCCATCGCGCCACCGCTCGCGACGACATCTACTTCGTCTCCAACAGCGCCAAGGCCGGGGAGGCCTTCGAGGCCGTCTTCCGGGCGGGGGAGGGCCGGACGCCCGAGTTCTGGCGTCCCGACACAGGAAGGATCGTCCCGTGCCGGTCGTACGCCCGGATTGAAGGCGGCTGCCGTCTGACGCTGGAGCTGCCGGCGTACGGCTCCGTGTTCGTCGTCTTCCGTGAGACGCCAACGAAGGCGGCCTTCCTCGCTCCCGAGCCCCCGGAACCCGAGGACCGGGCGGTGGTCACCGTCAGCGGCCCCTGGACGCTCCGCTTCCCGCCGGGCTGGGGCGCGCCGGCGGCCGTCCTCTGGAAGGACCTGGGCAGCTGGACCGGATCGCAGGATCCCGGCATCCGGTATTTCTCCGGGACGGCGGCCTATACCGCGGAATTCGAGGTCGACGAGGCGCTCCTCGGCGGGGGCCGGAGCCTGGTTCTCGACCTCGGCTCTCTGCGGGAAGTCGCCGAGGTGACCCTCAACGGCCGGAACCTCGGCATCCTTTGGAAGGAGCCTTTTCAGACGGATATCACGGGCGCTCTGCGGGCGGGCCGGAACATCCTTGAGGTCAAGGTCACAAACCTTTGGAACAATCGTCTCGTGGGCGACTTACTTGAGCCGGGCCAAAGACCGTTCGCCCGGACCAACATGGCCCTGAAGCAGCGAGACCTCATCCCGTCCGGCCTGCTCGGCCCCGTGACCCTGCGCCGCGCCGCTCCCGGCGCCGCCGGCGCGAGGAGGGGGAGATGACCACCGTGAACAGAGCGCTCTGGCTCGTCCTCGTCCTCGCGGTTCTTGGGGCGGCCTGCGCTCCCGATCAAGCGCCGCCGGAGCCGCGCACGCCGGCCGAGGCGGCCGCCCGTGCCCTGGCCGGGCGCCTCCTGCCGGACCACGCGGAGAGCTTCGTCTTCGAGGAGATCGCTCCCCAGGACGGCCGAGATGTCTTCGAGGTCGAGAGCCGGGGCGGCCGGATCGTCGTCCGGGGCTCCAACGGCGTGGCCATGGCCTCGGGCCTGAACTGGTACCTCAAGAACGTGTGCCGGTGCCTCGTTTCCGTGGCCGGCGACCAGCTCGCCGTTCCGACCCCCCTGCCTCCGATCCGCGAGAAGGTCCGCATACGGACGCCCTACAAGGACCGCTACTTCTTCAACTACTGCACCTTTTCCTACACGATGGCCTGGTGGGATTGGCCCCGCTGGGAGCGCCTGATCGACTGGCTCGCTCTGAACGGCATCAACATGCCGCTGGCCGTGACCGGCCAGGAAGCCGTCTGGGTCGAGGTCCTGAGAGATCTCGGTTTCGACGCCGGCGAGATCGGCGACTTCCTGGTCGGCCCCGCCTATCTGCCCTGGGGCTGGATGGGGAATATCGACGGCCTGGGCGGGCCGCTGCCCGAGTCCTGGATCCGGAGCCATGCGGAGCTCGAGCGGAAGATCCTGGCCCGGGAACGGGAGCTGGGCATGGCGCCCGTGCTCCAGGGATTCACGGGACATGTCCCGCCGGCGCTGCAGAACCGTTACCCGGGCGCTCGCATCAGGAGGACGGGCGACTGGTCGGCGGGATTCTCCGGGACGTACTTCCTCGATCCCACGGACTCCCTGTTCCGCCGGATCGGCCGGCTCTTCATCGAGAAACAGACGGCCCTCTTCGGCACGGACCACCTCTACGCCGCCGACACCTTCAACGAGATGGATCCGCCGTCGGGCGATCCGAACTTCCTCCGGAGCGTCAGCGCCGCGATCTACGGAGCGATGGCCGAGGCCGACCCCCGGGCCGTTTGGGTCCTCCAGGGCTGGTTCCTCTACTACTCGCCGGCCAAGTTCTGGACCGAGGCCAGAAGCCGGGCCTTCCTCGGCGCGGTCCCGGACGACCGGATGATCGTCCTGGACCTGTTCGGCGACCAGCACCCCATCTGGGACAAGTTCCAGGCTTTTTACGGGAAGCCGTGGATCTGGAACGTCGTCCACAATTTCGGAGGCAAAACCAGCCTCAACGGCGATCTCCCGAAGATGGCCGCCAACCTCGCCGCCGCGATCGGGAGCCCCGAGCGGGGCCGGTTCGCCGGCATCGGCATGATGATGGAAGGCTTCGGCGACAATCCCGTCGTCCAGGAGCTCATCATGGACATGGTCTGGCGGCCGGAAGTCCCCCCGCTCGGTCCCTGGATCCGGGATTTCGCCCGTCGCCGCTACGGCAGCGAGGACCCCGCGATCGCCGAAGTCTGGGACGCGCTCCTCGACACGGTCTACAAGACGCCCGTCCAGAGCGGCTCCCTCGTCCGCGACCGTCCCGGCCTCTACGATCCGAAACGGGCCTACCGGAGCGAACCGACCGTTCCCTATGACCCGCGGGCCCTCGCCGGAGCCTGTCGCAAGTTCCTGTCGCTCGCTGGCCGGCTCGGGAACGTCGATACCTACCGCCTGGACGCGGTGAACCTGACCCGCCAGGTCCTCAGCAATGTATCGAACTCCCTCGTCAAGAACGTCGACGGCGCCTACAGGAGAGGCGATCTCGGCGGACTGCGGGCCGCGGGCCGGAGGCTGCTGGGGCTGATCGAGGACCTCGACGCACTCCTCGGCACGCGGGAGGAGTTCCTGCTCGGGCGATGGCTCGCCGACGCGAAGCGTTGGGCGGCCGACGAGGCCGAAAGCCGGCTCCTCGAATGGAACGCCCGCAACCTCATCACGCTCTGGGGGCCTCAATGCACGGAAGGAATGTTCGACGACCTCAACGGCTACGCCCAGAAGCAGTGGTCCGGGCTGTTCAGGGGCTATGACCTCCCCCGGTGGAAGGCTTTCCTCGAAGCCCTGGAAAGCTGTCTCCGGAGCGGCCGTCCCTTCGAGCGGGCCAACTACGTCCGGGAGACGTGCTCCTGGGAGCAGGCCTGGTCGCGGGGCCGGGAGATCTATCCGGCCGCTCCGGGCGGTGATCCGCTGGGACTTGCGACGGCGCTCTTGAAGAAATACGAGCCGGACATCTTCGGCGAGGCGGGCGGGCCCGCCGAGGCCGAGCGAAAGAAGAAACGACGTGACTGACCGACGTCCGATCGGAGCTTTGACCCTGCGCCTGTCCTGCGCCGCCGGCGCCGCCCCGCGGCGACCTCCGCTACAAGGCCCTCCGCTTCACGACCAAGGGCAACGTCCTCTACGCCACGGCCCTCGGCTGGCCCGCCGCTCAGGGCTCTTTGGGCTGAGCTTGAAGCGGAAGCTCTGGAGACGGCACATACCCTTTGTCCATAAGGCGGATGAAACCCAGCAGGGCTCCCCAATGGTAGAATTCGTCGCTCCAGCTCCCGGCGTCGTCTCCCCGCCCGGTTTCGGCATTGTAGTTTTCATAAACATGGCGTTCGCCGAGCCAGGATCTTAAAAGGAGCGTTTCAGACCTCTCGGCCAGGTCTTTCCGGGCCTCGGGCAGTTCGTAGTTCCTGAGCCCCAGGTAAACCAAGAAGTTCATCGGCGCCCAGATCCTCCCTCTCCAATAGTGATTGTCCTTGAAAGCCGGGTCGTCCCGGGCGATGGAAGGCATGATGAATTCGCCCCAGAATTCCCGAGGGTTGTAAAAATGCTCTTTGATCATCCTCTCGGCCTGTTCCTGATCCGGAACCTTGGCCAGCAGGGGGTAGAAAAGAGTCGGCGAAAGCCGTCGGCTGGATTCTCCCGTCAGGAGGTCCCTGTTCAAATAAAGGCCGGCTCCCGCATCCCAGAGCGTTCCAAGCATCCTGGAGTACTCCGCGGCCCGCTCATCCAGCTCCCGGACCGCCTCCGTTCTTCCCAGGACCGCGGCGATCTCGGACAGGCTCCGGCAGTCGTTGACGTAGAGGCTGATGAGGCCGACATCGGCCAGCAGCATCTGACGGGAGACCCGGTCGTAGACGGCCTCGTCGTACATCGGGGAGTTATCCAACCCCGACTCCCACTTGGCCCCCTTGAGGTTCCCGATGCCTCGGTCCGGAGGGGCAGAGGTCTTTCCATGATCATAAGGATCGGAGCCATAGGAAAGATAGCCGTCGATCTCGCGATTGGCGGCCCACCACCGGTTCCAGCTCAACAGGCTGTCGAAGACCTCGTCGAGGAACCATTGGTCTGGATATCTTCGGTAGATTTCCCTGATCACAAAAGCGCCCACCGGAGGCTGTGAGCGGTCCAGGCTTTTAATCCCCGGCTGGCTGTTGTTCGGGACAAATCCCCTATCCGTGATCTCGCTGGTGATGGCGATCGCGTTGGCGTAGGCCAGTTCTTTGCAGTCCACCGAAAGCATGTAAGCCGCGAAATAGGTGTCCCACTCGAACAAGACCCAACCGCCGGCGCTCCAGGCGCGGCTGACCGGTGAAATGACCCGGTCGTTGCCGGGATCGTAGATCGTGTTCCAGGCCAGCACCGTTCGCAGGGCCTCGTAAGCGTCGGGCGCCTCGGGGTACTTGGACTTGCGCTCCGCACATTGAGCCTCGGCCCTGTCGATGATCTCCCCGATCTCCGCCGCCGTCTTGGAGCGATCGGTCGTGACCGCGATGGGCTCAGCCAACGAAAACTCCAGATGTTGATCCGTCGCCAGGTACTGGCCCGCGGCGACGGCCACCTCCGTCGGGCCGGAGGGCGTGTCAGCACGGATCGTCCCGCCCTTTATCATGATCTTCCCCGGCCTGCCCCATAGCATCTGAGGGTCCATTAAGAGGGCGTCGCCGGGCGATTGCCGGTGGGGGATGATCTGCAGGAAGAACCCGTTGCCGACGGCGGCGCTCCGGACGCCGATGCGGATGCCCTGCCATTCGACCACGACCTCGGTATAGGAACCGTCCCAGGCGTGAGGCCCGGGGATGACCCGCTCCGTGCCGTCTTCGCCTCTGGCCGGCAAAGCCTCCTTCAGCGTATCGCCCGTCCGATGGTTGACCAATCGGAGGTTGACCGAGAACCCCTCGGGCAACAGGACATGCGACAGAACGCTCCGGGTGTCCCAGGTATTCCAGCCCCTGGAAAGCCGGGCCTTCATCGCCGCCCATTCCCTTTTCGCCCGCGCCTCCCGCCCGGATGGTTGTTCACCGGCGCATGACGCAACGAAGGGCATCAGGGACAGGATCAAGAAGAGGGATCTTGCTTTTTTCACATGGCTCACTTCAATTCGATCTCAGGGATGTCTTCGATCCTCCACCACCGCGGCCCTATTTCCCAAGCTGCTTGATGGCCTCTTCGGCTGCTCGCCTGATCATGTTCTGATGGGACGCGATTGCGGCGGACGAGCGGAGGAACGGGACGAGCGAGGCGTCGCCGGTCAGGCCCAGGGCGCGGAGGGCCTCGGCCCGGACGAGGACGCTGCGGTCTTTCTGAAAGAGGTCCTTGTAGAAGGCTGCCAGGCGCCCGTCCTTGCCGGCGCCGAGGGCCTGGACGGCCGCGGCCCGGACCGAAGAATGCGGGTCCCGGCAGGCCGTTTTCAAGATGGCCTGGACATCGGCCGCCGGCCGCTTCGCCAGCGCCTCGACGGCGGACCGGCGGACCGCCCAGAAAGGATCGCTCCGGGCGCTCCAGGACAGCCCCGCGACAACGCCGGCCCGGTCCTGGACGGCCGCCAGCTCCCCGGCGGCGGTCATCCGGCCGATGACGTCGTCGTTCTTGAGCTGGTAAAGGAGCTCGGCCGTCTCCTTGGGAAACGTCGTCTCC
Source organism: Acidobacteriota bacterium (assembly GCA_039683095.1). NCBI lineage: Bacteria > Pseudomonadati > Acidobacteriota > Acidobacteriota bacterium. Next base: position 535,149 of record JBDKSB010000012.1, on the reverse strand, counting down.
TTGATCAGCTCGTTCGCCGCGTCGAACCTGACCAGCAGGGGCTTTGTCTCGGCCGGGAATTCAAAGGTCTCCTCCCGCTCCTGGATCCAGATCCTGTGGACCTTCGACTGGCCGGCCGTGACGACCTTGACGGTGACAGGGACGCGGAAGACGGGCACGCCCTTGGCGAAGTCCTGGACCTGGGCGACCTTGAGCCGGACGACCTTCCCGGCCGCGTCCCATTCGCTCCGGAGATCGAAGACAGGGTGGCCGGGCTTGAACAGCCACTGGTCGAAGAACCAGTCGAGGTTGCGGCCGGTGACCGTCTTGACCGAACGGATGAAATCGGCGGTGTCGGCCGAGTCGAAAGCGCAGCGGTGGAGGAAGTGGCTGAGGGTCTTGAAAAAGATCTCGTCGCCGAGGATCGACCTGAGCATGTGCAGGACGATGGCGCCCTTTGGATAGCTGTGCGAGTCGAACATGTCCCCCGGCTTGTCATAGCGGTCGGAGACGATCGGGCGGATGTAGCGGGTGTGCGCCTCCCGCAGGTACGCGGCCAGCTTGTTCTGGAGGTTGACCGCCGCCTCGTCGTCGCCCATGGCGTGGCGAAAATACAGGTAGTCCGAGTACGTGCCGAAGCTCTCGTTCAGCCAGGCGTGGCCCCAGCTGCGGAGGGTGATGAGATCGCCCCACCACTGGTGGGCCAGCTCGTGGGAGACGATGCCGATCGCGGAGAAATCAGGCTCGTCCTCCTCCGAGACCATGATCCGCGAGGTCATGGCCGTCGCCGACGTGCTCTCGGCGCCGCCGCCGAGGGGAACCGAGATCTGGTCGTATTTCTGCCAGGGGTAATCGAAATCGAAGGTCTTGTTGAAGAAGGCGATCATCTCGGATGTCCTCCCATAGGTCGGGCGGGCCTTGGCCTCGTCCCCCGGATAGACCCAATAGTTCACAGGCAGGTTCCGGTATGAGTCCCGGACGACGACGTAGGGCGCGGCGGCCAGGAAGATGAGGTAGGTCGAGTGGGGGAGCTCCTGGGACCAGTGGTAGGTGACCGTCCCCGCCGCGGCGTCCTCGAAGACGCCGACGAGCCGGCCGTTTGACGCGGCCTTGAGACCGGACCTGACCGTGGCCACGATCTCGCTGGTGGCCTTGTCGTTCGGATAATCGAAGCAGGGAAACCAATGGTGGACGTTGTCGGGCCAGGAGTCCGACCAGACCATTTGGGGATTGTCGGGGGACTGGTCGACGAACGTGAGACCTTTCCGCGGCTCCCGGCCGCTGTAGGCGCACGTGAAGGTCAGGATCTCGCCGAACTTCGCCGGCCGGGGGAGGAAGACCTTCAGCTCCTTGTCCGACTGCTCGAACCTCAGGGGCGCCCCATATTCGTCGATGACCGAAGAAACGGCGAACTCCTCGGCATCGAGGACGCAGCTCTCGAGACCCTCCACGAACGAGGATGCGGTGACGGTGGCCGCTCCCGCGAACGATTTCCGGTCGAGGTCGAGCCTGATCTTGACCAGGTAGTGCAGCGCGTCGTAGCTCCGGCTGCGTTCGGACTGGAGCGGCTTTTTAGAGTAGTCGACCGTCTGGCCGGGCAAGGCCTGGACGAGCGCGAGGATGACGACGGCGATGGCCGCGAGCGTTCTTCTCATGTCCGTTCTCTCCTTAGATAAGCGCTTTTTTCCTGAGGGTTTGGAGGATCCCGTCCTGCTTCATCAGGGCTTCGATCTCGGCGGCCGTCCGGGGGAGCCCGGAGGACAGGTTCTCGCAGCCGCTCTCCGTGACGGCGATCGTGTCCTCGATCCGGATCCCGATCTCCTCTTCCAGGCGGAACAGCTGGATGTCGCAGGCGAAGACCATCCCCGGCGCCAGGACCTCGTCCGGGCCGGCGAACCGGCCGGTGACGTCATGCGTCGCCAGGCCGATCATGTGGTTGTAGCCGCCGTAGCGGACGATCCCGGCGAAATCCTTGGCATAGGCATCCAAGCCCTTCTCCTTGATCGCCGCCGCGACCTTCTCGCCGACCTGCTTGAATGAGATCCCCGGGCGGTAGTTCTCCAGGCAGGCGTCATGGACGGCCAGGGCGATCTCATAGAGCTCTTTTTGGCGGGCCGAGAACGTCCCGGAGGCCGGGAAAGAGGTCGAGATGTCGACGTGATAATCGGCACAATCGGGGCCGGCGTCGAGGATGACGAAATCGCCTGCCTTCAGGACGCGGTCGTAGGCGTGGTAGTGACCGTAGGCGTGGTTCTTCCCCGACATGATGATCGGGCTGTAGGCCTGGCCCGCCGCGCCCTCGAGGCCGCAGACGAACTCGAACACGGCGGCAAGCGACTTCTCCGGCACGCCGGGCCGTGTCGATCGGATCAGGGCCCGGTGGGCCTTGACGCCGGCGGCGGCGGCCCGGCGGAGGACGCCGATCTCCGCTGCCGACTTGATCTTGCGCAATTCCCAGAGCAGGGCCGAGCAGTCCTTGACCTCGACCTGGGGGAAGCGGTCGCGGATCTGCCGCACGAACTGGAGCTCGCGGGTGAGACGCCCGTCCCAGGCGTTCAGGGTCATCGTTCGTTGGAGGGTGTTGAACTTCTCGTTGGAGTTCTCGGGGCCGAGCTCCTCGCACCTGAACATGGCGTAGAGGGTCTTTGTTCGCTGGCAAAGGCCGGCCAGAAAAGGGCCGAGCTGATCGGCCGGGAGGATCCGCTCGACCCCCGTGAAGGCCTTGGGGTCCCGGACGAAATCACGCGGTATGCCCTCGGCCTCGGCGTCCTTTTCCGTCATCGTGAAGAACAGGACGCTCTCCTTCCTGAGAGCGTCGACGATGAGACAGGCGTTCGGGACGGGGGCCCCGGCAAGATACGCGAAATCGTGGCCTTGCCGGAAGGCGACGTCCGAGGCCGGCGTCGAGGCGCCCAGGATGACGGCCGCGCCGTCGGGGATCTTCTCCATGAATCGGGCGCGCCGGGCGGCGTATTCGCCGGCCTCGAAGGTCAGCGCGGCCGTCAGGGGTCCGGCCAGCGCCAGCAATCCGGCCGCCCAACCCGCGAGCAGCAGCCGCCGTTTCATCGGGACGCTGCTTTCCCGGTCCCGGCGGCCGGAGCGATCGAGATGCGGACGGGCGACGTCCATTCGCCCCGGACCCAGAGGACCAGGTCGTCGCCCTCGAGCCCGGGAATCAAGCCGGCCCGGACGTCCTTGCCGGCCGCGGCCGGCTGTCCCCCGATCTCGACGCGGGGGAGGGCCTCGTCCCAGCGCCGGACCCGGAGGACCGGATTGACGACGGGCGACTCCGCGGACGCCCTGAGCGTGACCGTGATCCGGCCCGGGCCGGCCGGCCCGGTCCGGGCCAGGACGAAGGCCCGTTCGGCGGGATCGAATCCTTCGCCGCGGAACCCCTCGCCGTCGACGTCCATGCGGGGCGGCGACAGCCAGGACTTGGCCAGAGGGACGAGGGCTTCGGCCGGCTTATCGGTCAGGCCGTTCAGCATGAGCATGGTCACGCCGTCCGCCGTCTCCTCGTAGGGCCGCCAGGATTGGATGTGGGCCAGGGAGCTGTGAGAAACCCGGTCGGGAGCAAGGGCCCAGCGGCCGTTCGAGCGGATCTGCTGCGAGACGGGCCAATGGTTCCACCACGGGAAGACCGATCGCTCCCGGATGATCTCTCCGGCGTAGCAGTCAATGGCCACATTCCTTGGATCGACGATGACATAGGGGCTGTATCGGGCCTTCAGGTTGACCCGGAGGATGTTGCCGCCAGGCGGCTGGGCCAGCCAGCGATGGCCGCCGGTGTCCAGGTCGCTGATCCGATGGAGCACGGCCAGCGTCTCGGCGTCGAAACCGGCCTTCCCGCCGGGCGGCCCGTCGGCCCAGGAGTAGGTGTGGGCCTCGCCTTTCATGTTGGCCAGCGTCAGGGCCTCGGTCCGGATGTTGTCCTCGGGGCGCGTGCCGGGAGGGTTGATGATGATGGCCTCATGGTACTGCCGGAAATTATTCCAGGCCCCGCCCTCGGCCGGATCGACCCGCGGCTTGGACGACCAGACCCTGATCTTGCGGACGCAGGAGCCGTCGGGGTAGACCGTGTAGGTCTCCTCGACCCAATCCCCCCACCCCGTCAGCGGGTCGACGTTGACAAGGTCGTAGTTGACGCTGACGGGGGCGTACCGCCAGAGGACGACGACCCGGGCCTCGCTGCTTTCCAGGATCCGGGCGTGCGAGTATCGGGCCTGCTTGTCGGCCATGGGCTCCGTGCTCGTCGGCATCTCCGGCGTCTGCATTTCGTAGAACTCGTTGGTGTACCAGATGCCGTTCTCCGTGACCCAGGCGGGGATGTAGCTTGTGCCGCGCCAGAAGACGAGCCGGTTGGGGGTCTCGTCGAAGCGGACCACCACGTCGGCGGCGTCACCGACACGCCATGGATTCTCCCATTCCTCGGCGTAGCGGAGCCGCGTGTAATAGGCCCCGAATCGGCCCGGGCCTTTCGGCCCGGCGGGCAGGGCCGGCGGCCGGAGAGGCGGCGGCCCGGACGGCCTCAGGCGTGACGACGCGGCCCCGGCCTCGGCCGGGCTGAGGGCGGCGTCGTAGATCCTGAGTTCGTCGATGATCCCGTCGAACGAAAAGGCCACGGGCGCGACGACGCGGACCTCCTCGCTGAGCCCCAGGGACGTTTGGTTGCGGCCGATCCAGACATCGACTTCGGGGGAGAACCGCGGCAATCCGGCCGTCGCTGTCTCGCCGACGAGCTTCCCATTCAGATAAAGCCTGAGGCCGCCGGCCGGGTCGAACGTGCCGAGCAGATGGTTCCAGGAGTAAAGGGGGAGACAGGCATCCGAACGGCATTCCTGCCAGCGTCCGTCGACGGCGACATGAAGCCCGAACCGCCCCTCCGGATCGATCCCGAAGAAGTATCCGGCCTGGCGGGCCTTTTCCTGATTGACGACGGCGCACCAGGTCCAGGGATAGGTCTGGAGGGCGACCCAGGCTTCGACCGAAAAGGCGCCGCCGAGGCGCGGCGCTCTCCCCGCGGCCCGGATCAGGACCGTGGTCTGCCCGTCGAAACGGAGGCCGTCGCCGTTCGCGCCGGCGACGAATCTATGGAAGCCCCGGATCTCGTCGGTTGCCCCGTCCCGGTTGAACGGCCAGTATGCGACTGGATGCCGCTCCGCCGCGTACGCGGTCCCCGCGAGAAGGATGCACAGGATCAGGATCGTGAATTTCCGCATCTGTCCTCCATTAATTACATAGGTTACCAAAGTACCACGAGCCCGGTCCTTATTCAATCAATAATTAGTTTCTCTATAGCCCCCTTGAAATGGAGTTTATTTATTAAAAAAATTGACAATTTGACGTATCTAGAGGAATAATGAAATCTTAATAATATTGTATTCTTAAGTGTCTGGGCCCGAGCCTATCGCAGCCTCGCCCCGGTAAAAGGAGAACGATGAAGATCTCAAAGCCGACCCTCATCATCCCCGCCCTTCTGTCCCTCCTGCTGGCCGGGCTGAGCCTCCCGGCGAGCGGCCCGCAGGAAGCCCGGCCGGGCCAGGTCGCGCTCAGCGACAGCGGCTTGCATGGCTACATCAGCTTCGATGCGACCCGGCCGCCCGCCCGGTCCGAGTACAGCGCGGGCATGGGCTTCTATGCGGCGGTCTGGCCCCTCATCGGCGAGCCTCTCGCCCAGTTCCAGATCGGCCTGCCGAGCGCCTGGATCACCCCGGACAACTCCGACGACAAGGAGACGCCGCTCGCTCCCGTGGGGACCCTGGCCCGGGACCATTGGCCCGACCGCGGGCCGACCTACGGATCCGTTTTTCAGACGGTCGAAGGCGGGCTCGGGTATTGGGCCGGCAACCACTTCCGGTACGGCCCGCCCAAGTTCAGCATGAACGCGACGCCGCAGTGCTATGACTACGAGGTCGGATCGCCGGGCTGGTCCTTTTTCTATGACAATGAGGCCCTGCCGGACGAGCGGCTGGGAATCGCCCAGCTCAGCAACCGGCTGCTCATCCCGCCGGACGCCCTGCCTTTCCAGGGGAATCCCAACGGCGAGTTCCTGGGCTACTCGTACATGGCTCTGCCGTTCACCGAACCCGTCGCCGGCGAGCCGCCCACAGGCGATCAGGCCTGGACGTGCTTCCTGAGCGCGGCCAATTTCAAAGGGCCGATAGCCTATTACATCCCGGAAACCTGGAGCAAGATCGGCAAGCTGTTCAACTATCCCTTCATCTACGGCCGGGGGCTCGATTCCCGGCCCGGGATCATGGGCGGCGGGGCCATGGAGATCAATACCGTCCCCTGTTTCCAGTCGAGGGACGCCGCGGGCAACATCTATTCGAAGTTGCCTGATCTCCGGTTCCCGGTCGACGAGAAAGGCCGGACCCTGCTCGTTCAGGATGTGACTTACTATTCCAGGGCGGCCCTCTACGACGCCTTCAAAGCCTGGCGCGACGGCGGGCCGGCCTGCTCCGGCGCGTTCGATCGGAAAGGCGCCTGGAACTCTACCCTGACGACCAGGACGACCCGCTTCGATCAGGAGGGCAAGAGGATCAGGGGCGTCGAAAAGATCTTCGACACCAGGATCTTCGAGGGCAACGTCTGGGGGCTCGAATGGTTCGACGGGACGAAGAGCGCCATGGGCCATTTCCCTGCATACTTCCGGCATGCCGGCGAGGAGCGTGAAGTTGTCGCCGCCGCGAACGTGCCCGCGGAAACGCGTCTCCAGAGCCAGGAGTTCGGGCGGGCCGAGCAAGGGCCGCCGTACACGTCGCCGGCCGGCGGAGCCTGGGGCACGCCGGGCCCGGCCAGGGGTCCCTTCCGGGTCCGGCTGTCCGACGGATCGCTCGTGACCTATTACTGGTATCGCTTCGTCGACCAGCCGTCCTTCCAGCAATACGCCTGGAGCGCGGAGAAGAAGGCGAGGCTGCAGGCCTTGGTCGAGAAGATCCACGCGGCCTGGTCGATCGACAGGGATTACATGGCGCCGCTTCGCTTCGGCAAGCTGGTCACGCTCGATCCGGCCCTCCTTGTGACGCCTCCCAAAGGGATGGAAGTCGGATATGTGCCCGTCGTCACCAGGCAGGAGGCGGCCGGCTATTAGACCTTCCGCCTCGTGGAACTGCGACCAGGCCCGGGGCCCTGGAATAAGGAGACTGGGAAATTTGGCATAAAAAGCGCAAAATATAGAATATAATTAGATAAATCGTCCTGCGCAGGGGGCCTGGGCCCAAGGGAGGTCTGCCATGAACGCAAAGCGAGTTTGTTTCTTCACGCTGATCCCGGCCCTGACGCTCCTGGCGCTCGGGTTCCCGCCCCCGGCCGAACCACAGGGATCGGCCCCTTCGCCCGTGACCGTCGCCGTTCGCGTCTTCGATGCCGGGCGGTTCGTCGACGGCCTGTCCTTGTCGGATTTCGCGATCACCGAGAACGGGGCGCCGCAGCGGCTCCAGGCCCTCTGCCAGTTCCAAAAGAACGCGGTTGTCCGCCAGGAAGGGGAGGCGGCCGCCGGCCCCGCCGCGGCCCGGAAGTTCTATCTCCTCTTTCAGATGTATGATTTCGATCCCAAGATCTCCCAGGCGCTCGGGTACTTCTTCAGCGAGGTCCTCCTTCCCGGCGATTTCCTGGAGATCCAGACGCCGGTGACCAGCTATGCGCTCTCCCCCCAGGCCTTCGCCCGCAAGCCCAAGGACAGCCTGGCCCGGGAAACGACGGACATGGTCCGCAAGGACATCAACAAGGGCAACTTCGTCTACAAGAGCCTGCTCAAGGACCTGCGCCGTCTCATCCACGGCATCCAGGGGACGAACCCGATCGGCCCCGGCGACGACGCCGAAGGAGGCATGGTCTCGGCCTTCTCCATGGAGCAGATGCTCGACCAGTACCGCGACTCCCTCAACAAGCTGGAGTCCCAGCAGAGCCTGGACTCGGCCAAGATCGCCGGGTTCGCCAGGGCCCTGAAGACGCAGCCGGGCCGGAAGTTCGTCGTCCTCTTCTACCAGCAGGAGTACCGCCCGGAGATCACCCCGCAGGCGCTTCATCAGCTCATCGACAACAACCAGGACAACCAGAGCGTCCTGGCCGATCTCCACGAGCTTTTCCAGGTCTATCATCGCGCCCTTTCGACCGACACGGACGGGATCGTCCGGGCCTATTGCGATTCCGGGGCCGACGTCAGCTTCCTCTTCCTGAAGCGGACCCCGGAGAAGCTCGGCGGCGTGGCCATGCGCGAGCAGTCCGAGGATGTCTTCAAGCTCTTCACCCGGATCGCAGAAGCCACGGGCGGCTTCGCCGGGACCACCCAGAACGCCATGGCCGGGCTGCAGGAAGCGGCCGTAATGATGGAAGCTTATTACCTGATCACTTATGCGCCGGCCGGGGCCGCCGGTGACGGGTCTTTCAGGGAGATCTCCGTCACGGTCAAGGGAAAGCCCTATAAGATCCTGCACGGGAAGGGCTATTCCGCCGGATAGAAGTTTCGTTCGAATAATTGAATTCTATCCAAAAAACTGGACCAGCCATTGGTCCAAACCGGTCCTGCCATATGTTCTTGCATATTTAATTTATTCTTTATCAGCAATATATCCTGAAATATAAGAAATCCCTCCCCTGGCATGCTTATTGCATTTTGACCGGTCAACTGCAGAAAGAAAAGAGGTGAGAATGAACGGGTGTGTCTTGCAGATCAATGGAACAGGCAGGAGTGGGCTACCACTCCAAAGTTAGGAAAGCATCCATAAAATAGGAGGGAAATTGAAGAAGAGTCTGGTATTGCTTTCCGTCCTTCTCCTGTCCGTGGCGGCCGTGGCCCAGGTTCGGACCGGCAGCATCTACGGCACGGTCTCGGACGCCCAGGGCGGGCCTTTGCCCGGCGTCTCCGTGACCCTGACCTCGCCCTACGGCGCCCCCTACACCGTGGTCACCGACGATCTGGGCAAGTTCCGGTTCCCGAGCCTCACGCCGAGCTCCGGATACGCCCTGACGGCGGAACTCCAGGGTTTTAAGAAGCAGGAGAAGACGGGCATCGTCGTCGTCCTCGGCCAGCAGTCCAAGATCGACCTGGCCCTGGAACAGGGCACGCTCGACGAACAGGTGACCGTCGTCGCCGTAACGCCGACCATCGACGCCAAGAAGACCTCGGTCGGCAAGAACGTGACCCAGGAGATCCTGCAGTCCCTGCCGTCCTCGCGCGACCCCTGGAACGTCATGCAGATGGCGCCCGGCGTCATCATGGACCGCTAGAACGTCGGCGGAACGGAGTCCGGCCAGCAGGCCAGCTACATCGCCAAGGGCGGCGATTCCAACCAGGGCGTCTGGGCCGTTGACGGCGTCGTCGTCACCGACCCGGCGGCCATCGGCGCGTCGCCCATCTACTGGGACTTCGATTCGTTCGACGAGATGAACGTCGTCACCGGCGGCGCGGACGTTTCCGTCCAGACCGGCGGCGTCGCGCTGAACATGGTCACCCGCCGCGGCGGCAACAAGGTCAGCTTCGGCGGCCGGTTCTACCTGACCGACAGCAAGTTCCAGGCGACCTACTCCGCCGAGAAGCTGGCCGGCTACGGCCTGACCGCCTACAACAAGATCAACAACATCAAGGACTACGGCTTCAACGTCGGCGGCCCGATCGTCAAGGACAAGGCCTGGCTGTGGGGCTCCTACGGCGTCCAGGACATCAGCACCCTGGCCGTCACCGGCACCCTGGTCAAGCCGCTCATCACCGATTACAACTTCAAGCTGAACCTGCAGCTCGTCCCGTCGAACCGCTTCGAGGCCATGCTGATCGCTGGCGCCAAGCAGTTCCTCGGGCGGTCCGCCTCCCAGTCCTTCCCCGAAGGCTACGATCAGGACAGCCCGTACCACTTCGGCGATCCCATCCTCAAGATCCAGGACGAGCAGATGTTCGGCAACAACCTGCTCGTGTCCGGCAAGTTCGCCTGGATGGACGCCTCGTTCCAGCTCATCCCCCACAGCGACCCGGACAGCAATCACCTGGTCATCCAGGACTCGGCGAACGATATCCGCTACGACAACTGGTACTACATCACGACGCGGCCGATGTACGACTACAACCTGGCCGCCCAGTACTACAACGACAAGCTGTTCGGCGTCAGCCACGAGATCAAGATGGGCGTCGAATATTCGAGCCGCCGCGTCACCACCGACTCCTCCGCCCCCGGGAACCTCATGAAGTACGTCAACCTGAACTGGGCGGACATCGACCGGACGGGCTCGGGCAACCCCGTCTATACGACGGACATGACCTACTGGCTGCTCTACGCCCAGTACAACCTGGACTACAGCGTCAAGCAGATGTCGGCCTTCCTGCAGGACACGATCAGCGCCGGCCGCTTCAACATCATGGTCGGCCTGCGCTACGACCACCAGACGCCGCAGATCAACGAGAGCACCTGCACGACGGTCAACGACAACGCCGTCTGGAGCCAGTACGTCGCCTCCGACGTCCAGGCCGCCCTGCGGACCTTCATGCCCGGCATGACCACGCCCAACATCAAGCCCGAGTACCGGTGGAACGTCTTCTCGCCGCGCCTCGGCATCACCTACGATCTCTTCGGCACGGGCAAGACCATCCTCAAATTGAGCGGGGCCATCTACGGCGACTTCATGGGCACCGGCTCGGCCTCGTACCTCTTCACCCCCTACGGCGTCTTCGGCGCCTCCATGAACTGGTACTGGCTGGATGGTTGGGACGGGACGAGCTATGACGGATCCGGGAATCCCGTCATCGGCGCCACGGACGGCATCCTCCAGGCGCCCGAGATGTTCGTCACCGACCCGGCGACCTCGCTTCCGGTCGCGCTGTTCACCGGCAGCGGCTCGAGCCTGGCCGTCAATCCGTACATCGTCAACAACTACAACGGCAACTGGTACTCCGGATTCGAAGCGGGCAGCTCGACGCCCGGCCCCTCGCGCTACATCCGCGTCGATTCCAACGCCGCTTCCAACCGGACCTCGGAGCTGCTGCTGACCCTCGACCATGAGCTGCTGCAGGACTTCAGCGTCGGCCTGAGCGCCACCTACCGGAAGTACGACCACTTCACCTGGAACCCCTATATCTATGCCGACGGGGCTTATGGGGACTATTCGATCGAAGGCGAAAGCGTGCTGCGGGATTATAACCTGTATTCCGTGGCCGGCCAGATCCCGAGTTCGATCGAAGGCGTCGATCTCGGCGAGGGAGCCGGAAAGGATTATTACCTCCTGACCCCCGGCTACGGCTACACCCCTTACCGGGCCCACGTCCGCAACACCAACTACGAGACCTTCTGGGGCCTCGACCTGATCTTCAACAAGCGGCTCTCCAACAAGTGGATGATGGACGGCTCCATCTCCTACATGGACCAGAAGTACTACTACGGGGACGGCTACGAGAACCCGTCCAACCTCTGGGCTCAGGACGGCAAGCTCTATGCCCCGGCCCTCGGCAGCGCTTCGGGCAAGATCAACCAGTACCTGTTCTCTCACTGGATGCTCAAGCTCGAAGGCCTTTACCAGCTGCCGTATGACTTCAACGTCTCCTTCACCTTCAACGCCCGCGCCGGCCACATCATCCCCCATTACATGGCCATCACGAACCGCCAGTGGGGCAACTCCTACAGCCGCAGCGTCACCTCCTACCTCGACGTTTTCGGCTCCAGCAAGCTGCCCAACTTCTACCAGCTGAACCTCCGCCTGGAGAAGATGATCAAGCTCGGCGATACCGGCAAGATCTATCTCATGGCGGACATCTTCAACGTGTTCAACAGCTCCATCGTCAACCGCCGGTACGACATGAACGAAGGGACGTATTACATCAACGCCAACGGCACCACCACCTTCTCCTCGTACGCGAACAACAACATGGTCAACGAGATCCTGAACCCCCGCGTCATGCGCCTCGGCGTCCGGTTCCAGTTCTAAGCTCAAGCAGTCACGAAGCAGATGCTCGAAGCCCCTCCCCCCGGCGGGGGGAGGGGCTTTCCTTATCCCGGCCAGGTCCGGCGTGCTAGAATGATGCGCTGAGGAGAGACGATCGCATGAGCCTCTCTGTTATCCGCCCGGCCGCGCGGGCCGTCGTGGCCGCGCTGGCGTTCCTGGCCGGCCTGCCTCTGGCCGCCGCCCCGGCCCCCCGGCCGAACCTGCTCCTGATCACCGTCGATACGCTGCGGCCGGACCGCCTGGGCTGCTACGGCTCGCCCTATCTCAAGACCCCGGCCATCGACCGGCTGGCGGGTTCGGGCGTCGTCTTCGGCCGGGCTTTCGCCCACACGCCCCTGACGCTTCCGTCCCACGCCTCGATCCTTCTCGGCACAACGCCGCTTTCTCACGGCGTCCACGACAACGGCAACTTCAAGGTGCCGGAGGACCTCCCCAGCCTGGCGACGTTCCTGAAGGGCCAGGGCTATGCGACGGGCGCCTTCGTCGGGGCCTTCCCCCTGGACGCCCGCTTCGGCCTGGACCGCGGCTTCGACGTCTACGACGAGAGCTACGGCTCCGGCACCGGCCTCGATTTCCAGTTCGTCGAGCGGAAGGCCGAGGCCGTCGTGGCCGCCGCCCTGGCCTGGCTCGACGGCCGCGCCGGGCCCTGGTTCGCCTGGATCCATGTTTTCGACCCCCACCAGCCGTACGAGCCGCCGGCGCCGTACGCGGACAGGTTCAAGGACGATCCCTACAGCGGCGAGGTCGCCTATGTCGACGCCTCCCTGGCCCGGCTTTTCACGTACCTCGACGGCTCCCGCCAGGCGGCCTCGACCGTGGTCGTCCTGACCGGCGACCACGGCCAGTCGCTCGGCGAGCACGGCGAGACGACCCACGGCTATTTCGCCTACAATTCGACCCTCTGGGTGCCGCTGATCATGGCCGGGCCGGGCCTCAGGCCGGGCCGCGTCGACGGGAACGTCTGTCACGTCGATATCTTCCCGACCGCCTGCGATCTCCTGGGCCTGCCGAAGCCGGCCTTCCTGCAGGGGCTCTCGCTCCTTCCCGCGACGAAGGGCAAGGACCTGGGAGACCTGGCCGCCCGGCCGATCTATTTCGAATCGCTCTACGCCTACTACCGGCGGGGCTGGGCCCCCCTGCGCGGTTACATCGAGGGCCCGAAAAAGTTCATCGACCTGCCCGTCGCCGAGGCCTACGACCTCGGATCGGATTTCGCGGAGGCCCGGAACCTGGCCGGCCCGGACGTCGCCCGCGAGCGGGCCAAGGTGGCCGCGATGGTCAGGGCCGGGTCCGGGCCGGAGGCCGCCGCCAGGCCCCAGCTCGGCGCGGCCGCCCGGGAGCGGCTTCAGAGCCTGGGCTATGTCGGCGGCTACCAGCCGCCGGCCAAGGTCTATTTCGGGCCCGGGGACGACCTGAAGACGCTCCTGCCCTTCAACCGCAAGTTCGAGCAGGCCCAGGACCTCTATTTCCGCGGCCAGGCCGAACAGAGCATCGCCCTGCTCCGCGAGCTCGTCCGGGACCGTCCCGACTTCGACAATCCCTATCTCTTCCTGGTGACCGTTTACGAGAAGCAGGGCCGGCCGGCCGAAGCGGAGATCCTGTTGCGGAAGGGCACGGCGGCCAACCCCCGCAACTACAAGCTGGCCATCGAGCAGGGCATCGTTCTGGCCGAGCTCGGGCGGAACGACGAAGCCATCGCCGTGCTCGACCGGGCCGCGGCCATGATCGACTGGGACCCCGAGCTCTGGAACTACCAGGGCGTGGCCTACTGGAACAAGGGCGACCTCGACAATGCCGTCGCGGCCTACGAGCGGGCCCTGGCGCTCGACCCCAGGTACGGCGCCGTGCTCTCCAACCTGGGCACGGCCCAGGCTGCGCAGGCCATGAAGACCCGGGATGCCGCCAAGCTCCGCCAGGCCATGGATTCCTTCAAGCGGGCCCTCGAAGCCGACCCGCGGGATGCCTCCGCCTACAACGGACTTGGCGCCGCCTACCGCCTGCTGGGTGACGTGGCCGCCGCCATCTCGTGCTTCGAGCAGGCCCTGGCCGCCTCTCCCGGGCACAAGTTCGCCCTCTACAACCTGGGCACGGCCTATTTCGACAAGGGCGAGAAGGCCAAGGCCCTGGCCGCCCTGACCAGGTACAGGGACCTCTACGGCAAGACCCTGCCGGCCAGGGAGAGAGAGACCCTCGAGGCCCTGATGGAACAGTGCCGCTAGGTCTTCGAATCGGCGTATGCTAAGATGTCTGGCAAGTGCGTCATCCGGAGGATGGAGATGAAAAAAACCCTCGTTGTTTCGATCTGCGTCCTGATGGCCGCGTCCGCCCTTTGCGCCCAGGAGTGGAAGGGGCAGGGGCGGATCCCCGGGATCGTCGTCGATGATCAAGGCAACCCCGTCGAGGGGGTCCGGGTCAAGTTCTTCTGCCCGAAGTTCGACGGCGGCTTCGAGGCCAAGAGCGGCAAGGACGGCAAATGGCTCGGCGCCTGGATGCGCAGCGGGCTGTGGAACATCGACTTCGACAAGATCGGGTATTCCTCGGTCCACAAATCGCTGCAAATGAACCAGTTCGAGAAGTACAAAGAGATGAGGGTGGTCATGCGCAAGGTCGAGGGCCTGGTCGTCAGCGACGACATGAGAAAGGACCTGACGGCGGCCAACGACATCTATGACAAGAAGGATTACGCCGGGGCCGTCGAGGCCTACAAGGCCTTCCTGGCCAAGTTCCCCGACGCCTACTTCGTCTGGCGGAACGTCGGCAACAGCTACTTCGTCCAGGAGAAGTACGACGAGGCCGAGGCGGCCTACAAGGAGGTCCTGGCCAAGAACCCGGCCGACGCGGAGGCCACGATCGGCATCGGCAACTGCTATGCCAATCGCGGCAACACCGACGCGGCCCTGGAATGGTACAACAAGGTTCCCCTCGACAAGATCGAAGACCCCAACCTCCTCTGCTCGATCGGCATTGCCTTCTTCAAGACGCAGAAACTGGCCGAGGCCGCGGCCTATTTCGAGAAGGCCGTCGCCCTCGACGAGAACCAGCTCGACGCCCTCTATCAGCTGGGCATCACCTACACGGCCCTTCAGGAGAAGGCCAAGGCCATCGACGCCTTCGAGAAGTATCTCAAGGTCGATCCCGATACGGAACGGGCCGCGCAGGTCCGGAGTTTCTTGGATTATCTCAAGAAATAGCGGGTTCGAGGCCATGAACAGACGCATCCCGATCCTGAGCCCGGCCCTGGCCCTGGTCCTGGTGCTGGGGCTGGCCCAGGCCGTCCCTCCGCTTCTCGCGGCGCGCCAGGACAAGCCCCGGCCGGTCCAGTCCAAGACGGAGAAGGCGCGGCCGGCCAAAGACGGCCGGGACCTCGATCCCGTCTACCAGGACTTCCTCAAGCTCACGGCCTACATCATCAGCCCCAAGGAGCGCGAGGTCTTCCTGGATCTCACGGACAACCGCGACCGCGACATCTTCGTCACCGACTTCTGGAAGATCCGCGACCCGACCCCGGGGACGCCGGAGAACGAGTACAAGGACGAGATCCAGAAGCGTTTCGACTACGCCAACAAGTATTTCCCGGCCGGCCGGCCGGGCTGGATGACCGACCGCGGCCGGGTCTGGATGATCCTGGGCGAACCGCGCAGCTACGACCGCTTCCCGGGCACGACGGGCATCGTTCCCTGCGAGGTCTGGTATTATTACACCGACGGGACGAAGAACCTGCCGACGCATTTCGGCCTGGTCTTCTTCCAGAAGAAGGGCTTCGGCGAGATGAAGCTCTACGACCCGTTCATCGACGGGCCCAAGTCCCTCCTCGAGCCCCTGGCCAGCCTCAGGACCATCGACCAGGACGACTACGAAACGATCTTCGATACCATCCGGAACTTCGCCCCGACCCTGGCCTCGATGGCCATGTCGCTCATCCCCGGGGAGTACGGGTACAACTATCAGCCCACGGCCCGGAGCACGGAGCTCCTGGCCAACCTCACTGAATACCCCTACAAGGGGCTCAACCCGACCTACGCCACGCATTTCTTCGATTTCAAGGGTCTGGTCAGCACCGAGTACATGACCAACTATGTCGAGAACGAGGGCCTGGCGGCGGTCATCCGCGACCCCCGCCTCGACCTGCCCTTCGTCCATTTCAGCGTCGTGCCCCTGAAGCTGTCCGTGGACTACTACGAACCCAAGGACCAGTACTTCGCCAACTTCAAGGTCGACGTCAGTCTGCGCCGCGGCGAGGACATCGTCTTCCAAAACTCCAAGGAGTACGCCCTCTATTTCCCGGCCGCCGACATCGACCGCATCCGCCAGAACGGCGTCTCCCTGGAGGACGCCTTCCCGGTCTGCGAGGGGACGTACAAGCTGACCGTGCTCGTCCAGAACTCCGTGGCCAAGGAGTTCACGGTCTTCGAGCGCACGGTCACCGTGCCCCGGTCGGGGGGTGCGCCGGCGCTCAACGGCCCGTTCCTCGGCTACCAGCTGAAGGCCTTCTCGGCCGACGTGCTGATCCCCTTCAAGACCGGCGAGCGCAAGCTCGTCGTCGATCCCAAGATGAGCTTCGGCTCGTCCGACGAGCTGGACGTCCTCGTTTCCGTGACCGACGTCACGCAGGAGCTGTGGCAGGCCGGGTCGGTCGAGCTGGGCCTGAAGGGCCTGACCAACGTCCAGACCGTGCGGACCGTGTCCCTGCGGCTGGCCGACGGACCCTGCCGCCCGGTCATCAGCCTGACACCCAACCTGTCCACGGCGGGCCTGCCCCCGGACTATTACGAGCTGACCGTCCGCCTGCTCGGGCCGGACAAGACAGTCCTCGACGAGAAGAAGGCCCAGTTCGTCCTGTCGTCCGAGCGGGCGCTGGCCCACCCCATCGCCAATTCGCGCGGCTTTTCCCTGGCCAACGAGTTCTACATCGACTACCAGCTGGCCCGCCAGTACGACAAGCTCGGCGTGCCGGACAAGGCGGAGGCCTTTTTTGCCAGGGGACTGGCCAGGAACCCGGGCTACAAGGAAGGCGTCAGCGACTATGCCCGCTTCCTGGTCAAGAGGGGCAAGTTCGAGGAGGCCCTGACCGTGGTCGAGGGCCTGGCCGGGGTGGAGAAGGGCCGCTTCGACTATCATACGGTCCGGGGCCTGGCCCTGATGGGCCGGGAGCGCTATGACGCCGCTCTTGCCGATCTGCTCGAGGCCAACAAGATCTACAACAGCGATACGTCCGTGCTCAACGCTTTGGGCACGTGCTTCCTGAAGCTGGGACAGAAGGACCGGGCCCTGGCGGCCTTCAAGGCCTCGCTGACGATCGACGGCGGCCAGGAAAGCATCGGCAAGATCGTCGCCGGCCTGGAAAAGAAGTAGGGCCGGCTAGAGGACGACCTTTCGCCCCGTCTTGCGCAGGGCGTACTGCTCCGCGATCCAGGCGTATGTCTTGGCCAGGCCCTCGCGCAGCGGCGTCGAGGGCTCCCACCCCAGGACCCGGCGGATCATCGTGTTGTCGGAGTTCCGCCCGCCGACGCCGAGCGGCTGGGTCAGGTCGTAGCGGCGCTCGACCTTGAACCCGGCGATGTCCTCGATCAGGCCGAGCAGGTCGTTGACCGAAACGAGCTCGTGCGAACCCAGGTTGATGGGCGTGGCGATGAGCTCGTCGCAGTGCATGATCATGTCGATGCCGTTGACGCAGTCCCCGATCCACATGAAGCTGCGGGTCCGGGTGCCGTCGCCCCAGATCTCGACCGCGAAAGTGCCGTTGTCCCGGGCCTCGACGACCTTGCGCGAGAGCGCCGCCGGCGCTTTCTCGCGGCCGCCGTCCCAGGTCCCGAACGGCCCGTAGACGTTGTGGAAGCGGGCGATGGCCGTCTTGAGGCCGCGCTCGGCCCGGTACTCCTGGCAGACCATCTCGGAGAAGAGCTTCTCCCAGCCGTAGCCGCGCTCGGCGTTGGCCGGGTAGGCGTCGGACTCCCTGAGGGCCCGGGACCGGGTGTCCTTCTGGAGGTCGACGTTGTAGGCGCAGGCCGACGAGGAGAAGAAGTAGCGGTCGGCCCCGGCCTTCTGGGCGGCCTCGATCATGTGGGTGTTGATGAGGACGCTGCGCAGGCATTCGATCCGGTAGCGCTCGATGAAGCCCATGCCGCCCATGTCGGCGGCCAGGTTGTAGACCTCGACGGCCCCGTCGCAGGCCCTGGCGCAGTTGTCCGGGACGCTGACATCGAGGACCAGGTCCTCGACCCCGGGCGTGCGCTGGTACCATTCGGCCAGGGGCTTCTTGTCGACGGCCCGGATCCGGGCAAAGCCCTTGTCATGAAAATAGCGGACGAGCGAGCCGGCGATGAAGCCGCCGGCCCCGGTGACGACCAGCAGGTCGTCCTTTTTGCGGAAATCCTCGATCCGTTTGGGCGTCTTCTCGGGCATGGCCTCTCCTGTCTCAGCGAATGGACCGCAATTCAGGGACGGCCGCCGCGCAGCCGGGCAACCAGGCGACCGGACCGCCGGACAGCCATCCCTGACGATTTAGTCGGACGAGGGGCCGGCGGGGGGACGGGTCATGACTTGCCGGCCAGCGTGATCTCGCTCTTGGACGTCTGGCTCATCGGGATGGTCATGCCCGCGCCGGAGACGTCGATGGAGATCTCGGATGTCGTTTCGTCGGCCGACTTGACGAATATCCCTTCCTTGACCGCGAAATACCAGACGGTCTTGCCCTTGCTGGTGCCGGACATGGTCAGGTCCATGCCCATCTGGTTCCCGGTGCCGGTCACGGTCCCGGTGACCTGCGAGGAGATCCGGGCGCATTCCATCCCGTCGACCGTCTCGAGGCCCTCGAACGTGTTGACGTACTGGCTGTCGGCGCGGACGCTCATGGCGGCCGATTTCTGCTCGAGGCTGGCGCTCGAAGGCCAGGTGTCGCCGACCTTGACCGGCTTGCCCGGCAGGTCGGGGAAGAAGGCCTTGAACTGGGCGCTGACATCGCGCGTCTCGGCGGCCGTGCTGAAGGTGATGGCCTCGGCGCCGGAGACGTCCACTTCCGAGCCGAGCGGGGAGAGGACCATGTCGAAAGACTTGCCCTTGACCTGGCTGAAGTCAGGGGACATGTCGCCCTGCATGCTGTTGGTCACGGTCGAGGCCATTTCGTCGATGGTCACGCCCAGGAGCAGGTTCTTGTCCTTCATTCCCTTGGACTTGAAGGTGACGGTGTTCGTGCTGGCGATCTTGGTGTCCATCGCCTGGCCCTGGACCTCCATGACCTGGGTCTGAGCCGACTGGAGCTTATAGGTCAGGCTGCGGCCGGCCGGCATCTTGTATTCGAGGACGACGGCCCGGCCGGGCTTGGCCTGGGGCCCTGCGGCGGCCGCGGGCACGGCGGCGGCCAGGACGAGCGTGGCGGCGGCCGCCAGGGCCGTCCGCGCGATCGGTGCGATTCTGGCATTCATCGATAAACCTCCTCGGAACGTTCGAACGATTCTACCACGGATGGAGCCGTTGTGCAGCTTTTCGCGGCGCGAACGGCGCGGCGGTCACTTCCTGCCGGTCAGCCTGGTCTCGCCCTTGCTCGTCTGGGTCGCGGGGATGGTCAGGCCGGCGGCCGGGACGTCGATCGACATCTGGGTCGTCGTCTCGGAGGTCGCCTGGACGTAGATCCCTTCCTTGACGGCGAAGTACCAGACGTCGCGGCCCTTGATGACGCCCGTGAAGCTCAGGTCCATGCCCATCTGGCTCCCGGACCCCGTGAGGGTGCCGGTCACCTGGGTGGCGACCCGGGCGCAGTTCATCCCCTCGACGGTCTCGAAGCCCTCGAGCGTGTTGACGTTCTGGACCTCGACCTTGATCTTGATCGAGCCCGCGGTCTCTTCGACCGAGGCGCTCGACGGCCAGGTCTCGCCGATCCGGGCCGGCTTGCCGGAAACGTCGGGGAAGAACGTCTTGAATCCCGAGGCCATGGTGTGGGTCTCCCCGGAGATGGCGTAGGTGATGGCCTCGGCCCCGGCCACGTCCACCTCGGAACCGAGCGGCGAGAGGACCATGTCGAAGGACTTGCCCTTGACCGCGCTCATGTCCGGCGACATGTCGCCCTGGAGGCTGTTGGCGACGGTCACGGCGGCGCTGTCGAGGGTCACGCCGAGCAGGAAGTTCTTATCCTTCAGGCTCTTCGACTTGACGGTGAAAACGCTGCTGCTGGACATCCGGGTGTCGTTCGACTGGCCCATGATCTCCATGACCTGCGACTGTTCCGTCTTGGCCTCGTAGGTCAGGACCCGGCCCGCCGGCATCCGGTACTCGAGGATGTTCCGGGCCGGCTCGGTCTTGACGGCGCAGCCGGCCAGGACGAGGACGGCGCCGGCGGCGGCGGCCAGGGCGGACCGGCGGGCGCACGCGTTCTTTTTCATCGGATGCACCTCCTGCCTGATCATACGGACTCGTCCCGGACGGGGTTCTGGCCGCCGGGGGCGTTCTTTCGATGGGAGGATGATAAACCGGAGGGAGAGGGAAAGTAAAGCCGGCCGGGGAGGCCGGGCCGGCCCGTCAAGACCGGACCGGCCTCCCCGGAGGCGTTCGATCAGGACTTCCTGGCCCCGGCCGCTGCTTGGACCTTCTTGATGAAGCCCCAGACCTCCGGGCCGATCATGTTGTCCTCCTTCGGGATGGCCCCGGCGCCGTAGGCCTGGCCGATCCGGGCCTTGAGCTCGGGGTGGCCTTCGTAGGCCTCGTCGAGGAGCGTTTTCCAGCGCCGCCCGAGGTCCTGGGCCTTGTCGCCCGCGGGATCGAGCCCCAGGTTAGCCTTGACCTCGGCGATGAGCGCCGCCCAGCGATTCTGGTAGGCGTCCATGTCCTCCGGGGTGTACTGCTTGCCGATCTCGGCGAACTCCTTCATCTCGGCCTCGGTGAAGAACTTCTCGTGCCAGCCCTTCTTGACGTCTTCGCCCATTTGAATGACCTCCATGATCCTGATGAGTTTTTCCCTGTGGATGCGGCCGTCCTTCTCGAGGCGGGCCAGGACCTGGTCGATCGCCCGCGAGGCCTCGCGAAGACGCGCGATCTCGTCCCTGACGGCCTCGGCCTGGACCTTGAGGGACTTGACGGCCTGATAGCCCCGGCTCGCGAGAAGGCGGCCGATCTCGTCGAGAGAGAAGCCCATGAACTTCAGGGTGACGATCTGCTGAAGCCTGAGCAGGTCGGCGTCGGTGTAGACCCGGTAGCCGTTCGGCCGCTCGAAGCTCGGCTTGAGCAGGCCGATCTGGTCGTAGTAGTGGAGCGTCCGGACCGTCACCCGGGTCAGCCTGGCGAACTCCCTGATGAGATAGCCTTTGGTCTTCACGGCCTTGTCCACGTCCCCATTGTGCACTATGACGTAACGTCAGAGTCAAGAGGGCGGGGGCACTTTTTTTTGGAGATGTTTTCGTCCGTCCAGGCGGGGGCCCGCCCCCCTATGGCGGAGCCCTCTAAAAGGCGACCAGGCCGGCGCGCTTGAGGAGCTCGAGGTGGGCGACGACGGCCTCGAGCGGCGTCTCCTCGCGGAACTGGGCATCGACCATCTTCTTGATGTCCAGGGCGCTGTGGCGGCCGTCGCAGAGAAGCTGGATCTCGGCGGCGACGCGGGAGAAGGCCCGGGACGGCGCCTTGTCGCCCAGGCGCTCGTATTCCTCATCGAGGACTTCCCGGTAGCGCCCGTAGCCGCCGGCCTTCACCACGGGATCGGTCCGCGGGACAAGGGCGGCGGCTCTTTTCTCGGCCGCCGACAGCCTGAGCACGACCGGCTTCAGGGCGAGGCCGGCGGCCTGAAGGCGCATGGCCTGGTCGAGCGTCCGCAGCTGGGCCGCTTCGAGGCCGTCGACCGACCGCCGGAGCTCGGCGAGATAGGCGACGAAGCCGGGCTTGTCGGCCGCGAGCTCGCGGACCGTGTCGAGCGTTTCGCGCTCGTTCCGGGCCGAGGCCTCGATGGAACCGCGGGCCCGCTTGTAGGCGCCGGGGAAGGCGGCCGCAGCCGCGCGTCCCATCTCCTCGAGGCCGCGGGCGGCCTGGTGGCCGATCCGGCCCGAGGCGTTGGCCACGATCTCGGCGGCGATCCGGGCCGCCAGCGGCTGACCGGCCGAGGCGACGGTGTACGCCGCCGCCGCCGTGACTATGACCGCCCGCTTAAGCTGGGTCGGGTCGAGCTTGTCGGGCCGGTCTTCGGAGGTGTGCATCCACTTGTCGGGCCAGGTATTGAGGATGACGCCTGGGATACCGATCGCCCAATCGTTGAAGACCTCGTGGTCCGACGCGCCCATGTGCGTCCCGACATAGTAGTACATCGGGTCCTCGCTGCCGGTCGGGGCGACGATGCGCCGGTTCGGGTCCCCGCTCATGATGTTGACAACGTAGGCCTTGGTCGCCTCCCCGACGTAGCGCAGCGAGCTTTCGACGACGTCGTTGACGTAGTGGGGATTGCCGTAGGTCGTGCGCATGACGGTGAAGAACGACCGGCTCTCGGCCAGGGCCAGGCCGACCATGTCCAGGTTGATGTTGCAGAGCGTCCGCGGCAGCCGGTCTTTGCCGTCGACCGCCGTGTAGACCGAGGCCGCGCCGAACTCGGGACCCCAGAGGAAGCGGACGGTCCGCTTCGGCCGCGGCAGGCGTCCTTCGTCGATGAGGGCCTTCAGGGTCCGGGCGGTCTCGAGCAGGGCCGAGGAGCCGGAGGAGTTGTCGCTGGCCCCGAACATGGTGAAGCCCTCGAAGAGATGGGCCGTCAGGATGATCTCCTGGGCGTCC
This sequence comes from Acidobacteriota bacterium, assembly GCA_039683095.1. Taxonomy (NCBI): domain Bacteria; kingdom Pseudomonadati; phylum Acidobacteriota; species Acidobacteriota bacterium. The sequence goes on along the minus strand of JBDKSB010000012.1, from coordinate 512,505 downwards.
TTGTCCGTGCCGGGGATCGAAGCCAGGACCATCTGATTCTGGTAGGGCTCGAGCTTGGATTCGACGACGGCGTGGACCGTGATCTTCTCGCCGCCCAGGAGGCGGTCGCGGAGGAGGGCCCCTTCGCGCGGCGGCAGAAGGAACGCGAAGCGGGTGACCTCGTTCCGGGCGGACAGGCGCGCCCAGGGGATGATCAGCGGGTCGAAATAAGGCCGCGGCGAGTTGAACGAGATGACCCCGGCGGCGCCCTTCTCCCCGCAGCCGATGGCATGGACGGCGCCGGCCGGCCCTGACGTGACCAGGATCTTGCCCCTGACGTCGAGCCCGGCGAAGTCCTTTTCCGCGCCTTCCCCGACCCAGACGAGATCAGCCGTGACGTCGGCGGGCTGGCTGGCGAAGGCCAGCATGGCCGTCAGGTCGGTGTAGGAGGCCAGCTTCTGGCGCCGCGGCTTGACCTCCCAGAGCTCGCCCTTGACGCCGTCCCAGGTCGAGGCGCTGCCGTAGCGTTCGATGGCGGCGTCGGCGAAGCCGTAGTCCTTGAGGCGGTCGAAGACGTACTGCGCCTCGGCGAACGTGCCGGCGTACTCGGCCGGCTTGCGGTCGCGCGGGACGCCGCACATGGCCATGACATGGCGGAGGGCCGTTTCGCCGGAGGATTCGCCGACGATCTCGTCCATCTGCGGGGCGGGCAGGAGGCTCCACTGCAGCCAGGGGGTCATCTGGGCCCAGGCCGAAAGGCCCAGGAGGGCGACGAGCGGGAGGATGAAGAGGACGGGTTTGCGGCTCATGGCGTTTCTCCGATCAGCGTTCGCGGCGCGGCATTCCGGCCCAGTCTACTCCAGCGGAGATGGCGCTTCAACGATTTTGCGAACGGCGGCGCGGGCGGGCTGCGGCGCGGGCGGGAGGCCTACTTCGCGCCGGCGCGGCGGACGAGCTCGTCGAGGGGCCGGCGCTTCTTCGTCCCGGGCGCGTCGGCCGCGTAGCCGAGCGGCGTGAAGGACAACGGGACGAGGTCCGGGGGAAGCCCGAGGACCTCGCGGGCCGCGGCCGGATCGAAGGCGGCGATCCAGCACGTGCCCAGGCCCTCATCGGCCGCGGCGAGGACGACGTGGGTCATGGCTATCGTGGCGTCGACCTCGGCGGCGTTCCAGCCGTCGGCCTTGCGGACCCAGGCCTCGGACGGCACGGCGCAGACGCAGAGGACGAGCGGCGCCTGGACGAACCAGTCGCGGCCGTAGATGCGCCGCAGGCCCTCCTTCTCGTCGGCGGTGCGGACGGCCACGATCCGGAAGGCCTGGCGGTTGGCGGCGGTCGGGGCGAGGCGGGCCGCCTCGAGCACCCGGGCCAGCTTATCCTCCTCGACCGGGTCCGGCCTGTAGGCCCGGACGCTGTACCGCGATCGGACCAGATCCTGGAAGCTCATCGCTCACCTCCCAACAAAAATGGGGGACACAATACCTATTTCCCTATTATCAGGATCATACCACCACCAGCGAATCCTCGCCCTCTTAGTTGGGGACACATGCGTATGGAAATCCAATTTTGCTCCCCAAGGCAAAAAGCGGAAATAGGTATCATGTCCCCATTTTTCTACAGGGGGGAAAATAGGAAATAGGTATTGTGTCCCCCATTTAATCTCCTTCGAGGACGAAGGCGTAGCGGCCGCCGCCGAGCTTGAAACGGATCGCGCCGTCCTTGTCCTCGGCCCCGTCGATCCCGGGCGTGCCGGCCACATACTGCCCGGCCGCCCAGACCGTCCGGCCGCCCTCGCTGACCTTGATGTTGCGGATGCCGAGCTTGGGGATGACGACCTCGGCCTCGGAACCGAACGGGATCGTCACCTCGACCCGGACGGTCCGCTCCGTCCGCGACCAGGCGCAGGCGATCGCGCCGCGGACGGTCATCGTCGAGCCCGAGGCGTGGGTCAGGTCCCGGACCATCTGCGGCTGGATGAGGACCTTGTCGAAGCCGGTCGTGCCCGGCGCCAGGTTGATCCCGGCCAGGGTCTTGTAGAACCAGGCCCCGACGCTGCCGAACATCGGGTGGTTGTGCGAGTTCATGGCCGAGCCCTCGCGGTTCTGCCACAGCTCCCAGAGGGTCGTCGCGCCGCTGGCGATCATGTAGCCCCAGCTCGGGAAATCGGTCTTGCAGGCGATGTCGTAGGCCAGGTCGGCGGCCCCGGTCCGGCTCAGGACCTCCATGACGTACTTCGTGCCGACGATGCCCGTGGTCAGGTGGGCGTTGCGCCCGTAGACGAGGTTGTCGAAGAGCCGGCCCCAGGTGCCCCACTGCTTCTCCGTCGGGATGTCGAGGAAGAGCGGCAGGGCGTTGGCCGTCTGCGTGCCCTCGGCGTAATCGCCGGTCTTCGGGTTGTAGTATTCCCGGTTGAAGGCCGCCCGGATCTCGGCCGCCAGCTTGTCGTAGAGCGCCGCGTCGGCCGTCTTCCCGAGGACGCGGGCGGCGTCGGCCATGATGCGGACGTCATAGAGATAATAGAAGGACGAGACGATCGCGTTGGAGCACTTCTCGATGGCCACCCAGTCGCCGTACGAGCTGAACTTGACCAGGCCGTTCTCGGCCTTGCTCCGGAGGAACTCGACGTACTTCTTCAGCGCGTCGTAGTGGTCCTCGAGGATGCGCGTGTCGCCGTAGTACTGGTACATGTACCAGCAGATCAGGGGATAGGCGGTGGCCCAGGCCGGGTCGGCGTTCTCCCCGCCCCAGATGTGGGGGATCGTGTCGGCTAGGCGCCCCTTGGCGTCCTGGACGTCGCGGATGTCGCGCATGAAGTTCGTGTAGAAGGCGGCCATGTCGAAGTTCATGATCGCTTCCTCGGCCGTGACCTGGGCGTCGCCCAGCCAGCCCATGCGCTCGTCGCGCTGGTCGCAGTCGGTCGGGATGCTGTGGAGATTGGTCTTCTGGCCCCAGGTGACGAGACGCTGGATGCCGTTGAGGACGTCCTTGGACGCGGCGAAGCTGCCGACGGGCTCGACCGCCGAATGGACGACCCGGCCGCGGATCGATTCGAGCGTGGGCGTCCCGGGGAACCCGGTGACCTCGACATAGCGGAAGCCGTGGTAGGTGAAGCGCGGCTCCCAGACCTCCTCGCCGTCGCCCCTGAGGATGTAGTGGTCCTCGGCCTGGGCCGTGCGCAGGTTGTCCTGGTTCAGCGTCCCGTCGTCGAAGAGGAGCTCGGCGAAGCGGAGCCGGACGTCGGTGCCGCGCGGCCCCCGGACGCGGAGGCGGGCCCAGCCGCTGAAGTTCTGGCCCATGTCGAAGATGTAGGCGCCGGGGAGGGGGCTGGTCATCTTGAAGGGCACGATCGTGTCGACGACCTGGATGGCAGGCATCAGCTGGGCCGAGAGGACGCCGGCCGGGCCCTTGACGGCCTCGGCCGCGGCCCAGCCCTTGTCGTCGAAGCCGGGCCTTTCCCAGCCCGGCGTCTCGCGGCGGGCGTCGTAGGATTCTCCGTTGTAGACGCTGTCCTCGAGGATCGGGCCGTCGGCGGCCTTCCAGGACGCGTCGCTGACGACGCTCACGGCGGTCCCGTCCTCGAGCTCGACGTTGAGCTGGAAGAGGAGGGCCCGCGACTTGTACCAGCCGTTGCCCAGCATGACGGCGACCGCGTTGGGGCCTTCGCGCAGGAAGCCCGTCACGTCGTAGGCGACGTAGAGGACGCGCTTGTCGTAGGTCGTCCAGGCCGGGTCGAGGACGTGGTTGCCGGCCTTGCGGCCGTTGAGACGAAGCTCGTAATAGCCGAGGCCGGCGATATAGGCCCGGGCCCTCTTGACCCGTCCCTTCAGGGTGAACTCCCTGCGGAACTGGCTCTTGGCGCCGATCCAGACGCCCTTCCAATCGCCCTTGTCGAGGAGCCCCATGTCGAAGCGGGCCGTCTCGCTCCAGGGGCTCTCGCGGCCGTCGCGGTCCCAGGCCCGGACCTTCCAGAAATAGGACTGCCCGCTGGCCAGGGGCTTGCCGGCGAAGGCGACCTGGGTGGACTTGGGCGACGCGACCTTGCCGCTGTCCCAGACGTCGCCGGCCGCGGCCTTGGGGTCCGTCGACACGATGACCTGGTAGGCCGACTGGGCCTGGCCGCGCTCGGCGTGATCGACGATCCAGAAGAAGCGCGGGTTAACCGTATCGACGCCCACGGGGTTGACGAGGTATTCGCAGCGGAGCGACGCCGGGGCCGACGGCCCGGCGGTTTCAGCGGCCGGCGCGGCGCCGGCGGCCGCGGGGACGGCGGCCGGCATGGCGAGAAGCACGATGGCCATGAGCGCGAGGCCCAGGCGTATTCTCGATCCAAAGCGACGGGACGGAGTCATGGGGTACCTCCTGAAGATTCGGCCCTTTCTAATTATCACAGCGGCCGCGGAAGGGTCAAACGGGCCGGCGCGGTAAACGATCGCCGGCGTCTTGACACCCTCTCGAGCCCGCGCCTATCATGAGTCCGCAGGCCGGGGCCGGCTCGACGGCGCCTTGCCGTAATGTCCGCCGGACGGAACGAGAGAAATGGATAGAAAGTCTCGGGATATGCCGGTTCGCCCGCGGCGGGTTCCCTTTGTGGGCGCGCTGCTGGTCCTCCTCGTCCTTCCCGCGCCCGCCGCCCGTCCGTCCCAAGCCGCCGCGGCAGGAAGCGAAGCCGGGACCTTGACCCGGGCCTTGGCGCAGGCCGGGGACTATTGCGCCCGGCTCGCCCGCGCGTCGATCGATTTCGTTTGCCTGGAAGAGGTCACGGAACGGATCCAGGAACGGAATCCCGTCTATCCCGCTTCCGCGTTCGGCCGGCCCGGCTGGCGGAATGACGTCGTCGAGCACCAATATCTTTATGATTATCAATTTGTTACCGAGGATGGGCAAAGAACGGAGAAGAGGCGCGTCCTCAAGATCGACGGGATCAAGCGGAAGGACGAGGCCGCCGACCTCGACACCCTGACCTTTTTGTACAAGAACGTCCTGTTCGGCGCGGTGGATCTTCTGGACGAGACAAGGCAAGGGTTCTACCGCTACGCTCTCAAGGGCCGGGAGATGATGGATGGGCAGCCGGCGCTGGTCATCGAGGCGACCGCCGCGCCCGGTCTGGCGGTGGACGTCCATCGGGGGACGGTTTGGCTGCGGGAGAGCGACGCCGCCATCCTGAAGATCGTCTGGAACGGCGCGTCACTGGAACGTAACGCGGCCATCCGGATGACGGCCAAGGAGTTCAAGGGCGCGCCGCAGATCCTCCAGGTCACGGAGTTCGGCCTGGAGAAGAACGGCGTCCGCTTCCCGACGCGCTTCGCCGTCGAGGAGGCCTACATCACCAAGAGGGGCCGGAAGGTCGTTCGTTCGACGATGGACGCCGTCTACCGGGACTACAAGTTCTTCACCGTCGAGGTCGCGACCACGGGGATCAAGGGACCCTAGGGGCGCAGCTCGTACCGGACGATCCTGGGGTTCGAGCCCTTCCCCTGCTCGTCCGCCTCGTCCCAGGCTTCCAGGTAGATCGCGTTCCCCCGGGCCAGGAGGATCCTGCGATCGCAGGGGATGCCGCTCGCGGCGAGGGTCCCATCGTTGTCGAAAATATCGAGGACGTTCTCCCTCTGGACGATGACGAGGCCGCTCGCCAGGCAGAAGGGGCCGTTCAGATCGAGCGGGGCCTCGCCGGCGGCCGCCGTTTGCCGGGCCTCGGGATTCCCGAAAGACTTGATGAGCTTCCCTTCGGGAGTGAACTCGCGGATTCGATAGACAAGGTGGTTCATCTCGTAGATCCGACCGCTCCTGCCGATGTCCATGCCGTCCGCCAGCCGGCTAAAGCGTGACTCGAGGGCGGCTTCGGGGATAGGGGCGAACGAAAAAAGGAGCTCTCCAGCTCGATCCAACGCCTTGACCGTATCGAACAAGCCCTGGGCCCTCGGCGGGACCATCCCGTCGTAGAGGTAGATCCGGCCCCCGTGTTCGACATGAAGGTAGTGGCCGCGGACCGGTCCGATCTCCCGCCGGTACCGGTATTCCCGGTCATAGACGATGATCTTCATCCGAAAATAGTCGTTGACGAGAATCTGGCCTTCGCCGTCGACGGCGACGCTTAACGGCGAAGAATATTCGCCAGGGCCTTGTCCGGACGCGCCCAGGATCCCCAGGAGCTTCCCCTCGGGAGAGAAAAGCCAAACGCGGTTCAAACGAACGCCATCAGCGACGATGAAATTCCCGCGGATGTCCACGGCCAAGTCGGTGATCTCTGCGAGGGCGCCATCGTCGGTCAATTCCAGCTGGACCTCGGACTTCGATCCGAAGACGTCGTCGAGCGTCTTCGCCACGGACAGGGCTCCCGCCGGTGTCGGGCCGCCGCGGCCGCAATTCCCTGAAGCCAGGACGATCAGGGACCAGATCACGAAAGACAGTCTCCTCATGGAGCCCTCCGCCGTCATATTGCGGCCAAGATATCATCCCGGTGGCGAGTTCTTCAAGCGCGGCCGGTTGATGCTCTCCCGGGCCCGGTCAGCTCCAGCGTGTCAACTTGACCCGGGGACCATCTTCCTGTAATATTATCGGGCTTCCCGGTGGGGCTGTAGCTCAGTTGGGAGAGCGCTTGAATGGCATTCAAGAGGTCGCCAGTTCGATCCTGGTCAGCTCCACCACCGAAAGAACCCCGTTTCCCCTGATTTTCCAGCGTCTTCCGTGATTTAGTTTTTTCTACTACAGTCCCGTAGTGTCAGCGGTTTTCTGCAGGTTTTGTCTTACTGCCGTCAAATGGGGAGTAGTCTGCCTTAGATATTCTCGGTGCCAAAATCACGGTTAAGCCCCCCCAAAAAACCGGAAACACCCGGAGACCCCTTGACGGGCTATCCCGGGAATAAGCGTTTTGACCGCTATGCCTGCAATATGGGTTCTATAGCTTTTGCTGAACGAGCATCGACTCTGCCATTTGTTCGGCCTCTTCGCTACATTCCTTAGATGGGGAAGCCCTCTGATCACGACTAAACATTGTATTTACCGGGGATTGCTAAATGTTATAAAATGTTAAAAAAGGATAAAGTCAAATGATATTCTCAGATTTTGCCCTCAATCGCACGGTACTCGAACTGAGATACGAAGAAGCGTTTATTTATTGGGATACGTGCGGGTCAATTAACTCTGCCATCAAGGCGGGATTTCCCAATTGGAAGTGGGAGAAAACGACCACCGAGTTATCTGCCTTTAGGGAAGTCCAAAAGAAGATGGAGCTAAACTTCAATATAAGTAGCATCAAGTTTGTTCAGGACCAAGTGGAGAGTCTTAATCAATTCAAGCTTGCCGCAAAAGAAATTACTCCCCAAATAATTGAAAAGCTAAAACTCACGAAATTTACGAGAGTAGGAAACCGTTTCATTTACGTTCTGGGACTTGAAAGCATCGACCAAGGCACAGAAATAATCAAGAAGAGCAAGCTTATCCAAGTTCCGGAAGACAAACTAGGTATTTTCGGGGACAGTCCATATAAATCTACCTATATCATTTACATTAAGAACGGCGACAATCAGTATCGCGTTGAACTTGCGGCGATTGAGCGAGTTGATGAGGTTGGTGCCGAAAGGATCGATGAAAAGTTCTTCCCAAAGTATGGCTTGAGAGTGGACGTCGATTTTTCGATAAATAAAAAGATGCAGATCGATGAGATATCGCTAGAAGACTATATTCAAGCCAATTTTAAGTTCCTAGAGAATAATCTGGTTCAATTAGTTAGGTAATTAAGAAATAAATGAGTACACAAACCACACCATTGGGGAATGGAAACGGTAAGGAGAGATATTCTTCCGGCTACAGCGAACTAACCGGAGGCATTACGCCGATTCGGACCAGCAGAGCGATACTTCAAGATACGGTAATCTATGGCGAGAATGAGCCTAAAGGCTTTTTTCAGTCAATTATCACTACGGGAGAAGCCCTTCCCGTTTTACCTTCTTCACAAACAGATACCATAAAGGAGATTGTCGGGAATTCTATCGAGGCCGTGGAGGATATTTTGGAATTGCTCGACATCGATAGAATCGAATGCCTTAACAGATTGACAATGTTTGAGGCCGATATGAGGTCGCTCTGGAACCGCAGGGAAGATGTTAACGAATATTTCCGGGAAATATTAGTTCATATGCTCTCTGCCGCAAGGGATTTTCGCTATAATCCGATTAATGCCGCGCAATGTTCGGCAATTAGGTCGGTTCTAAAAATCCTCTATAGCCTCAATATCGACCGATCTCAAGTGAAGACCGCACTAGCGCTATTAGTTGACAACAAAATCGATATCTTTTCGCCTATTAGAAATTGGGGCGAATATACAATTGAAATACGAAAACAAGAATCACCAAAGTGAAGACTTCTTTCTAGATACATCTGTTCAGATAGAAAGAAATCTATCGCATCCTGATAAAAGGGGCGAACTCGAAAGGTTCTTGGAAGCAGCTCATTCGCTTTGCACATCAACCTACGTGAAGATGGAATATAGAAGGAGCGTCATAGGGGACCTTGTTTACCTCTATAATGCGCTCATTGAAGCCGAGAGTTTTAAGGAAGTCCTCTACCGAATCAGCAATTTACCTGCTCAGAATCATCGCAGGGTAGCGAGGATGTTGGGCGGAATAGCAGGAATGTTCGAGGATGAGTCCAGCGAAGAAGTCAAAATAAGGAACATATCTGATTATGCCAAGCTATATTTCAAGTCCATCCTAGAAAACTGGGCAGAATTATTCGATAAGGACTTCGCCTTCATTTCCGATAAAACTGAATGCTTCTTGGCAAAGGGTGGGCCGACGTTAAGGGGAGATTTGTTTAATAGTGGAATGTCCCATTGCCAGCCGAGCACTACCAGATGCAATATTGTTAAGATCTTTCTAGACAACCTGGATGCTTTTAAGAATATTGTTGATTATCTGGAAGAAGCTCCCTTTCTTGATTCTGAACAGGAAAGACTAAAAGCGGTTCTTCTAAAGGCTATCGAGCACCCACGCAATCTAGGTAACAGGAAGGAATGCTATGCCTGTGGCGATGCTGTGATTGCTGTGGAATGTCCAGACGATTGCGTAATGATTTCGAAAAACGAGAAACACTTTAATCCGATTTGCGATAAGATTGGGAAGAAATTTTCAGCCATCTCATAGTCCAAATATGTCTCGAAAATGCGGGTTTACCTTTCGGCAACCCACGTTTCTACGGTTTTAACTTCGTCGTCAGTCAAACCGTATATTTTATAAATATGGGCGTTAATTGCCCGCTCAAATACTTCCGTATCGGCGTCTATCCTTTGTTGTCTCATTTGAAGGACTTTATCTACTAGCGAGATTATCTCTTTCTTTATGGATTCAGTGATTTGCGGTATTGGAATGTCATTGATCATTTTTTTTGTAAAAGTAGTGCCTTGATTGTAGCTAGATGCAGGATATTTTTCTTTCAAATATAAAAAAAGTAGATTGCTGTTAATTATAGCGAGAAGGAGTTTTAGCGTCTCGGGATTGTCCGAAGGAATAATCAATGTCGCTTTGCCGGGAATTATATCCCCGTTAATGTCTAGGCAAGCGTCCAACAGATTTAGCCCCTTCATTATTAGCTTGGGTTTAATAGATTTTTGACCATAGGAATTTGGGAATTCTCTCAGAAACCTTTCTCTTTGGACTACTGGCTTCAAGTATCTATTCCCAAGATATACCATCCTCTCTTGGCTCCATTTTGATACATATTTCCCAATGGTGCCTGTATTAATAATCTTCAGGCTGTCCCCTTTTCTTATACTTGAGGACTTCTCTTCTATGTAACTTTTTAGTTTATAGCAATCCGACGTTGCGCAAGCGTTTTCACAGACGCCAAGATCAGACAATCTTCCTGAACGAGCCTCCATTTTCTTGAACAAGTCGATAAAACCGGAAAATAGGCCGTCATAAGCATAGGGGGGATTCAATGATGCTTTCTTGATGGTACGTTTCAGGGTTATCTCTGTGCCCTCATAAGCATATAGCTTGATTGAATCTTGATATTGTTTTGAAAATGTCGTCACTATTGCATCGACTTTTGCTCTCTTAAATACGGCCCGGCCTGCGTTAAAAATGCTATAGATTGAGTTTATGGTGTCTATCCTTAACTTGTCTCCAAACGGCTTAGAGATCCACTTATCGGGAGTTATGAAGGAAAGGAATCCCCCTGATTTCAGTAAACCAAGGCCTCTTTCAAAAAAGGCAATATAGATATCCCAATTGCCCTTTGTCATTAGATATGTATCTTGGATAGCTCTCCGCAATAAGGGGTATTCCTTTGTCATTGTCTCCGAATCAATATAAGGAGGATTGCCGATCACACAATCAAATCCTTCCGGAAAATATTTCCTCCAATCAAAAGCACTCAGTTGCTTCATTTCCTCAGGGTCGGTAAATAATCTATCAAGAAAATACTCTGGTTCTATTAAGCTATTTCCGCATCTGATATTATTTTTCATATCGGGCAGAATAAGATCGCTCAATTTGATTTCGTGTTGAATATCAGGGCAATCCTCAAGCATCTTTAGATAAAGGCTCATCTGCGCTACTTCGCAAGCTTGGGGGTCAATATCCACTCCATAGATATGCCTTACCAATATGGTTTTACGGATTCTCTTGACCAACTTGCCGTCTAATAATGCTCCATCAGAAAGTGCCTTACGAGGATGCTTAATGTAATAATTTAGATACCAGCTCAGGAGGTAAGAATAGGCTCCAACTAAAAAACTTCCACTCCCGCAAGATATATCAACAATCTTGATATTAGAAACCTTCTCAAGCGCTCGTCTTTTATTAAATATCTTGGCAACAGTACTTTTAACCACATAATCGACAATGAAATCAGGCGTGTAATAAACACCCTTTGCCCTGGCTACTTCGGGTTTTTCGACAACCTGCACCAGACGCCTATGATTTTCCGGCCTGATCTTAAGAACCTTCCCAAGAAATCTCTCATAGATACTCCCCAATATCTCGATAGGAATATGTCCAAAATTATAAAAGGACTGATGATGAGGAGTGTCATATAACCTACTTAGTATTCGGTTTAGTACGTCATCACCAACGGAAAGTCCATCTACAGTATGAGGATTGTAAATCAGCCCGTTGTAAGCTCTGCCGACCGCTGAAAACCTCAAGACCATTTTGGGATAGATATCTTTTGTTTCAATTAAATCTCGCAATACTTTTTCTTCTATTCCGCGGTCCTCTAAGAACTTACTAAAGATGATTCTGTCCAATATTCTCTGAGTGAATTCTGTTAAAAGCTGCCCGTCGGCGCCGACGATTTTCTTGTTATTGAGATAAATATCGAGGGCAAGTTCCTTTCGCCAGTCTTCGAGTTCGGTTAAGAAGTCCTCGTCTATGGTAAAAAACTTTCGCCTCTTCTTTTCTTCTTCTAACAGATCCTCCAATGACGCATTAATCAGGACTGCTTCTTTAGAAAAGGTATCCCAAATCTGATCAAACCGGGAAAGGTAGTCTCTGTAGGTAAGGTCAAAAGTCTCGACGGTTGCGAGCTGTGGTTTGCTTTTTGTCGGCCTTATTGGTTTTATTAATTTGAAGGTTTCAAAATCTGTCAGAACACAAAAACGACTCTTATTGTAAGCATAGAAGTTTGCCTGCAAAACGTTATCAACTGAATCAGCATTACTAGCCTTTGCCTCCAAATAAAAGTGTCGGTTACCGAACACATAATCGACCCTTGATTGCTTTCCGCCGGATCTTTCATAACGTACATCTTGGTCTTTAGTGAAATCCCATCCTAAAATGCTGAAGAACGGTTGAATTAGCTTTTGCTTTGTATCCTCTTCCGTAAAATTGGCTTTGATATGGCGAGAATTTCTCTCGAAATAGCCAACCAGTACGCTAAGCCTTTCCTGTGCCTCTTGCTTTGTCATATCGCACTCTCCCTTCTGGCATTTCGATTAGAGGCTACCCTTCTTCGAAACATTAGTGACCTGACCCCCTCTCAGGGATCCAGCCCTTGTGCTAAGATTTTGCTGGATTGACCCGCACCCCGTTTCTCGCCCATTCTGTCAGCAACTTTTTGGATAAGCAAGTTCTTTTTTGTCCGCTTCGATGCCCAGCGCGGGCAGCTCGTTTTGAGGCTCGGCCCGAGCCGCGTATTGCTCGGGAGTCGCGTTGCCGAGAGCGCTGTGAGGCCGTTCCTCGTTGTAGTCCCTCCGCCAAGCTTCAACCTTGTCCTGGGCGTCATCCAAGCTCAGGAACCAGTGCTCATTAAGGCATTCCTGCCGGAACCGCCCGTTGAACGACTCGATATAAGCGTTGTCCGTCGGCTTCCCCGGACGGGAGAAGTCCAACGTGACATGGTTCCAGTAAGCCCAGAGATCGACGTCCTTAGAGATAAATTCCGGACCGTTGTCCACCCGTATCGACCGCGGCCGGCCGTGTTCCCTCATGACCCGTTCCAAGACCTCGACCACCTCGCAGCCGCGGATCCTCTGGCCCACATGGATGGCCAGGCTTTCACGGGTATGATTGTCCACTATCGTTAAGAGCCGGATCCGCCGGCCGTCAAAGAGCTCGTCGGACATGAAGTCCATGCTCCAGCACTCGTTCTTTTCCGCGGCCAGAGGCCGCAAGACCCTCTTCAGACAGGCCTTGCGCCGCCTGGGAGGTCTCCGCCTCATGGCCAAGCCTTCCTCACGGTACAAGCGATAAACCCGCTTGTGATTTACATGCCAGCCTTCACGCTCGATAAGGACTTGAAGCCGCCGATATCCGTAGCCGACCCGCGACATCGCGAGATCCCTCAGCCGCATCCGAAGCGCCGTCTGAGGGTCGGCTGTGCTCCCGCTCCTCGGCGGGCTTCAGAACTTTTTTGATAAGGCATCCTGGAGCATCTGCTTGTCGAGGGTCAGATCGGCCACCAGCCGCTTCAGCCGCCGGTTCTCATCCTCGAGCTGCTTCAGACGCCGAAGCTCCGCCACGCCCATCCCCGCGTACTTTTTCTTCCAGCGATAGAACGTGACTTCCGAGATCTCCATCTTCCGCACGATCTCCGCGGTCGGCGTCCCGCTCTCTGCCTGCCGCAGGGCAAAGACGATCTGCGCCTCCGTAAACTTCTTCTTCATCCCGAACTCCTTTCCGAATGCCCGATTTTATCAAAAAAGTTGCATCCGGAATGGACCAAGATCCGGGGTTCAGGTCAAGAGCGAGTCCTTGAGGCCTGACTTGATCCTGAGCAGTCCGTCGAGATAGGCGGGGAAAGAGAGGCTCTACGCCGGCTCGGACCTCCGCATGTCCGAGGAGGTCGCACAGGCCCTTCTGCGGATCGTCGAGCCCGGATCCAAGGCCGGAGGTCCGGATACTCCCGGGTGCGCCGGGCCGCCGCGCCTCAGCCAGGCAGCTTCCTCTCCAGATAATCGGAATAGTCCCTGACCTCCGGTTGATAGGGCTCGTTCATCAACGGCGAGGAGATCATGAAATCGGCGGTCGCTCGATTGCAGGCGGTGGGCACGTTGTAAAGAACGGCTATCCTCAGCAGGGCTTTGACGTCGACATCGTGAGGGAACGGCTCCATCGGGTCCCAGAAGAAGATGATGAGGTCGATCTTTCCGTCCGCGATCATCCCGCCCAGCTGCAGATCGCCGCCCAGCGGCCCGGACTTGAGCTTCTTTATCTTGATCTCGGCTTTCTGCCGGCCGTCCTTTTCGCATTTGTTCTTGATCGTGTCTTCGACCAGGCGCCCGGTCGTGCCCGTACAGATCAGACTGTGGCCGATGAGCGTCCGGTAATTGTACTCGACCCACTCCCTGAGGTCCCGCTTCCGATTGTCGTGGGCCACGAGGGCGATCTGCTTGACCTTTTCCATTTGAGAAACCTCCGGCTGCCGGACGAGCTCGATACTTTTGTCCCTGGCCAGGCCGCCTGCGGGACTCTGCGATTGTAGGCGTTTCGCCCAGCCTCTACAAGACGAAGGACGGATTATATTCAAAACCCTCTCGCCCGTGCTATATTACGCGCGACCGGACGGGACGGAGGAACTCCGTCAAGGCGACCGTCGCCTGGACCTGGTCCTTCGGCGATTCCCGAGCGCTATCGGGTCCGGACCGTCAAGGCCGCTAAAAAGCAGCCCGGAACGCGTTGAGGAGGCAATCTTGAAGAGCAAGGTAAGCATCAGGCCGACGAAACCGGTGACGGTCATGGCCCTGGTCGTCGCCGTGGCCATGGCCCTTTTAGGGATCTTCTTCCTCGGGCTCCTCATCAAGGAAGGCGCGGGGGTCGGCATCGTTTTCATGATCTTCTGGTTCATCGTTCTCGGCGTGATCATCACCTACTACATCTACAATCTCAAGAGCCGCAAGGGCATCGCCGAGATCGAGACCGAGACCGATAGCGAGAGCGCGCCACGGGCCGGCGAGTCCGCCCCGGACTTCGACGGGAAGTTGCGCAAGCTCGAGGCCCTGAAGAGGGACGGCCTCCTCACGGACGAGGAGTATCAGGCCAAGAGGGCCGAGATCATGAAGAAAGCGTGGTAATCGAGACCTGCCTATCCGACCTTGGTTTCCCGCTTCGCCCGCTTGCGGGCGCCGTAGTTCAGGACGTTATAGATCATCATGCCGACGCAGAACGTGAACCAGACGATCCCGAAGACGATCTTGAGGGCCTTCTGGCCGCCCGAGAGGTCTTCGCCGGCTCCCAGGCTCAGCACGCCGAACCCGGCGATCATTAAAAGAACGGCGACCACCAGCCAGACGATCGAATGGAACGGGGTTTTCCGGGCTGTCTTGACCTGCGGCGCGTCGCTCATTTGGACCCTCCTGGCTTGACTTTCGGCCGAATTTTTCATTGAATATAGCACGATTCGCGACCGATGACGAGAAGAACGCGCGACGGGCTCTTCGCCCGTCACCCTTTCATATCACCCCTGGGGGTGATTGACCGGCCGCCCGGTCCGCGCCAAGATGGTCACGGAGTCATGAATTCCGGTTGAGCGAAGGAGTACGCCAAGCATGTCCAAGCGCAATGATCGCCCCTCTCCGAAGGCCGAAGCAGACGCCCAGTCCGCCGGGGAAAAGACTATGAAGCGGCGCGATTTCGTCGGCGCCGTGGCCAAGGCGGCCATCCCGACGATCGCCGTCCTGGCCCTGACACGGCCGGGCCGCCTGGCGGCCAAGCCGGCCGCGAAAGCCGGGGACTTCGACAAAGGCTACTCCAAGGGACCGAACGACTGCATCGTCACCTGCGAGAACGGCTGCCGCGGCTGCGAAGGCGAGTGCCTGGGCACCTGCAAGGACGCCTGCTTCCTGACCTGCGAGGGCTCCTGCAAGTACACCTGCGAGGGCGGCTGCAACGGCACGTGCGAAGGGACCTGCAAGGGGAGCTGCGAGAAGGGCTGCTCCGGCGGGGCCTGGTGATCCCGATGGCGAACGACGCGAAGAACGGCAAGAAGATCGGCCGCCGGGCGTTCCTGCGGACCGTGACGGGCGCCGCGCTCCCGACGATCGCCGTCATCGGCCTGGGCCGGGCCTCCCGCCTTTCGGCCCAGGGCGCCGGTCCGCGCGCTTCCCGGGCGCCCCAGGATTGCGGCCAGACCTGCATCGGCAGCTGCCGCCGGGTCTGCGCCGACACCTGCGAGGCCGACTGCACGGGCGGCTGCAAGAACGCCTGCGCCAAGGGCTGCAACAGCAATTGCTCCGGCGGCTGCAAGAACGATTGCGCCACGACGTGCAACCATAATTGCGAGGGCTTCTGCAAAGGCCAGAACCAGTACTAGTGTCCAGCGTCAAGAACGATCCGGTCAAGATCGAGACGGACAGGTCCTGGGAGGCCAGCCGCTCCAAGAACGTCACCTTCGTCGTCACCGAGGACTGCCAGCTCCGCTGCCGCTACTGCTACATGGTCGGCAAGAACAAGGCCGGCCGGCTCAAGTTCGACGTCGCCCGGCGGGCCATCGACTACCTGCTCGGGGCCCGGGACCTCGTCACCGAACCCTCCGTCGTCTGGGACTTCATCGGCGGCGAGCCCTTCCTCGAGGTCGAGCTCATCGACCGCATCTGCGATTATTTCAAGGTCCGGGCCTACGAGCTCGATCACCCCTGGTTCGAGCGCTACCGGTTCAGCTTCTCGACCAACGGCCTCCTCTACAACGACGCGCGGGTCCAGCGCTACATCGCCAAGAACTCGTCCCACCTGAGCGTCCAGATCACCGTCGACGGCACGCGGGCCAAGCACGATCTCCAGCGGGTCTATCCCGACGGCCGGGGCTCCTACGACGACGTCGCCCGGAACATCCCCCGCTGGCTGGAGCAGTTCCCCAAGTCCTCGACCAAGGTCACCGTCTCGAGCGACGACATCCCCCGCATCAAGGAGAGCGTCCTGCACCTCTGGGGCTTGGGCATCAAGGAGGTCAATATCAACGTCGTCTTCGAGGACGTCTGGAAGCCCGGCGACGACGAGCGCTTCGAAGCGCAGCTTATGGCCCTGGCCGACGAGACGATCGACCGCCGGCTCTACGAGACCCGGTCCTGCTCTTTCTTCTCCAAGACCATCGGCGCCCCGTACGTCGACAACAACAACTGGTGCGGGGCCGGCCGCATGCTGGCCGTCGATCACCGGGGGAACTTCTATCCCTGCGTCCGCTTCCTCGGCTTCTCGCTCCAGAAGCGCCCGGCCCTGACGATCGGCAATTGCCTCGACGGCCTCGACCGCAACAGGCTCAGGCCCTTCCTGACCCTGGACATGGTCAGCCAGAGCCCGGAGGAGTGCCTCGACTGCGGCGTCGCCACCGGGTGCGCCTGGTGCCAGGGCGCCAACTACGACTTCGCCGACACTCGGACGATCTTCCAGAGGTCGGTCGCCATCTGCAGGATGCACAAGGCCCGGGTCCGGGCCAACAACTATTTCTGGAACAGGCTCGGCCGCAAGCTCGGCCGGGACCTGCGGGCCGAGCCCCGGGGCGGCGAGGGGGCGGGCCCATGCTGAAGTACCTCCTGGTCGTCCTGGCCCGGGACGCGACCTCGTTCTGCCACTACGAAGCAGGCGGCCGCCGGCGGGGCGGCGCGGACATGATCCCCCTGGACCGGCTCGAGGCGGCCGTCCTCTTCGCCCTGAAGAACAACCTCAAGGTCAACTTCCTCTATCCCGGCCGCAGGCTGGGGCGGGCCTACGACAAGCTCGTCGAGAGCGTCGATCACGTCAAGATCGTGCCTTTCGCGGCCCGGTCGGGCCATCCGGGGGCCATCCTGGTCGTCGAGTCCTCCGAGATCCCCGGCGCCGCCGATCTGGCCGGCCTCCGCGGCGAGAACTTCATCCTCCGGCTGCGGCGGGCCGACCTGCCGCTCCTGGCCGCGGCCCTCAAGCGGCTCCTGCCCCGGGCCAAGCGGATCAACGTGGTCCTGGCCGACGTCGCCGGCTGCGGCGAGGCCGAATACGCCGAATACCGGCGCCAGCTCGAGAAGATCCTGCCCGAGGTCCTGAAGCTCGCGGCCCGGCCGGACCCGCCGGAGCTGAACGTCCTGACCGACCGGCTGGCGCTTGGCCGGATGAACAACTGCGAGGCCGGCCTGGCCCACCTGACCGTGGGGCCGAACGGCCGGCTCTATCTCTGCCCGGCCTTCTATTACGCCGATCCGCACGAAAGCCTGGGCGAGATCCGCGGCGAGATCGGCATCGGCAACCGCCGCCTCCTCGAGCTCAAGTGCGCCCCGATCTGCCGGATCTGCGACGCCTATCAGTGCAAGCGGTGCGTTTTCCTGAACCGGGCCCTGACCCTTGAGCTCAACACGCCCTCGGCCGAGCAGTGCCGGCTGGCCCACGTCGAACGGGAGGCCTCCCGGCTCTATCTCGGCCGGCTCCGGGAGTCCGGCTCCGGGGAGGGCCTGGCCGACATCCCGGAGATCGCCTACCAGGATCCGTTCGACGTCGCCGTGGAAAAGAAGATGTCCATCGCCGATTTCAAGAAGCTCTGACGAGGAGGGAGTCCCGATGAAGAACCCGAAAGGCCGGCCCGTTGGCAAGGTCACCGAGGCGGAGCGGGACGAGATCAAGCGCCTGTTCGAGCGCAAGAACGGCCTCGCGGAGCTCTTCAAGAGCGTCCAGAGCCCGGAGCACCCGCTCTACGACCGTCTCGTCCAGGACATGGGCGAGACGGCGACGAGGTTCCAGAGGTGGTGGGACGAGACGAGCCGGCGGTACAAGTGGAAGGGCGAGGCCGGCGCCCATTGGGAGATCGATTTCGAGACCTGCGAGATCTTCCTGAAGAAGAGCAGCTAGGCCCGGTCCGGCGCGCCCTCTCTCCTATTTTTGCCCCGGCTTCAGGCTGGCCGCCACGTGCTCGAAGACGGGGAGATACGTCTCGTAAGCGGACGCGTCGGCCGAATATTCGAGGACGTAGAACGATCCGTCCTTGATCGGCACGACGTAGAGCAATTCCTTGAGGCTGGCGCTCTCGTCGGACTTCGATTCCGGGTGGAGGAAGACCATCCGGTCGCGGCGCAGCCGGAAGGCGGGGAGGCCGGCCAGAGTGACCTTCTCGACCGGGCCGTAGTTCTCCCGGCTGTTTTTCGTCTCGCCCAGGACGTTCCTGGAGTTGCGGTCGAGGAAGTTTTGATAGCCGGCGAAGTCCTCGTTGTCCTTGAGAAGATAGCGCACGTTGATGCTTGTCCGGGGCGCGGGCGCGTGGACGTAGAACTCGAAGATCCGGTACTCCTCGTCCTCCTCGGCGTTCCGCTCGAGGTCCCAGTCCGCCGGCACCTGGCACGAGAAGTAATCGTGGTCCATCAGGTAGGGCTTGTATTCGATCGCCTGGCCGGAGGCCGGCGCGACGGCCCGGGCCAGGGCAGCGGCCAGGAGCAGGATGACCGCGGCGAGTCCCGCCGCGCGACCGAGCGTTCGTTCTCTCACGACATTCTCCTTGGATCCGCGTCCCGGGCCGCGGGAGCCGGCGGCTCCTTCCGGCCGGGCGGCGCGTCGATCATCAATGATAGAGCAGGTCCTCCATGACGACCTTGTCCAGCGTCCAGCCCGAGGCGATTTTTTTCATGAGGATGAGGTATTGCGCCCGCATGGCGCCGGGCGAGGTGTGGGCGGCGCTGAGCAGGGCCAGGGCCCCAGTCCGGTCGAACCCGACCCGGCTCAGGGACACGATCCCGCCCCGCAGGGCGATGAGAGCCTCCCTCCTCTGGTCCGGCCCCTCCAGGGACGCCGACATGCGCGACTCGAACTCCTCGGGCGAGATGACCTCGAGGTCCTTGACCATGATCCGGTCCATGAGCGCCCAGGCCTTGGCGTTCTTCGTCCGGTAGTCCTCGACCAGGGCCGCGTCGGCGGGACCGAACCCCTCCACCGGCCAGACCGGTTCATCAGGCTTCTCGAGGGCGATCGTCGTCCCGTGGACGAGACGGCCGGCCGGGACGGCCTCGAAGAATTGGGGCGAGTTCAGTCCGCCCGGCGCCCTGGCCCGGAAGAGGGCCGCGTAGACCTCGTACTCCCCGGCCGGGATCGGGTCCGAAGGGATCGGCTGGCCCTTGTCGGCCGGGCTGAAGGAGGCGACCACGGCCTCGAAGACCGGCCGGTATTTCGCGGCGGCCTTCTCGGGCGTGTCGAACTTGAGGACGAAGAAGCCGCGGCCGCCCGGTACGACGACATGACGGACGAGGCTCGGGACGATCTCTTCGCTCAGCCCGGCGAGCGGCCGGCGCTCGATCTTCTCGTCGAAGACCCGCGCCGTCCGCCCGGACACGGTGATCTCCCCGGCGCCGTCGCCGGACCGTCCCCGCACGTCGAAGACATACTTCTCCGGCGTCATCTGGGCTTCGCCGTAATGGAGGACGGCGATGGTGACATAGGACGGCCACTTTTCCCCGGGCGCGGCGATCCCGAGCTCGGAGGGCGAGCGCCAGCCCTGGGACTTCGTGAATGTCGGGTTCCAGCCCTCCGGGATGCCGACGGTGTAGGACCCGTCGGAGACGGCCAGAGGCTGCAGGCGCGGGGCTTGCGACGCCGGCCGACCGGATGCCACGTTGCATACGGCAGCCAGGGTCAGGCATCCGAGCAGCGCCAGACCGGGACGGCCCCGATATTTCTTGAGCATATGATATCTCCTGGCTCTTGAGACCGCGGCGATGATAGTCCCCCCTCCGCGGACTGTCAAGGAACCTCAAGGTCCAGGCGCCCGGCGGGACTTCGCTTGCCATACGGGACCGCCGCTTTCTATAATGGAGCCATGCGGGCGGCATCGTCTGGAGGGAAGGAGCGCACATGAAAAAGACCCTGCTGATCGTGGGCTTGGGCCTGGCGTTGGCGGCCCCGGCGGCGTCCGGAGCCGGACAGGCGGCCGCGGACGTTTCCGGCGCCTCGACGATCGAGTCCGTGACGATCTATCAGAACAGGTGCATGATAACCCGCACCATGACCGGGGACGTCGTTCCCGGCCCCCATACCTGGGAGTTCCGGGACCTCCCGGCCCAGTTGCTGGAGGAATCGGTCCGTGTGTCCGGCCGCGGCACGGCCGGGGCCCGGATCCTCGACATCCGGATCCAGCAGGCGCTCGGTTCGGAGAGCTCCCAGGCCGCGCTCAAGGACCTGAAGAAGAAAAGGGACGACCTGGCGGCCCAGCTGCTTGAGATCGCCGACCGCCTGGACGTCCTGGCCAAAGAGGCCGATCTCGTCAAGGCCGTGAGCGTCCTGAAGCCCGGCGACGACAAGTCCGCAGCCGCCGCCGGCCAGGCCGGGAACACGACCGAATGGCAGCGGCGGCTGGATTTTATCGACGTCCAGCTGCCGAAGATCCTGGAGCAGACGCGCCGGCTGAACGCCGAAAAAGACGCGCTGGAGATGAAACGGGATGCGGCCCAGCACGACCTCGACCAGCAGGCCAGCCTGCTCGTCCGGCAGCGGAAGGCCGTCCTCGTCGACGTCGAAGTGACCAGGGCCGGTTCGGAGAAACTCTCGCTTTCCTATGTCGTTCCGGGCGTCACCTGGTCACCGTCCTACGATCTCAGGATAGACTCTCAGAAGGACGAAGCGACGCTGACCTACCAGGCCCTGGTCACGCAGGCGACGGGAGAGGACTGGAACAGCGTCCAGCTCTTCCTGTCCACGGCCGAGCCGGCTCTTCAGAGCCGGCCGCAGCGGCTGGAGGCCTGGCGGGTCGATACCGAGAGCGGCGAGACGGGGGCCATCTCCTGTTTCGTCGCCGATCCGGAGGGCACGCCGCTCTCCGGCGCGACCGTGACCGTGACTGGCGGAGCTTTCCGCAGGAGCCTGACAAGCGACGCGCGCGGCCGAGTCCTCTTCGTCAATCTCAAGCCGGGGACCTACAACCTCCGGGCGGAGCTCCAGGGCTTCAACTCGGTCCTGCGCGACGGCATCGAGGTCCGGCCCGGCCGTCGCGCCAGCCTCGATCTTGCCCTCCCGCTGGCCGCGCTCGAGGAGCAGATCTCCGTGGCCGCCAAGGTCAGCTACAATGATCTCGTCGCCGCCGAGGAGGCTCCGGTGCCCGAGGAGGAGGCGGCGATCGAGACGGCCGAAGCGGCCGACCGGACCATGGCCACGGTCTTCGAGATCAAGCAACGGCAAAACGTTCCGAGCTCCCGGGAGAAGAAGAAGGTGACCATCGCCGTGGAGACCCTGCCCGTGGAGAAGGAGTTCCTGACGGTACCCAAGCTGGCCGAGACGGTCTCCCTGAATGCCCGGATCACCAACGCCGCGGAATTCCTCCTCCTGCCCGGACGGGCGAGCCTGTTCTACGACAACGATTACATCTCCACGGCCGAGGTGCCGTTCGTCGCCCCCAACGACCGCTTCGCCCTGGCCGTCGGCGACGTGCCCGGCGTCAAGGTCCGTTGGCGGCAGGTGAGCAAGACGCGGACCGAGACGGGGCTCGTCGGCAAGAAGGTCCAGCTGACCTACGAGATCGCCATCACGCTGGAGAACCTGACGCGCGCGCCCCGGGCCTTGCTGGTCAAGGACCAGGTGCCCGTGACGACGAGCAAGGACGTGACCATCGACATCCTCCAGGCCGTCCCCGAGCCGGTGAAGACGGTCCTCGACGAGGACGAGGCCCGGACCGGCATCCTGGCCTGGCCGGTCACGCTCGGGCCCCAGGAGAAGAAGGAGATCACCCTGAAATTCCGGATCACCCACCCGAAGAACCGCCCGCTCATCGAAGGGTAGCGGGCGAAACCGAAAAGGAGCGACCTATGATGAAGAAGATCCCCGGAAGGGTCGCGGCCCTCGCGGCCGCGGTCCTCGTACTTGCGGCGGCTGTCCCGGCCCGGGCCCAGGCGCCGGATGACGTCCAGGCCGTCGCCAAGGCCTCGAACGCGTTCGCCGGCCGGCTTTACGGCGAGCTGGCCAAGGAGGAGGGGAACCTGTTCTTCTCCCCCTACAGCATCTCCTCGGCCCTGGCGATGACCTACGAAGGCGCCCGCGGCCGCACGGCCGGTCAGATGGCCGCCGTCCTCGGCTTCTCCCTGCCTCCGGACAGGCTCGACCCGGCCCTGGCGAAGCTCATGGCCGGCCTCAACGCCAAGAACAAGCCTTACGAGCTCTACGTCGCCAACGCCCTCTGGGGCCAGGCCCGCTACCCCTTCGCCCCCGCTTTTCTCGGGGCCCTCGACAAGTATTTCGGCGGCGGCTTCAGGGAAGTGGACTACACCGGAGAGGGGAGCCGGGAGAAGGCCCGGCAGGAGATCAACGCCTGGACCGAGGACCACACGGCGAAGAAGATCAGGGACCTGATCAAGCCGAACATCCTGACCCCCCTGACCCGCCTCGTCCTGACGAACGCCGTCTATTTCAAGGGGAATTGGGCCCGCCAGTTCAGGGCCGCGGACACCAGGCCCATGCCCTTCACCGTCTCGGCGACCCGCACGGTCGACGTCCCGATGATGCGCCAGAAAGCGGAGTTCGGCTACCTCGAGGACGACGGCGTAAAGGCGCTGGAGATGCGCTATGCCGGCGACGACCTGTCCATGGTCGTCCTGCTGCCGGATTCCCCCGCCGGGCTCGGCGAGCTCGAAGCGGCCCTGCCGCGGAAGCTCGACGATTGGCTGGCCGGCCTGTCCAAGGAGAAAGTCGAGGTTTTCCTGCCCCGCTTCAAGCTGGAGCGGGACTTCGTCCTGAACGAGCCTCTCGCCGCCCTGGGGATGGAGGACGCCTTCTCCGAGGCGGCCGACTTCTCGGGCATGAGGTCCGACTGCGCCAAGGACCTCTATATAACCAAGGTCGTCCACAAGGCCTTTGTCGACGTCAACGAGGAGGGGACCGAGGCGGCGGCGGCCACGGCCGTGGTCGTAGGGACAAAATCGATCATGATGAACCCCGTCTTCAAGGCCGACCATCCCTTCATCTTCCTGGTCCGGGACGTCCGCACCGGCACCGTCCTGTTCATGGGGAGGATGGCCGAGCCGAAATAGCGCGCAGCGCCGGCCAGCCGGCCTCACCGGGCCGGAAGATATTTCGGTCCCGCGCCGGGCCCGGTCCGACAAACCTCTATGGGAGGATGCCATGTTGACCAGAAAAGACGCCCGGCGCGACGAATGGGACGCGCGGAGCGCGCCCGCCCCGGCGCGGCGTTCCCGCGGGACCGGACGGAGCTTGGGACTTTCCCTGATGCTCCTGGGCATCGGCGTCCCGCTCGTCGCCTTCTTCATCCAGGTGGACGGCGCGATCCGCTTCTCGACCCGGGACAAGGTCTTCGAGCGGACCCTGACCTCGGCCGAGCAGCAGGAGATCCGGGCGGCCATCGTCGCCCAGCGGGCCAAGCTCGACACCGTCCAGAGGATCGTCGAGAAGATCAAGGAAACGTACCGAGGCGAAACCGGCGCCAGCTACGAGCGGGACGTCTGGATCGTCCACGTCAAGGAAGGCCTGGCCGTTCCCTATAAATATGTCCTGGCCGTCGGGGCGCTTCTCTTTCTCGTCGGGATCGGCAAGCTCATCATCTAGGCCCGCGGGGACGGCGTCGTGGTCGCGCCCCGGGCCCTGGCCCATGCGGCGGCCCGGCCCGCCACCAGGATCATGGGCGGCGACACGGGCGGCGCAAGATCCATAAAAAGGTCGGGCTGAAATCCGGCCCGTCGGATAAGAAACAGGCCGGCGGCCGCCGTTATTTCGCGGGCGCGTCCGGCGCCGGGGCCGGGCCCTGGAACAGCCTGACCGTCGCGGGATTGAACAGGATGATCAGCGAATAGACGCCGAGCGCCGTCCCGAAGGGGACATGAAACAGGTTGAGGAAGGAAACGACCAGCATCAGGATCCTGGCCCATTCCTTGTGATTGATCAGGCCCAGCCCGCCGACGATCTGGGGCAGGGCGATAACGGCCAGGAACGAGGTGGCGACCAGGCCGATCAGGCGCAGCAGCCCCGGCTCGATGTCCAGGTTGGGGATCTGGGCGACGCCGAAGAAGACCAGGAAGGCGAACAGGGCCAGGCAGAGATAGAAAACGCCGAAAACGATCCACAGGATGCCGATGATCTTGATGTGATCTCTCATGGAACACCTCCCGTCCTGCTTATTATACGCAAGACGGGGAGCCGGGGATATCCTGCGGCCGGGACAGGGCCCTCAGAACTCTTCGCCGTAGCGGCCGGCCGATCCGAGGACCTCGCGGTTCTTCTTCTTGTACATCTCGGCCAGGGCCGACCGGGCCGGGCCGAGGTACTTGCGCGGGTCGAACTCGCCGGGCTGCTCGGCGAAGACCTGGCGGATGGCGCCGGTCATGACCATCCGGCCGTCCGTGTCGATGTTGATCTTGCAGACGGCCGAGCGGGCGGCCTGCCGCAGCTGGTCCTCGGGCACGCCGATGGCGTCCTTCAGCCGGCCGCCGTACTTGTTGATGGTGGCCACGGCCTCCTGGATGACCGAGGAGGCGCCGTGGAGGACGATGGGGAAGCCGGGGATCTGCTTCTCGATCTCGGCCAGGATGTCGAACCGCAGCGGCGGCGGGACGAGGATGCCGCGGGCGTCGCGGGTGCACTGCTCGGGCTTGAACTTGTAGGCGCCGTGGGACGTGCCGATGGAGATGGCCAGCGAATCGACGGTCGTGCGCCTGACGAAGTCGACGACCTGCCCGGGATCGGTGTAACTCGAGTGATCGGCCCGGACCTCGTCCTCGATCCCGGCCAGGCGGCCGAGCTCGCCCTCGACCGAGACGTCGAGCGGCCGGGCGTAGTCGACGACCTGCCGCGTCAGGGCGATGTTCTCATCGTAGGGGAGGTGCGAGCCGTCGATCATGACCGACGAGAAGCCGTTCTCGATGCAGGACTTGGCCAGCTCGAAGGTGTCGCCGTGGTCGAGGTGCAGCGTGATGGGGACCGGCGTGGACACGCCCTTGGCCTTCTCCATCTCGCGGGCCATGCGGACCGCGCCCTCGGCCATGTAGCGGAGGAGGGTCTGGTTGGCGTACTTGCGGGCCCCGCTCGAGACCTGGAGGATGACCGGCGAGCGCGTCTCGACGCAGGCCGTGATGATGGCCTGGAGCTGCTCCATGTCGTTGAAATTGTAGGCCGGAACCGCGTACCGCCCGGCGAAGGCCCGCCGGAACATGTCGCGGGTGTTGGACAAACCCAGATCTTTGTAGGAAACGGGCATGGTCGAACCTCCTGGGAAACGCTCGGAACCTCCTTATCATAGCCCAAGGCCGGCCTCTTTTCAAAACCGGCGGCCTTGTCTTTTCGGCGGGCCTCTGTTATAACCCGGAACGACCGTGTGCCCGAAATTCCGGATCGAGGGAAGCCCCGCATGAACAAGCGTCCGGCCGTTCTCGCCGTCTGTCTCGTGATCGCCGTCGCTGCCGCCGCCGTTCCCGGCGCCGCCCAGCAGGCCCGCGTCGAGGTCCGCAGGGACGGAGCGTCCGTTTCGTTCGCCGCCGGAGGCCGGCCCGTCGCCCGGCTCGTGCCCTTCGCCGAGAAGGACTTCGCCGTCGAGGACGCGGTCCGCGAGCTCGGTCCCGGATTCTTCGAATGGACCCGGACCTTCCGCTACGACGGCCCGGATCACGTGCGGCCGGCGCGCCTGGCCATGGCGGTCGAGGCCCTGTACGCGTCGCGCTACAGCCTCATCCCGGCCGTGATGTACGACGGCAACGCCTGGGGCACCGGGCTCGAGCCCAAGGGCTTCGTCAAGGACGGGCAGCCCTGGACCTTCGCCTATCACCGGACATCCATCCCGGGCGCGACCTACTCGGAATCGGGGGACTGGTCGGTCGGCCTCTTCAGCGCGCCCGGCCAGATCCCCGGCGGCTTCTCCTGTTCGCTCGAGCCGCTCGCCGACAGGACCGTGCACAGGCTCCTCTGGCCGGAGGAGGAGACGCCCCGGCTCTACGCCATGCGCGACGCCTACCAGGACGCCTACCGCGGCGACCTGCGCGTCTCGCGCGGCCAGACGATCGCGCTCAAGGCCTGGATCGTCGTCGGCCCCGTGGCCACGCCCCGCCACGGCTGGCACGCCCTGGTCGACGCCGCCTGGGCCCTCAACGCCCGGCCGGCGAAACCGCGTTTCGAGCCCGAGGAGCTCTGGGAGATGGGCGTCCAGTACGCCCTGGACAGCCTCTGGGCCGAAGAGAAGGGCTTCAAGGGCTTCTCGATCGGCTTGACCTGGGACCCCCAGGAGCAGGGCTGGGTCCAGCGGCAGTCATGGAAGTACGAGATCGGCTGGGCCGGGCAGAACGTCTCCCTGGCCAACTCGATGCTGCGGGACTATGTCCTGTCGAACGAGCGCCGGTCGCTCGACCGCGGCATCCAGTGCCTGGACACCTGGCTCAGGAACGCCCGGCTGCCGAACGGCCTCTTCCGCTGCCACTATGACTATCTCATCGGTCTAGAGGACCCCAAGGGCGAGGTTCAGGACGCCTGCAATCTCGGTCAGGCGGCCCAGGGCTATTTCGAGGCTTTCGACCTGGCCGCCCGGTGCGGCCTGACAAAGCCGGAGTACCGGGCCGCGGCGCTCGGCGTCTGCGACTTCGCCCTAAAGGCCATGCGGGCGGACGGCCGCATCGGCAAGGCCTGGCGGAACGACGGCAAGGCCGTCGACCCCGACGGCACGATCGGCGCGTTCCTGATCGCGCCCCTGGTCACGGCCTTCCGGGCCACGCACAAGGCCGCCTACCTCGAGGGCGCGGAGAGGTCCTACGCCTTCTACTTCGGCGAGTTCGTCAAGAACGGCTTCACCACGGCCGGGGCCCTCGACACCCATTGCATCGACAAGGAATCCGCGACGCCGCTCCTCAAGGCGGCCCTCGAGCTCTACGACGTCACCGGCAAGGCCCAGTACCTGAAGGCCGCCGAGGACGTCTCGTATTACCTGGCGACCTGGCAGTGGCACTACACCGTGCCCTACGAGGAGGGCACGGTGCTGCGCGAGCTGGGCTACGACACCTACGGCGGGACGGCCGTTTCGACCCAGCACCACCACCAGGACCCGTACGCCCTGATCATCGTCAACGATTGGCTCAAGCTGGCCCGGCTCGCGGGCAAGCCGGTCTGGCGGGAGCGGGCCGTCGCGGCCTGGGCCAACGGGACGAACGGCATCTCGGGCGGCGACCTGGTCGTCATGGGCAGGAAGCGGCCCTACGGCAGCCAGGACGAGGGCTTCCTCCATACGCGCTGGCTCCGGCCGTTCGCCGTGAGCCAGTGGCTCGTCGCCTGGCCGACCGCGTTCCGCCTGGAGACGTTGCGCCAGAACCCCAACTGGACCGTCTTCAACAAATAAGATGGGCATCACGCCCCCCATTTTGATCTTTGGGTAAAATGGCGGCGCTATGCGCATCAAGCTGGCTTATGGAAAGACCGGGCTCCCGATCGAGCTCGACGATTCGCTCGACGTCACCGTTGTCGAGCCGGCGTTCGTTCCCGCCCTGCCCGACCCGGCCGCCGCGGTCCGGGCCGCCCTCGGGTCGCCCATCGGCTCGGCGCCGCTCCGCGATCTCGTCCGCCCCGGGATGCGGGTCGGGGTCGTTTTCAGCGACATCACCCGCCCCGCGCCGAGCCCGCTCCTTCTCGGGGCCATCCTGGAGGTCCTGGACGCCGTACCCGGCGTCGAGGTGACGCTGTTCAACGCCCTGGGCACCCACCGGCCCAACACGGAGGCCGAGCTGCGGACGATGCTGGGCGACGGTATCCTCGAGCGCCGCCGGATCGTCCAGAACGACGCCTTCGATCCGGCGACGCAGATCCGGGCCGGCGCGACCTCGAAAGGCCACGAGACCTGGCTCAACGCCGAGCTCATGCGCTGCGACCTGAAGGTCCTGACCGGCTTCATCGAGCCCCACCTCTTCGCCGGTTTCTCCGGCGGCGGCAAGGCGATCCTGCCGGGCATGGCCGGCCAGCGCACGGTCCTCGGCAACCACGACGCCGGCATGGTCGGCCACCCCAAGGCGATCTGGGGGACGACCCGCGGCAACCCCGTCTGGGAGGAGATCCGCGAGGTCGCCGGGCAGGCCGGGCGCCTGTTCCTGCTCAACGTGACCCTCAACCGCGACAAGGCCGTGACGGGCGTGTTCGCCGGCGACCTCGACCGGGCCCACGCCGAGGGCTGCGCCTTCGTCAAGGGCTCGGCCATGGTCGCCGTGCCGCGGCCGTTCGACATCGTCGTCACGACGAACTCCGGCTACCCGCTCGACATCAACCTCTATCAGTCGGTCAAGGGCATGCGCGCGGCCGACCAGGTGGTCAGGCCGGGCGGGGCCATCATCATGGCCGCGAGCTGCTGGGACGGCATCCCCGATCACGGGCTCTACGGGACGCTCCTGCGCCAGTCGCGCTCGCCCCGCGAGCTGCTCGACCGGATCACGGCGCCCGGCTTCCTCGAGCAGGACCAGTGGCAGGCCCACATCCAGGCGCTCATCCAGCGGAAGGCGGAGATCTACGTCCGCTCCGACGGCCTCACCGACGACCAGATCCGCGGCGCCCTGCTCGAACCCTGCCGCCGCGTCGAGGACACCGTCGAGGCGCTCGTCGGGCGCTACGGCCGCCGCGCCTCGATCTGCGTCCTGCCCGAAGGCCCGCAAACGATCCCGTACATCGCCTGAGGCCCGCCGCCGGCGCGGCCCCCGCCCCCAGCCGGCGATCACTGGAATTTCCGCGACGCCCCCGCTAGAATGGAGGCCCGGGGGAGCATGTGAGATCTTCAAGACCGCTGATGCGCGCCGCGCTTCTGGCGGCCCTCGCGGCCGCGTCAGGCTGCGGCCGTCCGCCGGCCGTCCCGCCGGTTGAGCTCGTTCGGACCGCCCTGCGGGCCCGGGTCGGGCCGCCGGGCACGGCGGGGCCGGTGTCCTGCCGGCGCGACATGATCTGCGGCTCCGAGGCCCTTCCCGATTTTTACCGGAAGCGCGGATTACGTCCGGCCTGGATCGACGAGGGCCTCGCTCTCGCCGACGCCCGCGCCTTCGTGGCCGCCCTGCGCCGCGTGGCCGAAGACGGCCTCGACCCGGCCAATTACCACCTGGCCGCCCTCGAGTCCCTGATCGCCGAGACCGACGCGGCGCGCAAGAAGGGCCTCCGAAGCGTCCGTCCCGAAACCCTGGCCGACCTGGAGATGCTCCTGACCGACGGCTTCCTCCTTTGCGGATCGCACCTCGCCGGCGGCCAGGTCGATCCCGAGACACTCCATTCCGAATGGTCGGTCAAAAGGGACGCGGCGGCCGACCTGGCCGCCGTCCTGGAAAAAGGCCTGGCGGCCGGCGATGTCCCCGCCGCCCTCGACTCGCTGCGGCCCGGAAACGTCATCTATCTGGGGATCAGGAAAGCCTACGCCATCTGCGGGGCTCTCGTCGCCGCCGGCGGCTGGCCGGCTTTTCCGCCCGGCCCGAAGCTTGCCAGGGGGGACCGGGACGCCCGCATCGCCGCGCTCAGGCGGTCGCTGGCGATCAGGGGGGACCTCGCCGGCGCGGGCGACGCCGGCGGAGGGGACCTCTTTGACGGCGCCCTCGAGGCCGGGCTCAAGGCGTTCCAGGCCCGGCACGGTCTCGAGCCCGACGGCGTCGTCGGCGCAGCCACGGCCACGGCCCTCGACGTCTCGGCGCCGGACCGGCTGAGGCAGATCCGGGCCAACCTCGAGCGCTGGCGCTGGATCAGCCGGGACCTCGGAGAGAGATACGTCCTCGTCAACGTCGCCGGTTACCGGCTCGGGGTCTTCGCCGGGGGGCGCCTGGAGCTGTCCATGCCGGCCATCGTCGGCCGGGCCTACCGGCAGACGCCCGACTTCAGCGGCCGGATCGCGACGGTCACCATCAATCCCGCCTGGAACGTGCCTCCGAAGCTGGCCCGGGAGGACATTCTGCCCAAGGTCCGGCAGGACCCCGGCTATCTCAGGAAGAAGGCCATCCGCGTCTTCGCCGGCTGGTCGGAGGGGGCGCGGGAGATCGACCCCGCGGCCGTCGACTGGACCAGCGTCACGCCCGAGTCGCTTTCCTACAAGTTCCGGCAGGACCCCGGCCCGCAGAACGCGCTCGGCCGGATCCTGTTCCTGTTCCCGAACAAGTTCGACGTGTATATCCACGACACGCCCGAGCGCTGGCTCTTCAGCCTGCCCGTCCGGGATTTCAGCTCGGGCTGCATCCGGATCGAGAAGCCCGTCGATCTTGCCGCGCACCTTCTGAGGGGAGACCCCGCCTGGACGAGGGACAGGATCGCGGCGGCGATCGCCGCGGGGGAGACCAAGGTCATCGCCCTCCGGCCGACCGTCCCCGTCCACGTCCTTTACTGGACGACCTGGCTCGACGCCGACGGCCGGGTACAGCTGCGCCCGGACATCTATCTCCGGGACGCGGCCCTGGTCAGGGCCCTGGAAGAGCGCGCCCCGCGGCCGGCCCGGTAGCCCGGCTCACCAGGTCCGGACGCGGCCGACGTCGACGTGGATGAAGTCCGAAGCCGGATAATAGCCCACCCCTCCGCCCCGCAGGCCGACGGCCGCGCGGTAGAGGTCCCGGAGCTTGACCCCGGGGACGCGGATGTCGATGGCCTTGCCGAGGAGGTGGAGGCTGTGGACGGCGACCCCGCCGCTGCCGTGCAGGCGCAGGTATTCGTTGGTGCTGGGGGAGCGATAGCCGGAAATGACGTGGAACGGCTCGCCGGCCCCGAGCGCCCGGGCCAGCTCGTTGAGAAGGTCGAGGAGGCCGAGGTCGATGTCCTTGATCTCCCCCGTGTACGTGTCGCGGAGGATGTAGTTGATCCTGGCCAGCGACGCGGGCAGGAGCTCGCCGCCGCGGCAATACTCGACGGCCTCCGATTCGGCCGAGTGGGTGTTGTAGAAAGCCAGGCCGCGGTCGGGCGGCAGAGGCGCCGCCGGAGAGGCGAAGGCGGCCAGGCGCGTCACGAAGGGCGCGGCCGCGGCGGCCGCGCCGAGGCCGAGGAAACGGCGCCGGCCCAGCGGCCGGGCGTTCCGGGGAGCGCGCTCGTGGTCTTTCATCTATCCTTTTAGTCGCCGCAGCCCATTATACCAGACGGCTTTTTCCCGTTCATCCCCGGTTCCGGGCACCTTCCCGCCCGTCAGGCGAAGATCAGGACCCCGAGGGCCATGACGGCCAGGGCGAGCGAGAGTTTCCGGGCCGCGCGCCACTCCGTGTTGGCCTGGCGCAGGACCTCGAACTCGGTGACGTAGACGACCTCGCAGGCGCCGTTGCCGCGGTCCGTCCGGACCGTGCTCGAGCGGCGGGCATAGGGCGCCCCCTTGGCGCCGTAGGAGACGAGCCAGCCCTTGAGATGGATCTGGTCGCCCGCGCGGGCCTTGAGCACGGCCTCGGCGACGATCCCGTCGGCGGGGAGCAGGTGGTTGTTCGACAGGCCGTTCTCGCTGAAGAGCTCGCCCGTCTCCCGGTCCGGAAATCGGTAGAAGCACGTGAAATCGCGGTTCCGGAAGGTCATCCGCTTATAGACGCCGGTCTCGACGTTCCGGCCCCAGATGACGCAGATGTCCTTGGTGTTGAGATAGTCGTTCCATTTCTTGTGGGAGAGGTCGATGAACGAGGCCGAGTGATGATACGAGACGACGAGGCCCCAGAGCTCGTAGCCGAAGAGGGGGGTCACCGTGTAGGCGAAGCCCTTGCGCTCGACCTCGAACGGCCCGGGAACGCCTTCACCGGACTGGACCGGGTTCCGGAGGAGCGGCTCGAGGATCAGGCTCTTGTCCGGGAGACGGCCCCCGAGCGCCAGCGAAGCGGCCAAGACCAGCGCCGCGGCGGGCAGGACGACCCGCGCCAGCCGTCGCAGCCCGGGCGCCCTTTCCCCCATGCTAGCGGGCCAGGACCAGGTCCCTCTGCGGCCGGCCCATCCATTCGGCCCCGCTCCCGGTGACGACGACCATCTCCTCGATGGTGACGACGCCGCGGCCGGGGACGGTCAGGCGCGGCTCGATGGTGAAGACCATGCCCTCCTCGAGCCGGCGGAAGGGCTTCTGCGCGTATTTCTCCCAGGCCGGGCCGAGCAGGGCGGTGCCGTCATGGGCGAAGCGGCCGACCTGATGGCCGAGGGCGTGGGGGAATTCGGCGTAGCCGGCGTCGACGACGATCGAGCGGGCGACCGCGTCCACGGCCCGGCCCTCGACGCCCGGCTTCATGGCCCGCTTCGATTCCTCGACCGCCCGGACGATCGTCCGGAAGCCCTTCACGACGTCCTCGGGCGCGCCCGTTTCGCCCGGCGCCGGGACATAGACCGTCCGCTGCATGTCCGAGCAGTAGCCCTCGATCTTGACGCCGAAGTCCATGTTCAGGACGTGGCCCGGCTCGACGGTCCGGCCCGTGGGCGCATAGTGGGCCTGGGCCGTGTCGGGGCCGGTGAAGACGGACGGGCAGGTCGCCCGGCCCCAGGCCGGGACCAGGCGGCGCCGCTCGACCTCGGCCAGGATGAAGTCGGCGATCTCTCTCTCGGTCCGGCCGGGGGCGATGAACCGGCCGGCGAGGTCGTAGATCTCCTCGGTCTCCCGGACGGCCTGCTTCATCCAGCCGATCTCGGCCGGGGACTTCCGCTCGCGCAGGGCCGAGACGATCCTCTCGGCCGGGACGAGGCGGCCGGCCAGGCCGATCTCGCCCAGGAAGGCGTGGAGCGTCAGGTACATGCCGTGGGTCAGGCCGTCGCAGATCTCGCTGGCCTCGGAATAGTTGACGGCGATCGTCCGCGGATCGAGCTTCTTCAGGCATTCGAGGAGCGGCTCCTTGATGCCGGTGACGTAGCCGACGACCTTGTCGTAGGCGCCCGTCTCCTCGACGCCCTTCTGGTCGTAGAGGCCGACGATCGCCCGCGCCCGCCCGTCGGCCGAGACGATGAAAGCCGAATGCCAGGTGACTGGGCCCGGGGCGAGGAAGACGAGGGTCGGGTCGCCGCAGATCTCGCTCTCGCGGGTGAAGGTGATCCAGCAGTCGACGCCGAACTCGCGGAGAAGGCCGGCGGCCTGTTTGACCTTTTCCTGGATGAGCATGTTCCCCTCCTCCGCCTCATATCATATTGAATCGACCGGGGAATTCAAGCCTCCGCGCCGGCCGCGCCCCCGCGGCGGCATCATTCTTCGGCCGTTTGGGCTATAATCGTCCGGCTGCGGGTCCGCGACGGATCTCAAAGGAGAAGCATGAAGAGCACTTTCCTCGACGCGCTGGCGGAGCGAATCCTGCTGGGCGACGGCGGCATGGGGACCATGCTGTACAACAAGGGGATCTATCTCAACGCCTGCTTCGACGAGCTCAACCTCTCGAATCCCGGTCTCGTCCGGGAGATCCACCGGGAATACGTCCGGAGCGGCGCGGATATAATCGAGACGAACACCTTCGGGGCCAACCGCGTCAAGCTCAAGAAGCACGGCCTCGACGACAAGGTCCAGGAGATCAACCGCGCCGGGGCGCGGATCGCGCGCGAGGAAGCCGGTCCCGGCGTCTTCCTGGCCGGCTCGATGGGGCCGCTCGGCGCCAAGGTCGAGCCCTGGGGGAGGCTGGCCGTCCGGGAGGCCGAGGGCGCTTTCGCCGAGCAGGCCCTGAGCCTGCGGGAGGGCGGGGTGGACCTGTTCATCCTGGAGACCTTCCTTGACCTCGGGGAGATCAAGCTGGCGGCGCGGAGCGTGCGGGAAGCCTGCCCCGACGTTCCCATAGTCGCCGAGATGGCCGTCGCCGAGGACGGCGCCGGCCTTTACGGCGCGACGCCGGACGCCTTCACCCGGGAGATGGAGGCCCTCGGCGTCCAGGCCGTCGGGATCAATTGCGGGGCCGGGCCCGCGCTCATGCTCCCGTGCCTCGAGCTTCTGGCCAGGGCGACCTCGCTGCCGCTCGCGGTCATGCCCAACGCCGGCATCCCCCGGAAGGTCGAAGGCCGCAACCTCTATCTCTGCTCCCCCGATTACATGGCCGAATACGCCCGGCGGTTCATCAAGGCCGGGGCGAGGATCATCGGCGGCTGCTGCGGCACGACGCCGGCCCACATCAGGGCCATGCGGGCGGCGATCAGGGCCCTGCCGGCGCCGGCCCGGGAGCGCCTCGCCTTCGCGCGGCCGGCCGAGACCGCCGGGGCGCCGGGGATCCCCGTCCGCGAGAGATCGCCGCTCGGCAGGAAGCTCGCCGACGGCGTCTTTGTGACGAGCGTCGAGGTCGTCCCTCCCCGCGGCTTCGATCCTTCGGCCGCCGTCGAGGCGGCCCGCAAGCTCGAGAAGCACGGCATCGACGGCATCAACATCCCCGACGGACCGAGGGCGAGCGCCCGCATGAGCCCCATGGCCCTGGCCTCCATCCTGACCGCCTCGACCGGGCTCGACATCATCCTTCATTACACCTGCCGCGACCGCAACCTGCTGGGCATCCAATCGGATTTCCTGGGCCTCCAGGCGAACGGCATCCGGAACGTCCTGGTCGTCACCGGCGACCCTCCGAAGCTCGGCGATTATCCCGAGGCCACGGCGGTTTTCGACGTCGACTCGATCGGCCTCGCGGGATTCGTCGCCGGCCTCAACCGGGGGATCGATATCGGCGGCAAGAAGATGGCCGGGCAGACGAGCTTCCTCGTCGGCGTGGGCGTCAATCCGGGCGCCGTCGACCTCGACAACGAAGTGAAGCGGTTCGAACGCAAGGTGGAAGCCGGGGCCGAATTCGCCGTCACCCAGCCGGTCTTCGACATCCGGCTCCTCGAGCGGTTCCTCGAGCGCGTCCGCTCGTGCCGGGTCCCCGTCCTGGCCGGCCTCTGGCCGCTCTGGAGCCTGAGGAACGCCGAATTCCTGGACAACGAGGTCCCCGGCATGGCCGTCCCGCCGGACGTCATGGAGCGGATGAGGCGGGCCCAGGATCGGAGCCCCGAGAGCGCGCGGCGCGAGGGGGTCGAGATCGCCCGCGAGACTCTGGCCCGGATCAAGGGCCTGGTCCAGGGCGTCCAGATCTCTCCGCCGCTCGGGAACTACGACGCGGTCTTCGACGTCCTGGGGATCCCGGGGCGAAGCTGATCGAAAATCCTTGACAGGCCGCCGGAGAAGCGTATAATCGCGCGCATGTTGCGCTTCGACGAGTTCGTGATCGCCGGTCACATGGCGATGCCTTGCCCGGGCACGGGGCCGAAGAATCCGTGCCGGGCGGCTCGTTGAGCTCATCCGCTTGACCTCCTCCCGATGATTCTTCGGGCTCCGGCCCGGGCTCCCTTCACTCCGATCCGATCAATCCCCCAATCCATCCGCATGAAAGGAGAGTCCCATGAATCATCGTTTCGATACTCTGGCCATCCACGCCGGTCAACCCAACGAGGAACGGACCGGCGCCGTCACGTTCCCGATCTTCCAGACCTCCACGTTCGGCCAGCTGGAGCCGGGCCTGACCAGGGGCTTCAGCTACGGCCGGACCGACAACCCCACGCGGCGCGCCCTCGAAGAGTGCGTGGCCTCGCTCGAGGGCGGAGGGCACGGCGTCGCCTTCGGCAGCGGCCTGGCCGCCGCCAGCGCCTGCCTCCAGCTCCTGCGGAGCGGCGATCACGTCATCGCCGGCCGCGACCTGTACGGCGGGGTCTATCGCCTGTTCACGAAGGTCTACGCGAAATTCGGGCTGGACTTCACCTTCGCCGACGTCACCGATCTCGACGCGCTCGAGAGAGCCTTCCGTCCGGAGACCCGGCTCCTGTGGCTCGAGACCCCGTCCAACCCCCTCCTCCGGATCACGGACATCGCCGGGGCCGCGGCCCTGGCCCGGAAAAGGGGAGTGACGGTCGTCGCGGACAACACCTTCGCCAGTCCTTGCCTCCAGCAGCCGCTCAGCCTCGGCGCGGACATCGTCCTCCATTCCACGACGAAGTACCTCAACGGCCATTCCGACGTCATCGGCGGCCTCCTCGTCGCCCGGAGCGCCGACCTGGCCGAGAAGCTGCGCTTCCTGCAGAACGCCGTGGGCGCCGTCCCCGGGCCCCAGGATTGTTTCCTGACCCTGCGGGGGATCAAGACGCTGGGCGTGCGCATGGAAAGGCACTGCCGGAACGCGGCCCGGATCGCCGGGTTCCTGGCGGCCCATCCGAAGGTCCGGCGCGTTCATTATCCCGGCCTGCCCGATCATCCCGGCCACGAGATCGCCCGGCGGCAGCAGCGCCTTTATGGCGCCATGTTGTCCATCGAGCTCCGGGCCGGCCTCGAGGAATCCAAGCGCTTCGCCACCCTGACCAGGCTTTTCACCCTGGCCGAATCGCTGGGCTCCGTGAAGTCGCTCCTCTGTCATCCGCCGACCATGACCCATGCCAGCGTCGAGCCCGAGGTAAGGAAACGGAACGGCATCCCGGACGGGCTCATCCGGTTGAGCGTCGGGATCGAGGATGTCGAGGATCTGGTCGCCGACCTGGACCAGGCCCTGGCGCAGGTCGTCGCCTCGGAAGAAGAGCGCGCCGGCGCGCGCGGCGGCCTGGCCGAAGCGGCCGCGCCGCGGGCATGACGGGCGGACCGTCATGCCCGGAGAGCGCGTTGTCATCAAGCTGGGCGGGTCCGTCCTTGATGGCGAACCCGCCTATGAGGCCGCCGCGGGCGTACTGGACGATTATCTCCGCCGCTCGCCGGCGATCGAGCGGCTCTACGTCGTCGTTTCGGCGCGAAAGGGCGGGACCGACCGGGCCATCGAGGCCCTCTCGCCGGATCCCGGCATCCGGCAGCGCCTCCGCGGATACCTGGCCGGCGAAACGCCGGACCCGGCGGACGCCGCGGCCTGGGACAGTCCCCGGAGCGCCCTGGCCCTGCTCTGGCCGGAGATCGAGTCGGCGTTCCGCCTCGCCGAATGCCTGCGGCGGCAGGGGCGTCGGGCTGACATCGCGACCCAGCTGGGCCTTTACCCGATAGCCGCCCGGGGCTCGTACCTCCGGGCGGACCTGGACCCGGCCCTGTCCCGACGGCGCTTCGCGCGCTTCGACCGCGCCCATCGCCGCTCCCGGATCGTCGTCCTGCCGGGCTTCGGCGCGGCGAACAGGGGCGGCGAGCCGGCGCTCTTCGGCCGGAACGCTTCGGATTACGTCGCGGCCGCCCTCTCCATGTTCGATCCGGCGGTCGGGCGGGTGGTCTTCGTCAAGGACGCCGGGGCGATCTACGAGTCCTTCGAGACCGCCGGCCGGCGGAGGATCGCCGTGACCGACGCGGCGCGGCTGCGGGCGGCCGAATTCGGCCGGGTCCTGGACCGCCGCGTCCTCGAGATCATTCGCTGCGAGTTCCACGTCGTCGGGCGGGACATCCGGCAGGTCGGCACCGTCGTCCTCCCGGCGCCGGCGGCCTGAGAGGGGAATATGCCATGAAGAAGATCAAGGCCGCAGTCCTGGGAGCGACGGGGATCGTGGGCCAGCGCCTCGTCGGGATCCTGGCCGCCCATCCCTGGTTCGAGATCGAGGCCCTGTGCGCGTCGGCCGAGAGCGCGGGCCTGCGCTACGCCGAAGCCGTCCGCGGGAGATGGCGGGCGCCCGGCGACATCCCGCCGGGAGCGGCCGGGATGGTCGTCCAGCCCTGCCTGCCGGACATCGGCGTCCGGCTCGCCTTCAGCGCCCTGGAAGCCGGGCCGGCGGGCCCCATCGAGGAATCCTTCGCCCGGGCGGGCTGCCTCGTCTGCACGAACGCCAGGGACCACAGGATGTCGGCGGACGTGCCGCTTCTCGTCCCCGAGGTCAACGCCGATCATATCGAATCGGTCCGGCGCCAGGGCTACGGCTCCGGCGGCATCATCGCCAACCCCAATTGCGCCACCGCCGGCCTGGTCCTGGCCCTGGCCCCGCTCCATAAGGCCTTCGGCGTGCGACGGGTCTTCGTCGCGACCATGCAGGCCCTGTCCGGGGCCGGCTATCCCGGCGTCCCGGCGCTCGACGCCGTCGGCAACATAATCCCCCTGATCCCCGGCGAGGAGGAGAAGATCGAAAGCGAGCCGCTGAAGATCCTGGGGGACGGGACGCGTCCGGCCGGCTTCCGCGTCAGCGCCTCGTGCCATCGCGCGGCCTCGCTGGAGGGACACCTGCTCTCGGCCGCGGTCGAATTCGAGCGGGGCGCGTCGTGCCAGGCCGTCGCCGCGGCGATGTCCTCCTTCGCCCCGCTCCGGGACCTCGGTCTGCCGGGCGCGCCGGCCTTCCCTCTCTTCGTTCATCCGGACGGCGACCGGCCCCAGCCGTGCCGTGATGCCGGCCGGGGCGACGGGATGACGGTCACCGTGGGCCGCATCAGGCCCGACCGGCTTTTCGACTGCCGGTTCACCGCCCTCGTCAACAACCTCGTCCGGGGCGCGGCCGGTGCGGCCGTGCTCAACGCCGAGCTGGCGGTCCGGCGCGGATACCTGTCCTGACCTCCGGGCGCCGGGCCTAGCTTGTCCAGCGCCGGAGCTTTTTCATGAAAGCCAGGACCAGGACGGCGGCCAAGGCCAGGAGGACGGCAAGGAAAAGGAAGTACTGGTGATGGGCCAAGGCGCTGTAGGACTTGCCGAGCAGGCCGCTGCCGTAGCTCCCGACGGCCGTGGCCGCGAACCAGCCGCCCATCATCAGCCCGGCGATGCGCGGCGGGGCAACCTTGGAGACGAAGGACTGGCCCATGGGCGAGATTAGGATCTCGGCCACCGTGACGAGGAAGTAGGTTCCGACGAGCCAGGCCGGGGACATGATGTTCTTGTCG
This sequence comes from Acidobacteriota bacterium, assembly GCA_039683095.1. Lineage (NCBI taxonomy): Bacteria > Pseudomonadati > Acidobacteriota > Acidobacteriota bacterium. The sequence goes on along the minus strand of JBDKSB010000012.1, from coordinate 473,493 downwards.
AGGTTTCCCCCGGCGAGAGAGGCCCCGGCCATGACCATCATGGCCGCGCTCATGACGGCCATGCCGATGAGGATCTTGACCGGCGTCGAGGGCTCCCGTCCGCGGCGGTTCAGGCGTCCGAAAAGCGCCAGGAGCAGCGGCGTCAGGGTCAGGATGAAGAACGGCTCGAAGAACTGGTAGGTCTCGGGCCGGAGCCACTTGATGGCTACGGTCGAGCGCTCGGCGAAGAGGGTCAGGCCGAAGAAGTTCTGGTAGAAGGCGACCCAGAAGAAGATGACGATGAGGAAGAGGGTGACGAGCGAGGCGATGCGCTGGCGCTCCTCGCGCCTGTCGACCGAGGGGCAGGAGGGGGCCGGGGCCGGCCCTGCGGCGGCCGCCGCCGATGACGCGGCCGGGGACGGGGCGCCGCCGCCTCCGAGCTTGCAGTCGAATGGCCGGAGGCGGGATTCGCCGGCGCGGAAGATGATCAGGGCGAAGACCATGCCGGCCCCGGCGACGGCGAACGACAGGTTATAGCTGTGGAAGCGCACGCTGATGAAGGTCGCCAGTAGCGGGGCGACCATGGCCCCGAGGTTGACGCCCATGTAGAAGATGTTGTACCCGGCGTCCTTGAGCTCGGGCTTCCCGGCGTAGAGGTTGCCGACCAGGACGGCCATGTTGACCTTGAACAGGCCCGTCCCGAGGCCGATGAGGAAGAGCCCGAGATAGAAGGGGATTACGCGGCCGGGACCTGAGACGGCCAGCCCGACGTAGCCGAAGGCCATGAGGACCGCGCCGGCCCGGACCGTCCGGATCTGGCCGACGATCTTGTCCCCGAGCCAGCCGCCGAGGAGCGGCACGAAGTAGCAGAGGGCCAGGAAGAGCCCGTACGAGTCGCCCTTGCGGCCGTCGGACCAGCCCAGGACCTTGTCCATGTAGAGGACGAGGATGGCCATGAGCGTGTAGAAGCCGACCCGCTCCCACATCTCGGTGAAGAAGATAAAGGCCAGGGCGCGGGGGTGTTTCTTCAGCATCAGTCTCCGCCTTTCGCGGGTATGCTACCAGAAAAATGGGGGACATGATACCCGCGTTTGACTTCGCCGCCGGGGGGGCGATATAGTCCCACACTTATGGAGGCCCGATGAATCCGAATCCTTTCCTTGGCGTTTTCCTGCATGCCCTCGGCGGTTTCGCCGCCGGGAGCTTCTATATCCCCTACAAGAAGGTCCAAGGCTGGGCCTGGGAAGTATACTGGCTCGTGGGCGGCTTCTTCAGCTGGATCATAGTGCCGTGGATCGTCGGCTTCCTGACCTGCCCGGGCGTTGTGGGGGTTATTCGGTCCGCGTCGTCCCGAACCCTCCTGTGGACCTATCTCTTCGGCGTACTGTGGGGCATCGGCGGCCTGACCTTCGGCCTGAGCATGCGTTACCTCGGCCTGTCGCTGGGCATGGCCCTGTCGCTCGGCTTCTGCGCCGTGTTCGGGACGCTCGTGCCGCCCATTTTCGAAGGGCGCATCGCCGGGCTCGTCGCCTCGACGCCCGGCCGGATCGTCCTCCTTGGCATTGCCGTCTGCCTCACGGGCATCGCCATGTGCGGCCAGGCCGGCATGAAGAAAGAGAAGGAGCTCTCTGACGCCGAAAAGAAGGCCTCGATCGCCGAGTTCAGCTTTGTCAAGGGCGCCTGGGTGGCCGCGTTCTCGGGGGTCATGAGCTCGTGCATGGCCTTCGCCTTCGCCGCCGGCAAGCCCATAGCCGAGGCCGCCATCCGGAACGGGGCGCGGCCGCTCTTCCAGAACTTCCCGGTGATGATCGTGGCCCTGCTCGGCGGCTTCACGACGAACTTCATCTGGTGCGCCGCGCTCAGCGTCAAGAACAGGTCCGGGCGCGACTATCTCCGGGTCCGGCCGGCCGAACCGGCCACAGCCGCGGCTGCGGCCGCGGCCGATCCGGCGCCGGCCCGCCGCCCCTCGCTTCTCCTGAACTACATCTTCTCCGCACTGGCCGGCACGACCTGGTACTTCCAGTTCTTCTTCTACGGCATGGGCACGACGAAGATGGGCCGCTACGACTTCTCCAGCTGGACCATCCACATGGCCTTCATCATCACCTTCAGCAGCCTGTGGGGCATCTTCTTCCATGAATGGAAGGGGACCGGGAAGCTCACGCGCCGGCTGGTCGTGGCCGGGATCGCCGTCCTCATCTTTTCGACCGTAGTGGTCGGGGCGGGGAACTACGTTGCGACGCTCAAATAGGGCGTTTCCCGCCGGGACCCTGGCGGTCCTGGCGGCCGTCCTGTTCGCCGGCTGCCGGAACGCGTCGCGGTCACCCGCGGCGGTCGTCCTCCGCGAGGATATCTTCACCCGGGCGCCGTTCGCCCAGTGCCACGCCTCGACGATCGTCGAGACCGCGTCGGGGCTCGTGGCCGCCTGGTTCGGGGGAGCGGCCGAAGGGGATCCCGGCGTCGGCATCTGGCTGGCCCGCCGCGAGGCCGGGCGATGGTCGGCCCCGGTGGAAGTCGCGCGCGGCGCCGCGGCGGACGGCACGGCCGAGCCCTGCTGGAACCCGGTCCTGTTCCGCCCGGCGGCGGGACCCCTCCTTCTTTTCTATAAGGTCGGCCCCTCTCCTTCGCGCTGGCGGGGCATGCTGATCCGGTCCGCGGACGACGGCCGGACCTGGGGCGCGCCGGCCCCTCTTCCCGGGGGGATCGTCGGGCCGGTCAAGAACCATCCGCTCGAGCTCGGGGACGGCGCGATCCTCTGCGGCAGCTCCACCGAGGACGGCGGCTGGCGCGTCCATTTCGAGACGACGCGGGACGGCGGGGCGACGTGGGCGGCGGCGCCGCCGATCAACGGCGGGGCGAAGCCGGGGCTCATCCAGCCGGCGCTGCTGCGGACCGCCCGGGGCGGCCTTGTCGCCCTGATGAGGAGCGACGCGGGGCGGATCTACGAGAGCCGGAGCGCCGACGGCGGCGCCGCCTGGTCGCCTCCGGAGCCGACGGCCTTCCCGAACCCGAACTCCGGCATCGACGCCGTGACGCTCCGCGACGGCAGGCAGGTCCTGGCCTACAATCCCGTCACCGAGGGCCGGGGCGTCCTGGCCCTCGCGGTGTCGGACGACGGGCGGAACTGGACGAGGGCCCTGAGCCTCGAGGAGGAGAAAGGCGCTGAATTCTCCTACCCGGCGGTGATCGAGACGGCCGACGGCCTCATCCATGTGACCTACACCTGGAAGCGGCAGCGGATCCGTCACGCGGCCGTCGATCCCGCCGTCATCCGGGCCCGCTACGGCCATGACACGGAGCGCCGGGCCCCCCGCGTCTGCGTCATGGAGACCTCGCTCGGGACGATGGCTTTCGAGCTCTACGCGGAGGACGCGCCCAAGACCGCGGCCCGGTTCGAGGCCCTCGTCCGGAAGGGCTTTTACGACGGCAAGGACTTCTACCGGGTCGTCCGCGGCCATGTCATCCAGGCGGGCGGCGGCGGCGCGCCGACGCTCCCGCCCGAGTTCAACGCCCGGCCCCACCTCGTCGGCACGCTGGGGCTGGGACGGACGGGCGACGAGTGGAGCGGCGACTCGGAGATCTATGTCTGCGTCGCGCCGCGGCCCCATCTCGACGGGCGGTACACCGTCTTCGGCCGGATCATCGAGGGCTTCGACGTCCTCGAGCGCATCGCCGCGGTGCCGGTCGAGGAGCGCTGGGAAGGGCCGGACCGGAAGATGGCCATGCACAAACCGCTCGAGCCGGTCCTCATCCGTCGCGCCACCATAAAATAAAATTGGGGGACATGATGCCCGTTTTAGGAAAATAGGAAATGGGTATCATGTCCCCCTTTTTCAACGGGCGGACTTGAGGCGGTCCCAGACGGCGACGTAGAGGGCGTTGGCAGCGCCGACGTCGCCGATCATCTCGCTCCTGGCCCGGATCTTCGGGTCCATGAAGATCCCGGGATTGCCGCGGATCTCCGCCGGCAGGAGGGGATAGGAATCCTTGTTCGGGCAGAGGTAGAAGACGAAGGCCGTGTTCTCGGCCGCTACGGCCGGGTCGAGAAGGAAGTTGATGAAGGCGTGGGCCAGGCGGGCCTCCCGGGCCCCGGCCGGGATGACCAGGTCGTCGCAGGAGATGACCGTGCCTTCCTCGGGGATGACGAAGCGGACGTCCGGGTTCTCGCGCCGGACCTGGAAGATGTCGCCGCTCCAGGCGTGGACGAGCAGGAACTCGCCCGAGGCCAGGCCGAGCTTGTACTGCTCGTTGTCGAACTTGGCCAGGTTCTTCTTCCATTCGACGAGGACCGTCTCGGCCTCGGCCAGATCGGCCGGGTCCGTCGTGTTGATGCTGCGGCCCCGGAGCTTGAGCGCCGCGCCGATCGTCTCGCGCATGTCGTTGAACATCGTCATGCGGCCGGCCAGGTCGGCCCGGCCGAACATCCGCCACGACGGCTCGACGCCCGGGACCCGGCCCTCGAGGTAGGCGATGCCCGTGTTGGTGATCATGTAGGGCACGGAGTGGTCCATGGCCTTGTCGATGGCCATGGCCAGGTAGTCGGGGTCGATGTGGACCAGGTTGGGGAGCAGCGAATGGTCGAGCCGGGAGACGAGCCCCTGGGCGTGCATCAGGCTGACCATGTAGCTCGAGGGCATCAGCAGGTCGTAGCCCGAGGCCCCGGCCTTGAGCTTGGCGTACATGGCCTCGTTCGACTCGAACGTGTCGATGACGACCCGGCAGCCCTGTTCGCGCTCGAAGCGGCTGACGATCTCGGGCTTGACGAAATCGGACCAGGTGTAGACGCTCAGGACGGCGCGGGCCTTGCCGCAGGCGGTGGCGCCGCTACCGAGCACCGCGGCGAGAAGCAGCGCCGCGGCGGCCCGGATGGCTCGGTTCCCGTTCCTCATCGGCTTTTCTCGAAGGCCCGTTATAGTCCCTTTCGGGCGGCTTTTCAAGACTCGACGAGGGCGCCCTTCAGGAGCGGCGGGAGGCCAGGCGCTGGCTCAGGAGAACGGCCGTCAGCGTCACCGCCAGGAGCAGCGTCGACAGGGCGTTGATCATGGGCGGCGCGCCGTACTTGATCATGCTGTAGATGCGGAGCGGCAGTGTCGTCGAGCCCGGGCCGGCGACGAAAAAGGTGACGACGAAATCGTCGACCGACAGGGTGAAAGCCAGCAGCGCCCCGGAAACGATCCCCGGCATGAGCAGCGGCAGCAGGACCCGCCGCGCGGCCTGCCAGGGGCTGGCCCCGAGGTCGCGGGCGGCCTCGATGACCGAGAAATCGAAGTCCTGGAGCCGGCCGAGCACGGTCATGGCCACGTAGCTGACGCAAAAGGTGACATGGGCCAGGAAGATCGTGAACAGGCCCAGCGGCAGGCCGACGGCGACGAAGGCCATGAGCAGGCTGATGCCCATCAGGATCTCGGGCACGACCAGGGGCTGGTAGATCAGGGTGTAATGGAGGCGCTGCAGCCGGCTCGCGGCCCAGCGGTGGAGAGCGTAGGCGGCCATCGTCCCCAGCGTGACGGAGACCGCGGTGGCCGACACCGCGATGATCAGCGTGTTCCGCACCGCCTCCCAGATCTCGGGCGAGTGGAAGAGCCGGGCGTACCAGACGAGCGAGAAACCCTCCCAGCGGCTGGAGAAGCGGGCCGGGTTGAAGGAGTTGGCGACCAGGATGAGGATCGGCAGGTAGAGGAAGGCCAGGACGAGCGCCGTGACGGCGATCGGGAAGCGGCTTCGCTTCACGGCGCCTCCCCGATGACGATGTCGGACTTCTTGCCCTTGCGCTGGAGGGCGAGGATGGCCGCGAGCGGGGCCAGCACGGCCAGGACCAGGACGGCCGAGACGGCGCTGGCCAGGGGCAGGTTGCGGTCGCTGAAGACCCGCTGGGCGATCTTGTTGCCTATCATCTCGCTGGACGGGCCGCCGACGAGGTCGGGGATGATGTACGAGCCCAGGGCCGGGACGAAGACGACGAGCACTGCGGTCACGACGCCCCGCCGGATGCCCGGCAGGAAGACCTTGCGGAAGGCCTGAAACGGCCGGGCCCCGAGATCCCGGGCGGCCTCGACCAGCCGGAAATCGAACTTCTCCGCGGCGGCGTAGATCGGCAGGATGGTGAATGGCAGGAAGGTGTAGACCATGACCAGGACGACCGCCGCCGGATGGTAGAGCAGGGTCGCCTGCGGCCCGACGAGGCCGAGCGCCGCCAGGGCCCTCTTGACCGGCCCGTCGGGGTGGAGGAGCGACCGCCAGGCGAAGACGCGGACGAGGAAGCTCGTCCAGAAGGGTACGATGACGAGAAGCAGGAGGCGGTTCCGCCAGCGGGCCGGGGCCCGGGCGATGGTGTAGCCGGCCGGCAGGGCCAGGACGAGGGAGATCGCCGTCGTCAGCAGGCTCATCCAGAGCGTCCGCCAGGCAATGACAAGCGTGCCCGGCGCGGCCAGGGCCCGTACGGTCTCCAGCGTCCAGCCGCGGCCGATGCCCCCGTAGGGATTGGACGGCCGGAAGGCGATGACGAACACGAGCAGGGTGGGGATGACGACGAACAGGCCCAGCCAGGCGACCGTCGGCAGGCTGACCAGCCATTCCGTGCGCCGCTTCATCGTCTCAATCGCCGACGCGCTGCGGCGGCACGGCCAGCAGGCCCTCGTCGTCCTTGCGGAAGTGGTCGAGCATGAAGCCGTCGTCGGCGTGCCACCAGATCCAGCATTCGTCCTTCCAGCGGATGGGCTTCTCGTCCAGGAAATAGCGGTCGTGCTGCCGCAGGACCTGGATCCGGTAGCCGTTCGCCCTGACCCAGTACTTGGTGTTCGAGCCGAGGTAGATGACGTCCTCGACGACGGCCGGGACGAAGTTGCGCCGGGGCTTGTCCTCGGGCCGGTCATGGGAGATGTGGATCTTCTCCGGCCGGATGCTGAGGAAGATGGGCTGTCCCGGCTGGATGGCCTTGTCGTTGAACGAGACGATCTCCGGCAGGCCGGCGATGGCCAGGCGGCAGTACTCGCCGTCGAGGCACTCGCGGACCCGGCCCTCGAGGAAGTTCGTGTCGCCGATGAAGGCCGCGACGAAGCTCGTCCGGGGCGACTCGTAGATCTCGGCCGGGGCGCCGGTCTGCTCGATGCGGCCGCCGTTCATGACCGCGATCCGGTCGCTCAGGCTCATGGCCTCGGCCTGGTCGTGGGTGACGTAGAGGAAGGTGATGCCGACCTCGTCGTGGATGAGATCGAGCTCGATGAGCATCTTCTGCCGGAGCTTGAGGTCGAGCGCGGCCAGCGGCTCGTCGAGGAGCAGGACGTCGGGCTTGTTGACCAGGGCCCGGGCCACGGCCACCCGCTGTTTCTGCCCGCCGGAAAGCTGGGCCGGCTTCTTCTCGGCCTGGTCGGCCATGCGGATGAGCTCGAGCATCCGGTCGACCTCGGCCCGGATCTCCTTCTTCGGCCGCCTGGCGATGGCCAGGCCGAAGCCGATGTTGTCGCGGACGGTCAGGTGGGGGAACAGGGCGTAGCTCTGGAAGATGGTGTTGACCTTGCGCTTGTCCGGAGGCAGGCCGGTGATGTCACGGCCGTCGAGAAAGACGCGGCCAGCGTCCGGCTGCTCGAAGCCGGCCGCCAGGCGCAGCATGGTCGTCTTGCCGCAGCCGCTCGGGCCGAGGAGTGAGAAGAACTCGCCCTTCCGGATCTCGAGGGAGACGCCGTCGACAGCCTGGATGGCCCCGAAGCGCTTGGCGACCCCGCGGAACTCGAGGAACTCAGCCAACGCAGACAGGCTCCCCGGCCGGCGCGGCGATCATGGTGCTTCGGAGATGCGTGTTCAATGCCGCTCCATTATGGGAAAAACCGGAAGAGATTTCAATCGAAAGAAACGCCTCCTTCCAGAGGTTCTTTTGCCGGTTCCGGGGAGTCCCTCTCTTCGGCTTGGCTCAGGGTATCGCCTCTTGCTCCCCGGCCCCCCGGGAACCAGTCGTCCGGTTCCCCCCGCTCCGCGGGTCCCCTCTCCACGGACGGGGATCTTCGAGGCGATGCCCATCGCCGCCGCGAGAGGGATGCCTGGTGATGGGAGAAGAGCCTTTTGAGCTAGCGGAGGGAGAGCGCCGTGAACGCGTGCCCGAGCGAGCCGGAGGCCTTGTCTCCCGCGTACAGATGGAGATAGTACTCGCCGGGCGCGAGGCCGGCCGTCGCCAGGCCCAGCGTCAGGACCTCGAGGGGCCCTCGCGGGGCCCGGCCGGAGATGGTGACGGGGACGGGCGTCTGCCGTCCGTTAGAGGCGTCGATCAGGGTGGCCTTCACGGCCAAGTCGGCCGGCGTCCCGCCGCCCGGCCCGGCGCAAGGGACGACGACCGTCAGGCCGGCCGCGGCCGCCGGGGCCTCGCCCGCCAGCACCGGCGCGTAGATCGAGCTGTCGTAATCGTAGAGGTCGGCCCAGGGGAACGGATCCCGGCCTTTCCCGGCCGCGGCGCAGACGAGCGGGCAGCCGGCCCGGGCCTCGAGGACGAGCGGCGTCCCGAGCTCGAGCCCGGCCGGCTGCGGCCGGCCCAGCACGGCCTTGGCCGACGCCACCGCGCTCAGGCCCGATTCCATGTCCCGTATGACCAGCCGGCAGCCGTAGTCGCCGGGCGCGAGCGCCGATCCCGCGGCGAAGGCCATCTCCCGTCCCCGCATCGGCGCCAGGTCCCTCTCCTCCCGGACGATACCAGCGAGGTCGCCGGCGGCGTCGAAGAACAGGGCCACGAACTCGACACGGCGGCCTGCGAACCTGGCCGTGACCTCGCCCGGCAGCCGGGCCAGCAGGGCCAGGCGCGAGACGCCTTCCGCGGCCGAAGCCAGCGCCGTCATCGGCACGCTGACCGGCAGGCGCGAGAAGGACCTCTCGTTCAGGGCCAGGTCGAAGAGATGGATCTGCTTCTCGAGGTCGGAGTACTGGGCATAAGGCTTGGGATCGAAGTACCCGGTCTGGGCCCGGACCTCGCAGCCCTTGCGCCTGACCTCGACCTTGACCTCGTGGAACTGGCCGTTCCACTGCTCGTTGACTGAGTACCCGAGGACGTAATAGGTCCCGGTCAAGTCTCCGACCTGGCCGATATTCTTCTCGTACATGTTGATGTTCGAATAGAACTTCCCGCCGGTCAGGTCGCTGAAGCGCTTGAGCGAGTTGAGGCCGGTCGCCTTGTCGTCCTTGAAGATGAACGTGGGGTCGATGGCCGTGGTCATGGCCCGGCTGCCCATGGCGAAGGTCTCCTCGTCGTAGGTGAAGAGGGCGGCCTCCTTGGCCGACTCCCGCGTGTCGAAGGCGTAGAAGGAGCAGCCCGAGGCGCCGAACTCCCTGTACATGGCCTCGTTCTGCCGCCGCAGGGCGTCGTCCCCGGAGGCGCGGCCGACGTCGGACCGGTTGAAGACGTTCCCCGACGCGTAACCGTAGATCAACGAGTTCGGGATGCCGGTCGAGAACAGGATGAAGCTCTTCTCCCCGTCGACCAGCCGCAGGGCCCGGGCCAGGGCGGCCATCTTCTGCATGTACTGCAGGGCCATGCCCCGCGATTCCTGGCGGTTCGCCTCGGACTCGGCCTTGAAGCCGAGGGCGAACGACCCGCCGCTCTCCTGGACGAGCCGCCAGTAGGAGTCCTCGATCTCGGTCGCCCGGCCCTTGACGTCGGCATGGCCGATCTTCTCCACGACCCGGCGGACCTTGGCGTGGTCCGGGGTCAGGTATTCGTGGAAGGCCAGGCCGCCGACGGCCGAGTAGGTCAGGACGGCCACCTCGTCCTCGGCCCGGACGGCCGTGTCCAGGAAATGAAGGGCGGCGGTCCGGGCCTTCAGGATGCCGCGGACGTTGTTGTAGGCGAAATCGAAGAACAGGAAGAACTTCCGCGCGGCCGGGCGGACGGCCGGGGAGGAGGCCGGCGCGGGTTCGACCGCGGCCCCGGGCCCGGCGTCGCCGCCGCCTGCGGCCGCGGCGGGGGAGAGGGCGTGACGCTCGAATTCCGTGATGGTCACGGGCTGACCGTTGTCGGCGACCGTGAACTCCTCCCGGGTCAGGTCGAGGATCGGGTTCCCCTTCTTGTCGGTGACGTGGACGGGAACGAGCTTGAGCACGACGGCCAGCTCGTACCGGAGGGGTTTGGCCGGCGCCTGCCGGTCTTGGGGCGACACGGGCACGATATCCTGCGGCGCGGCGAGCCCGGCGACGGCGAGGACCAGGACCGCGGCCCGAACCGCGGCGGGAGCCCTTCGGGGGAGTTTCATCGCTCAAGCATGAGGTCGGGGAGGGCGGTTGTCAAGAGGGGACTTGCCGGTTGACGTACGGGCATGGGCAAGTTAAGATATCAAAAGATAAAGAAAGGGAGAAGCGTTGGCCGCGCGGTTCGCCGTACCGTTCCTGATCCTGGCAGTCCTCTTCCTGCCTCTGCCTTTCGTTGTCGCTTTCTTCGTCTTCGGCGCCCTCCTCGCGGCCCGGCCGCGCGGCGAGCCGTGCCGCGAGTCCGCCGCCCTCCGTCGGCCCGCCGGTCCCGCCCTCCTCCGAAGCCCGCCCCGCTGACCTCCTCGTCCGTCTCCGCGTCGCGTCGAGAGACCCCCTGAACTGTCGAGGAGGACCATCATGATCGAGACCAACACGGCCGGCCCGTCCGGGCGGCCGACACGACCCGGCCGCCGGCCGCACGCTTTTTCGGCCCGGCTCGCGGCGGCCTTCAACAGGTTCCGCGGCTGTCCGGTCGAAACGGATCTGGCCGGCTACGAGCGGACCGTCCTGAGGATGCGCGGCCTGGCCGATCGCCTAGGCCTGGCCGGCATCCCCGACGCCGAGATCGCCAGGCGGGCGGCCGCCCTCCGCCCGCTCCTCTCGGAGCCGTTGGCCGCGAGGGGAAGGCCGGCCCGGGAGGCTTTCGACGGGGCCGGCGTCGAAGCTTTCGCCCTGGCCGTCGAGGCCGCCCGCCGGGCCGTCGGCCTGGCCGCCCACGACGTCCAGGTCGTCGCCGCCCTGGCCATGGCCGACGGGAACGTCGCCCAGCTGCCGACGGGCGAGGGCAAGACCCTGGCCGCCGTGTTCGCCGCCGCCTTCTTCGCTCTCTCCGGCCGGCCCGTCCATGTCCTGACCTTCAACGATTACCTGGCCCGCCGCGACGCCGCCTGGATGGGTCCGGCCTACCGGCTCCTCGGCCTGTCGGTCGGGGCCGTCCAGGAAGGCCAGGACAAGCCGGCCAAGCGGACGGCCTACGCCTGCGATGTAGCCTACGCCACGGCCAAGGAGGCCGGGTTCGATTATCTGCGCGACCGTCTGGCGCTCGAGCCGGACGAACTCGTTCATCGCCCCTTCGCGGCCGCCATCCTCGACGAGGCCGACTCCATCCTCATCGACGAGGCGCGCATCCCGCTGGTCATCTCCGGGACCGCGGCGGCGGCCGCGGCGGACGCGTCCCGGCTGGCCTCGATCGTGCGCGGCCTCGAGCGGGGCCGGGACTTCGAGACCGACGCCGCGAACGCCAGCGTCTTTCCGACGGACGCGGGACTCCGCCGGGTCGAATCCCTCCTCGGCCGCGGCGACCTGTTCGCCGCCGGGAACGAGACGCTCCTGGCCGCCGTCCATTGCGCGCTTCACGCCCAGGTCCTGCTCGAGCGCGACGTCGACTACGTCGTCCGCGGCGGCCGCGTCGAGATCGTCGACGAGTTCACCGGCCGGGTCATGGACAAGCGCCATTGGCCCGACGGCCTGCAGGCCGCGGTCGAGGCCAAGGAAGGCGTGGACCGCGGCGCCGGGAGCCGCATCCTCGGGTCGATCACCCTGCAGCACTTCTTCCGGCTCTACCCGACGCTATGCGGCATGACGGCCACGGCCGCGCCGTCGGCGCGCGAGCTCAGGGAATTCTACGGAATGGGCGTCGTCGTCGTCCCGCCCCACAGGCCGTGCGTGCGCCGCGACCTGGCCGACGTCGTTTTCAGCCACAAGGCCGCCAAGGTCGCCGCCCTCGTCCGCGAGATCGCCGGGGCCCGCGCCTCCGGCCGGCCCGTCCTGGTCGGCACGGCCAGCGTCAGGGAGTCCGAGGAGCTGGCCGCCGCCCTCGCCGCCGCCGGGCTCGCGTGCAACGTCCTCAACGCCAAGAACGACGAGGCCGAGGCGGAGATCGTCGCCCGGGCCGGCGCCCCCGGGGCCCTGACCATCTCGACCAACATGGCCGGCCGCGGCACGGACATCAGGCTCGGCGGCCCCGACGAGCGCGAACGCGACCGGGTGGCGGCCCTGGGCGGCCTCTACGTCATCGGCACGAACCGCCACGAGAGCCGGCGCATCGACGACCAGCTCCGAGGCCGGGCCGGGCGCCAGGGCGATCCCGGCTCGTCCCGGTTCTTTATCAGCCTCGAGGACGACGTCTTCGAGCGCTACGGCCTCGCCGGCCGGCTCTTCGCCCGCCACGGGCTCGAGCGGCAGAACGCGCCGGTCGAGAGCGGCCTCCTGCGCCGGGACATCCTCCACGGCCAGAGGGTCATCGAAGGCCGCAACCTGGACATCCGCCGCGCGCTCTGGGATTATTCGACGCTGGCCGAAACGCAGCGGCGCATCGTCGCCGGCTGGCGGGACGCCGCCTTCGGGCCGGCGGGGGAGGACCCGGAGGGCGCCCCCTTCCCGACGTCGCCGGAGCTCCGCGAGGCCGGGGCGGCCAGGCTGGGCGCTGAGGCGTTCGACAGGGCGGCGCGGCGGGCGGCGCTCGTCCAGATCGACGCGGTCTGGGCCGATCACCTGGCCTGGCTGGCCGATCTCCGCGAGGGCATCCATCTCGTCTCCATCGGCCGGCTGGAGCCGCTCCTGGAGTACCAGAAGGCGGCGACGGACGCCTTCCTGGGGCTCGAAGGCCGGATCCGGGACGCGATCGAAACGACGCTCCGGCCTATCATTGCCCGCGGGGGGCCCGTCGATCTCGAAGCGGCGGGCCTGAAGGGGCCGTCGTCGACCTGGACCTACCTCGTCGACGACGACCAGCTCGGCTGGGGCGTCCAGCTGCTCAGGGGCGGCAACGTCGGCTTCGCCTCGGTCGCCGCGGCGTTCTACGGGCCCTTGTTCGTCCTGGCCCTGATCGCCAGCCGGTTCGGCAGGAAACGGCGGCGGACCTCCGGCGGGAACGCGGACGGCGGCCCGGGCGCTTAGAAGAAAAGAAGGGACCTTGTCCACCTCCTATCCTCAGGTTTGACAGGGACAGGCGCCCCGGATAAAGTAAAGGCTCCGCGTCCAGAGAGGCAAAAAAGTGAACAGCGCTCCGACCCAGGCCTGCGATGCCGTGTCCGTCCCCTCCGCCAACGGCCTGGAGCGCAAGCTCGGCCTCTTCCCCCTGACCAACATCGTCATCGCCAACATGATCGGGGCCGGCATCTTCACGACCTCGGGCCTGTTGATGGGCGACCTCCACAACTCCGTCGTCATGCTGGCCCTCTGGCTCGTCGGCGGCCTGGTCGCGCTCTGCGGCGCCCTGAGCTACGGCGAGCTCGGAGCGGCCATCCCTCACGCCGGCGGCGAGTATGTCTTCCTGGCCCGCCTATATCATCCCGTCCTCGGCTTCATGGCCGGCTGGGTCTCGTTCTTCGTCGGCTTCTCCGCGCCCATCGCCGCCTCGGCCATCGGCTTCTCGGAGTATCTGACCCGGGCCTTTCCCGGCCTGCTCACGCCAGGTCTCTTTCCGGGAGCGGGCGAAGCGATGATCATGAAGAAGCTCTATGCCATCATGATCATCGCCGTTTTCACCTTCATCCACACCCGCGGCCTCGAAGCCGGGGCCCGGGTCCAGAACGGGCTGACCGGGCTGAAGATACTGCTCATCGTCGGCCTTGTCGGCGCCGGCTTCGCCTTCGGCCGGGGAAGCTTGGCCCACCTCGCCGCCGCGGCGCCCTTCCGCTTCGATTTCGCCGGGATAAAGACGCTGGGCCTGTCGCTGATGTGGATCATGTTCGCCTACAGCGGCTGGAACGCCTCGGCCTACGTCGGATCGGAGGTCCGCGACCCGTCGCGCAACCTGCCCCGCTCGCTCATCCTGGGGACGGCCGTGGTCATGGTCCTCTACGCCGCTCTCAATCTCTTTTACGTCTACGCCATCCCGCCGGCCCAGATGGAGGGCGTCATCTCGGTGGCCGGCCTGGCCGCCGGGAACCTTTTCGGCCAGTCGGCCGGGACCGTCCTCTCGCTCCTGATCTCGTTCGCCCTCTTCTCTTCGCTCAGCGCCTACCTCATCCTCGGGCCGCGCGTCTACTTCTCGATGGCCCGGGACGGCATCTTCTTCAAGTCCATCGCCTTGGTCGACCCGAAGTCCGGCGTCCCGACCCGGTCGATCCTCCTCCAGGGCGGGATCGCCGCCGTCATGGTCCTCTTCGGCACGTTCCAGCAGCTCCTGACCTACATGGGCTTTTCGCTCGGCATCTTCCCGCTGCTGGCCGTGCTCGGCGTCTTCAAGCTCAGGCGCACCGGCCGGAGCGTCGTCAAGCTGCCGGGCTATCCCGTCGCCCCGGCCGTCTATCTCGTTGTCGGCGCGGCCGTCCTCGTCTTGTCGTTCCTGCGCCAGCCGGCCGAGTCCCTGGTGGCCATCGCCACGGCCCTGGCCGGCATCCCGATCTATTGCCTGTTCCGCCGGGCCTCGCGTCCGAAGGCCTGAGCCCCGTTCCCCTTCCCAGGGCGGCGCCCGGTCCTCCGCCCCGCCCCCATTTGACTAACGACCGCCGCGGGCCTATCCTTATTTCGTTGGGAACGGGGTTGTTCCAGGAAGCATAACGGTTTCAGGAGCCGTCCATGCGAACGGGCGAGCCGGGGGCTTCGAACGCGGGGGAGCGGCCGGCGCCAGCGGCCGCCGCCGTGGCCCTGGCCCTGACCGTCCTCCTCGGCGCCTGCTCCATCGAGAAGCTGGCCCTGAGGAAAGTGGCCGGCATGCTCTCCGGCCCGTCCTCGTCCGATGTCTTCAGCTCGGACAACGATCCCGACCTCGTCGGCCAGGCCCTGCCCTTCGCCATCAAGCTCTACGAGTCGCTCCTGGCGTCCCTGCCGAACCACGCCGGGCTGCGCCTCCGCACCGGCAGCCTGTACATCATGTACGCCAGCGCCTTCGTCGAGACGCCGGCCGACACGACGCCCCGCAGCGAGATGGAGACGAAGGAATATCTCCTGGCCAGGGCCAAGAACCTCTACCTCCGCGGCCGCGACATCCTTTTCGTCTCCCTGGAGAAGAAGAACCCGGCCCTGCGGGCCCAGCTCAAGGAACGGAAATACGGGGAAGCCATGGCCCGCTTCAGCCGGGAGGACGCGACGCTCCTCTACTGGACGGCGCTCGGCTGGCTGGCCGCGTTCTCGGTTGACCCCTTCGACATGACCCTCGGCCAGACCGTGCCCCAGACGCGGGCCATGATCGAGCGGGTCGCCGAGCTCGAACCGGACTACGGCCACGGCTCCCTCGATTCCTTCTATATCAGCTATTACGGCTCTCTCCCCGATTACCTCGGCGGCGACCCGGCCAAGGCCCGCGAGCACTTCGCCAGGGCCCAGGCCCTGGCCGGCAAGACCGACACCTCGTCCCTCCTGGCCCTGGCCACGACGGTCTGCGTCAAGGAGCAGAATGCCGCCGAATTCAAGGACCTGGTCGGCCGGGTCCTGGCCTTCGACCCCGAGAGCGACCCGGCCCACCGCCTGTCCAACACGCTCAACCGGCGCAAGGCCCGCTGGCTCCTGGCCCACATCGACGATTTCTTCATCGAAATGGAGCGGCCATGATCAGGCCGATCTCAGCCGCGCTGGCGTTGGCGGCGCTGGCCCTGTCCGGAGCGCCGGCCGCCCCGGCGCCGCCCGGCTCCGCCGCTTCGGGGGCTATCGTCCTCAAGATCGCCAGCATCGCCCCCAGCCGTTCGCCGTGGGACAAGGCCCTGCAGCAGGTGGCCAACGACTGGGAGGCGCTCTCGGGCGGCGCCGTCCAGGTCAAGATCTATCCCGGCAGCATCGCCGGGAGCGAGCAGGACATGATCCGAAAGATGCGCCTGGGCGTCATCCAGGGCGGCATCTTTTCGTCGATGGGACTGGCCAAGATCGACCACTCCCTGACCGTCCTCTGCATCCCCTTCCTCTTCCACAGCCGGGAGGAGTTCAACGCCGTTTTCGACCGCCTGAAGCCGTCCTTCGAGGAAACCCTCGAGCGGGACGGCTTCAAGGTGATGCTCTGGACCCTGGCCGGCTGGGTCAACTTCTTCTCCAAGACGCCGGTCCTCGAGCCCGACGACCTGAAGAGGCTCAAGATCAACGTGACGGCCGACTTCCCGGAGATCGAGCAGGTCTGGAAAAAGATGGGTTACGAGGCCGTGGCCAGCGATAACACCGACCTCATGGTCGAGCTCCAGAGCGGCGCCGTGACGGCCCTCTACCTTCCGGCGCTCCTCGCCGGCTCCGGCCAGTTCTTCGCCCTGGCTCCGCATATGCTCTCCCCCTCCCTGGCCCCCCTCGTCGGCGGGCTGATCCTCAGCGCCAAGGCCTGGGCGTCCGTGCCGGCCGGGCTGCGCGAGCCGTTCCTGGCCGCCGTCGGCCGGGCGGCGCAGGGCCTCTACGACGAAACGATGCGGCTCGAGGCCGACGCCGTCAAGATGATGAAGGACAACGGCCTGGTCGTCCACGAGCCCTCGCCCGAGGCCATGGCCAAATGGCGGACGGCCGCCGACCGGGCGGTCCAGGGACTCGTCGGCCCGGTCTTCTCCAAAGATGCCTACGACCAGGTTGTCGGCTGCGTCAGGGACTATCGCAAGACCCATGGCCAATAGGCTCGCCCGCGCCGCCGAGGACTCGCTCGCCGTCCTGGCCGTCTTCGCCCTGGCCGGCATGCTGATCGCCGAGGCCGTGGCCCGCAAGGCCTTCAACACCGGGATCAAGAACTCCGGCGCCTATATCGAGCATCTCGTGCTCGTGGCCGCCTTCGTCGCCGCGGCCATTACCTCGCGGGAGAAGAAGCACCTGGCCCTGGCCACGGGGATGTTCCTGCCGGAGCGGGTCCGGGCGCTCGCCGACGCGGTCACCGCCGCCCTGGCCTCGGCGCTGAGCCTGGCCTTCGGACTGAGCGCCCTGTCGTTCGCCCGGAACGCCTTCACTGCGGCGGACCGGGTCGGCCTTCTGCCGAAGCGCCTGGTCGTCCTGGTCATGGCCGCCGGCTTCCTGGCCATGAGCGTCCGGTTCATCGCCGCGATCGGGAAGAAAAGCGTCCGTCCGGCCGCGGCGGCCGCGGCCGCCGTCCTGGGGCTCCTTCTCGGCTTCGAGCCGCTCGTCCAGCTGCTGACGGCCGGCGGGGCGAAGGCCGTGCCGGCGCTCGCGGCGGCGGCCGCGTTCCTGCGGCCCGCGGCAACGGGGGTCGCCGGTCCCCTGATCCTTGTCCTCATCGCCGCGGCGTTCTTCGGGCTGCCCATCTTCGTCGTCCTCGGCGGCATCGGCTTCCTCCTTTTCGTCAAGGGCGGTTCGCCGCTCGAGATCGTCCCCAACCAGGCCTACGCCGTCCTGACCGGGAGCGCCATCCCGGCCATCCCGCTTTTCGCCGCGGTCGGCTTCTTCCTGTCCGAGAGCAAGGCGGGGGAGAGGATGGTCCGGTTCTTCCAGGCCGCGTTCGGCTGGTTCCCGGGCGGGCTGACCGTCATGGCCGTCATCGTCTGCGCTTTTTTCACGACTTTCACCGGCGCTTCGGGCGTGACCATCCTGGCCCTGGGCGGCCTCCTGGCCGTCATCCTCGAGAAGGCCGGCTATCCCAAGCGCTTCACGGTCGGCCTGCTGACGGCTTCCGGCAGCATCGGTCTGCTCTTCCCGCCCAGCCTGCCTGTCATCATCTACGGCGTGATCGCCGGGACGAGCATCAAGGACATGTTCGTGGGGGGCTTTCTGCCGGGCGCGTTCCTGGTCGTGTCCGTCATCGCCGTCGGCATCTTCTATTCCTGTAAGCACGGCCTGCCGCGGCACCCGCTGAAGCTCCGGGAGGCCGCGGCGGCCCTCCGCGAGTCCTTCTGGGAGCTCCTGTTGCCGCTTCTCGTCTTCGGCCTCTATTTCGGGGGGATCGTCAGCCTGCAGGAAAGCGCCGCGGCCACGCTGCTCTATGTCTGGATCGTGGAGACGTTCATCAAGAAGGACCTGAGGATCAGGGACATGCCCCGGATCTTCCTGCGCGCCGTGCCGATCATCGGCGGCGTGCTCATCATCATGGCCCTGGCCAACGGCCTGTCCTACTACATCATCGACGCCCAGATCCCCCAGCGGCTGAGCGACTGGGTCGCGGCCACGACCTCATCGCCGATCGTCTTCCTGCTGCTGCTCAACCTGGCCCTGCTCGTCGTCGGCTGCTTCATGGACATCTACTCGGCCATCCTCGTCGTCGTGCCGCTCATCATCCCGCTGGGCAACCTCTTCCACATCCACCCGGTCCACCTGGGCATCATCTTCCTGGCCAACCTGGAGCTGGGCTACCTGACCCCGCCCGTAGGCCTGAACCTCTACCTCGCGTCCTACAGGTTCGAGGAGCCGATATCGCGCGTCTACCGGGACGTCCTGGTCTATCTGGCGATCGAGCTGGCGGCCGTCCTGCTGATAACCTACGTCCCCTTCCTGACCACCGCGCTGCTCTGAAGGACGGATCGAGCCTAAGATCGGCTCCTGTCCCGGTCGAAGTGGGGCATGTCCCAGGGGATCTCGAGCGACAGCTCGACGAATCCGGCGTAGGCGCCGTCCTTATACCAGGGCGCCTGGTAGATCAGCTTCTTCAGGCCGTTCTTCCGGATGGTGTAGGCGTTGGCCTTCCGGTCGGCCATCATCCCGGCCAGCTTCGACCGGCTGGGCTCGGGGTGGCAGTCGAGGACGTTCGCCCCGATGAGCTTCTCCCCGCCGTCGGCGGCGAAGACCTCGCGCGACCGGCCGTTCATCTCGATGATCCGTCCCTCGGCGTCGCAGACCGTGACCGCGACGGGAAATTCCCCGACCCATTCGTTCAGGCTCATGACGGCTCCTTCCCCGCTTCTATACCACAGCGGCTTCGCCCCTCGCAATCTGGTAAAATAGCCGCCTGGAGGCCGGCATGAGCGAAGAGGCCGTGTTCACGGGATTCACCCGGGAGACCGTGCGGTTCTATGCGGAGCTCCGGGAGAACAACAACAGGGCCTGGTTCGAGGAGAACCGGGCGACCTACGAGGCCCACGTCCTGGCCCCGGCCAGGCTCTTCGTCCCGGCCATGGGGGAAAGGCTGAAGGCGATCGTCCCGGGGATCGTGGCCGTCCCCGCGGTCAACAAGTCGATCTTCCGCATCAACCGCGACACGCGCTTCAGCCTGGATCCGAGGCCTTACAAGACGAACCTCGGCATCTACTTCTGGGACCGGGCCCGCTCCCGGATGGAGTCGGCGGGCTACTACGTCGGTCTCGAACCGCCCGACCTCACGCTCGGCGGCGGGATGTACATGATCCCCGACGCCCTGCTCGGCCGCTACCGGAAGGCCGTGGCCGACCCGCGGCGCGGGGCGGAGATCGCCAGGATCGTGAACGCGCTCCGGGCCATCCCGGGCTGCGCGGTCGAAGGGTCGCACTACAAGCGCGTCCCGGCCGGCCTCGACCCGGGCCACCGCAACGCCGAGCTGCTCAAGCACAAAGGGCTGTACGCGAGCTTCGAGGCCAGGGTGCCGCCGGAGTTCTTCGGGGAGGAATTCGTCGATTACTGCTTCGCGCGCTTCGCGCCGGTCGCGCCGCTCCATCGCTGGCTGATGAAGCTCTTCGATTGAGAGGAGGATGACGGTGAAGGCAAGCATGTGGAAAGTCGTCGCTCTCGCCGCCGCGGGGTTCGTCCTGGTCGCGGGTTTGCCGGCCAGCTCCGGGAAGGAGAAGCCGCGCGTCTCCGTGTCCCGCGGCTATTCCATCCCGCTCATCGATCTGGCCGGGCAGGCCGAACGGCAGGTTGTGGTCGACCGCGAGCCGGGCCAGTACCTTGGCCACCCGACGACCGTCCTGCTCGAGGACGGCAAGACCATCATTACCGTCTATCCCAAGGGCCACGGCCGGGGCGCCATCGTCATGAAGCGGAGCGCCGACGGCGGCCTGACCTGGAGCACCCGTCTGCCGGTGCCTGAGAATTGGGCCACCTCGCTCGAGACGCCGACCATCCACCGCGTCGTCGGTCCGGACGGCAAGAAGAGGCTCATCGTCTGGTCCGGCCTCTACCCGGCGCGCCTGGCGGTCTCGGAGGACGACGGCGCGACCTGGACGCCGCTCGCCCCGGCCGGGGATTGGGGCGGGGTCGTGGTCATGTCGTCCCTGGTCGAGCGGAAGCCGTTCGGCCGCGGCCGCTACATGGCCATGTTCCATGATGACGGACGGTTCTTCGCCACGGAGTCCCATCAGAAGGACCCGGTCGTCTTCACGCTCTACGCGACGTTCTCGGAGGACGGCGGGCTGACCTGGTCCTTCCCCAAGGCGGTCTGCGCGTCGTCCGAGGTCCAGCTCTGCGAGCCGGGGGTCATCCGTTCTCCCGACGGCCGGACCCTGGCCGTCCTCCTGCGCGAGGAAAGCCGCAAGCGCAATTCGTACGTCATCTTCTCGAAGGACGAGGGCGCGACCTGGAGCGCGCCGCGCGAGCTGCCCGGCGCCCTGACCGGCGACCGCCACACCGGGAAGTACGCCCCGGACGGGCGGTTGCTCGTTTCCTTCCGCGACATGACCCACGAGAGCCCGACGAGAGGCGATTGGGTGGCCTGGGTCGGCACGTTCGACGACATCGTCAAGGGCCGCGAAGGCCAGTACCGCGTCCGGCTCATGGACAACACCGAGGGCGCCGACTGCTCTTATCCCGGCGTCGAGGTCCTGCCGGACGGCACCTTCGTCGTCACGACGTACGGGCACTGGACGGCCGGCGAGCCGCCCTACATCATGAGCGTCCGGCTGAAGCTCGAGGAGCTCGACCGCCTGTCCCATTAAAAAAAATGGGGGACACAATACCTATTTCCGCTTTTTCGAGCCCGGCCGCCCGTTGCCCCGGATTGGACGCCATGGAGCGCCTGATCTAGAATGAGAGCGCCGAAAGGACCGGGATGTCGCACCCGAAGCGTCTTTCCGCTGTAGCGGCCCTCCTCGCCGCTGCTGCCTCGGCCCTGATCCCGCCTCCCGCCCGCGGCCAAGCGTCCTCCGCGGGCCGGTTCGTCGCGAAAATCGACTGCCTGGCCGATCCCGCCCGCAGCTACGCGCTCTATCTGCCGTCCTCGTTCGATCCCCGCAAGACCTGGCCCGTCCTCGTCCTCTTCGATCCCGGCGCCCGGGGCGCGGCGGCGATCGAGGCCTTCCGGGACGCCGCCGAGCGGTACGGCTGGATTTTGGCCGCGTCCAACGATTCGAGGAACGGCCCCATGGAAGCGAGCGTCCGCGCCGCCCTGGCCCTCTGGACCGATGTGCGGCAAAGGGTGCCCATCGACGAAAAGCGCGTCTACGCCTCCGGATTCTCCGGCGGGGCCCGCGTCGCGTCGGTCTTTCCCGCCGTCGTCGGCCGCCCCATCGCCGGGATCATAGGCTGCGGGGCCGGGCTCTCCGCGGGGATCGAGCCCGGGAAGCTCGGAGCCGCCGCCTATTTCGGCCTGGCGGGCCTGCGGGACTTCAACTACGGCGAGATGAAGGGGCTTGACCGGGCGCTCGACCCGTCCGGCATCCCGCACCGGTTCCATTATTTCGACGGTCCCCACGTTTGGCCGGACCCGGCGTCCTGCGCCCTGGCCGTCGGCTGGATGGAGATCACGGCGATGAAGCGGGGACTCCGGCCGCCGAACCGGGAGCGCGCGGCCGCCTTCATCCGCGGCGATCTCGAGGAAGCCGGGACGCTCGAGGCGGCGCGGCGGGTCTTCTGGGCCGCCGACAGGCTGGAGGCCGCCATGCGCCTGGCCGCGGGGATGGGCTTGGACATCGCCGGTCTCGCGGAACTCCCCGCCCGCCTCGAGAGGCTCAAGGCGAGCAGGGACTACGGGCTGTTCCTAGAGGCCGAGAGGAAGCGCGACCGGAAGGACGCCGAATTCCGGAAGGAATTCAGCCGCGCCGTCGGAGCCATCGAGGACGCCGAGACGGGCGGCCCGTCGGCCGTGCCGGAGGTGCTGCTGGAGACGGGCGTTCGCTTCTTGAAGAAAGCCGCGAAAGGGAAGGGCGCGATCGAGGACCGCGCCTCGGCTTCCCGGCGCCTTTACGATCTCTGCTCCGCCGCCCGGACCCGGGCCCTGGAGCTCTACGGCAAGGGCGACATGATCCGGTCCGGCGCCTATCTCGACCTGGCCATCGCCGCCTGCGAAGAGGGGCTGTCCATGGAGAGCGGCCTCTATTACGACCGTTCGTGCGTGGCCGCGCGGGCGGGCGATAAGGCGCTGGCCTTGCGGCACCTGGCCGCGGCGGTGGACAAGGGGTTCGCCAACCTCGGGGTCCTCGAGACCGATAAGGATCTGGATCCGATCCGGCCCACGGCCGCGTTCCAGGCGCTCCTGGAGCGGGTCCGGAGATCCCGCGGCCTTTCGGCCGGGGCCGGGGACGACCTTCTCGTCGTCAGGCTCTTCCCGGCGGCGGCTAGCGGAGGATGAGGAGCAGGCCCTTGCCGGGCTCGACGCGGATCGGGTCGCCGGGCCTGAACGCCGCTACCCCCTGGAACTTGTCGATGGCCGGGGCGATGAGCCTGGCCTTCTTCGGGTCGAGGCCGAGCGCCTTCCAGTCGATCGAGAGACGCGCGTCGACGGGCTCCTTGGCCCAGGATGCCAGAGCGACCATCGTCGCGCTCCTGGCCGGGACGGCCGTCGTCCTTGCCTGGCCGCGCCTGACGAAGCACGTCGCCAGGACGTCCTTCGTCCCGGTCTTCACAGGGCTCCCCGCGACCCACCAGCCGATCATCTCGCTCCCGGCGATCCCGAACTCGTCCCAGGCCTTCCAGAGCGGCCGCGGGTCGCCCGCCCAGGGCAGCCGCGCCGTCATGCCGAAGACCATGCCGCGCCAGGGGTTGCCGCCGTCCTGGAGCATCTCGCCCATCAGCCCGAAGGGGATGCCCGACATCTCGACCAGCCAGTAATCGGGGCCGCTGCCGTTGTAGTCGAAATACTCGCCGAACCAGAGCCGGTCGAGGAAGGGGAAGTGCTCGAGGTAGAGGTTGGCGCTCGAGGCGAAGCCGTCGCGGACGTTGTACTGGTTGGCGCTGTGGAGGTCGATGAGCGCCCCGGGCCTGTTCCGGTCGAGGACCTTGCGGACGCGCTTCATCGTCGTCCGGTCGAAGGCGACGTCGTCCAGGTAGAGCCCGTCGATGCCGACGTTGCGGGCCAGCCAGTCGAGGCCCTCGATGTAGTAGTTGTGCCAGCGCGACATGCCGCTGTTGATGACCGCCGCGTCCTTGAGCTGGGGCACGAACCAGGCGGCGATGTAGTCGCAGCCGAGGTGCTCCTGGAGCCAGGAGTAGCCGCCGCCCGGCCCCGCCGTGAAGATCTCGCGCCCCAGGCTGCGCAGGGCGAAGATCTCCGGCGCCCGGTTCGACAGCTCGCGCACGGTGTCGTAGATCTTGACCTTGAAGCCGCGCCGGTGGGCGTCGTCGATGTAGGCTTTCATCTCGGGCGCGCGGAGGAACGGGTAGTTGATGTAGGGGTTGATGTCGTTGGCGTGGTGGACGTTGACGACGTTGGCCCCGGCCGCGGCGACCTTGTCGAGCGGCTCGAAGGCGTGGAAGTAGCGCTCGCGGAAGTGCGCGGCCGGCGTGATCGGCTTGAACGGGGTGATGAGCAGGGTGAAGTCGAAGTGGAGCGTCTCGCCGACGCGGAGCCGGCGCGGCCCGGACGCGGCGGCCATGACGACCGTCCCCGGGGCGGCGCCGTCCCGGCCCCCGCTCCGGACCGTGACCGCGCCGCGGCCCTCGTTCCACCACGACGGCGGCATGTTCAGGGGCTTGGACAGGTAGAAATTCGTGTTGAGGGGCCGCGAGTAGTTCTCGGCCCGCAACCCGACCTGCATCCCGGCGTTGACCGTTCCGATCCAGAGGGCGTCCTGGTTCTTCTTCTGGTCCCAGGCCCAGTCGTAGCTCGCGGGACGAAGGCCGCCCTTGAAGCCGAGCCCCATCATGTGGGTCGCGCTCGCCTCCCGCCACGGCACCTCGAGCCGGATGTCCGACACGGCCATGTCGCGCCGGGCCGTGACCGAGACCTTGTAGTCGACGAAGCCGTCGAACTCCATCCGGGCCTGGACCTTCAGGAGAAAGTCGCCGTTGCAGTTGTCGGCTTCCCAGACTACGGCCCCGGGGCCGCGCCGGGCCAGCCGCGGGCCGATGACGCTCGGCTTCCAGTTGTGCTCCCGGCCGTCCTCGTCGAGGACGCGGAGCCGGATCGGGCCGGCCGTCACGTCGACGGGCTTCGCCTGGAGGCGGGTCATCTCCGGCGCGAAGTAGCTCCGGATCCGGGACGGGAGGCCGTCGCGGCCGATGGCCACGGCGCGCCCGAGGCAGCCGACCGTGAGGCGATCGATCGTCATGGCCGTGTAGGGCGGAACGATGCCGTCGTCCTGGGCCAGGGTCGAGTCGAGCCAGCGGAGGCGGGTCAGGCGGGAAGGATCGCCGTCGCCGCTGTCGGCGAGGGTCTCGTCCGTGACCGTCAGCTCTAAGGCCAGGACGGTCTCCGGCAGGCCGGACGGCGCGACCGTCACTGCGCCCTTGAAGACGCCCGGCCGGATCCCGGGCGGCACGGGAACGCCGCACCAGAGGGCCTGGACCCGGCCCTTGGCGACCGGCACGGCTTTCGTGAACGGAGCGCCGTCCCAGCCGGCGCCGCCCTTGTTGATGCAGGTCATGCCTTTTCCGGGAATGACGGAGGGCGCGACGGGCGAGCCGTCGGCGGCCGTGGCCGGCGTCCGGACGAGGTCCGAGAAGCGGACGTCTAGATCGGCGATGGGCTCGCGCGCGGCCCAGGCGCCGATCTGGAAGGTGAAATATTCGCCGCGGGCGGCCCGTCCCCGGATCACGCCGGCGGGACCGGACGCGGCCCAGCGCCCGGGGAGATCGCCGGTCATGCGGATCGAGAGCGACCGGTCCTCCGGGAAGAGGAGATAGGGCGCGGCGGGATGAGCGGCCAGGAGCGCCCGCGTCTCCTCGGCCGTGGCGATCCTTTCCATCGGCGTGAAGGCGCTGAACGCGTCGGCCGACTGGATCTCGACGGTCTCGGCCGGGAGCAGGCCCTCGGCGGCCGCCTCCCCGGCCGGGGGGGCGCCGCTCGCGCGCAGGGCGGCCGCCCGCGCCGCCAGGGCCGGGTCCGCGGACCAGTCGGGAGGATCATACCTGACGTTGGGATAGTTCTTGCGGCCTTCGGACTTGTAGGGCAGGAAGTAGAAATAATAATCGCCTGGCACGGTCCGGGGCTCGAAGAGGAGGTCCGCCGCCTCGCGGCCGATCCTGACCGGCAGGACCTTGACGACGCGCTCGCCGGTCGAGGCGTCGATGACGATGACGTTCTTTTTCTCCGGCTCGAGGTCGGGCCGCCGCCAGGGGATGACGACGCGGGCCAGGGCCGGCCTGGCCGGGGCGACCGCAGCCGGCGGCCGTCCGGCGCCCTTCGCCCCGGGCACGGCCGCGGGGGCGGCGACATGGATCACGGCCCGGTGATTCCCCAGCCCCGATTCGGGGTCCCATGTCCCGACGCCGTATCGCGGTTCCCCGGTCTGGCCGGCGGCGGCCAGGGCCACCGGGACAAGCGCGACGAACCCTAAGGCGATCTCCGCGGCGATCTTGGACAAGCTGAACGAAAAAAGGATCTGTCGGATCGGCATCTTCTTTCACCTCGGGTCGTCGTCCAGGGGACGATACCGGGGCGAACGGAAGTTGTCAAGCGATCCGTGCCGGCGCGGATCGAAGGAATGGGAAACGGGAACGAGACAGAAAAATGGGGGACATGATACCCTTTTTCCTGCCCTGTTGAAAATAGGAAACGGGTATCATGTCCCCCTTTTATTCACTTCTTGGCGGTCTTGGGCTGATCCTCGACGAAGAGCGAGGGGGCTTCGCGCTTGCTGCGGCCGACGGCCCAGATCGTCGCGGCGATGAGCACGGCGACGACCACGGCCAGCCCGGGCGTCATCTTGCTGTACTTGACGATGATCGGCGCGGCCAGCAGGCTGACCATGTTGGTCACCTTGATCATCGGGTTGAGCGACGGCCCGGCCGTGTCCTTGAGCGGGTCGCCGACCGTGTCGCCGACGACGCCCGCCTTGTGGCGCTCCGAGCCCTTGCCGGTGCAGGCCGCGAGGTCCCGGGGCTCGTCCTCGATGCACTTCTTGGCGTTGTCCCAGGCGCCGCCGGCGTTGGACATGAACACGGCCAGGAGCTGACCGCTCAGGATGATGCCGGCCAGGAACCCGCCCAGGGCCTCGACCTGCAGGGTCAGGCCGATGATCAGCGGCATCAAGACCGAGATCAGGGCCAGCGGCACGAGCTCCTTCTGCGCCGCGGCCGTCGAGATGCCGACGACCCGGGCGTAGTCCGGCTTGACCTTGCCCTCCATCAGGCCGGGGATCTTGAACTGGCGCCGGACCTCCTCGACGATGAGCCCGGCCGCCCGGGTGACGGCCCGGATCGACAGCGAGCTGAAGAGCCAGGGCAGGGCGCCGCCGAGCAGCAGCCCGATGAAGACCTTGGTGTCGGACACGCGGATGGCGGTCATGATGTGCTGGACGCCGATCTGCAGCTGGACCTTCCCGACATCGGTGATGTAGGAGGCGAACAGGCTGATCGCCGCGATGACCGCCGAGGCGATGGCCACGCCCTTGGTGATGGCCTTGGTCGTGTTGCCCACGGCGTCGAGGTCGGCCATGATCTGGCGGGCCTTGACCGTCTCGGCGTCGGTCTGGTCGTGCCAGGACATCTCGGCGATGCCGTTGGCGTTGTCCGAGATCGGCCCGTAGGAGTCCATGGCCACGTTGTTGCCGGTGTGGCTGAGCATGCCGATGCCGATCATGGCCACGCCGTAGAGGACATAGAGAGGACCGGCCGGGCTGTAGAGGACGAGGGCGACCATGAAGCTGATGGCGATGATGAAGACGGCCCAGACGCTCGATTCCATGCCGACGCTCAGGCCGGACAGGATGGTCGTCGCCGGCCCGGTCTTGGTCGCCCGGACGATCTCCTGGACCGGGGGCTTGCGGGTGGCCGTGAAGTACGAGGTCAGGGGGTTGAAGCTCACGGCCAGGCCGACGCCGACCGAGGTCAGCACGGCCAGCCGCCAGTCGCCGGCGTAGAAGATGGCCACGATGAACGACCACACGATGGTGTTGACGCTCGAGACCTCGTAGGACCGGAACATGGCCTCTTCGGCGTCCTTGGCCCGCAGGAACTTGAGCGGGAAGCGCTCCCAGATCGGGACCGTGAACGTGCCCAGGATCGAGGAGATGACGCCGATGGCCCGGATGATCAGGGGATAGACGATCCACTTCAGGGCGTGGCTCGGGTCGAGGGCCATCAGGGCCAGCCCCAGGATCAGCCCGGAGACGATGGTCACCTCGTAGGACTCGAAGATATCGGCGGCCATGCCGGCGCAGTCGCCGACGTTGTCGCCGACGAGGTCGGCCACGACGGCCGCGTTCCGGGGGTCGTCCTCGGGGATGTCCTTCTCGACCTTGCCGACGAGGTCGGCGCCGACGTCGGCGGCCTTGGTGTAGATGCCGCCGCCGACCCGCATGAACAGGGCCAGCAGCGTGCCGCCGAAGCCGAAGCCGAGCAGGGCGTCGGGCGCGGCCTTGCCGAAGACCATGAAGATCAGCGTGCCGCCGAACAGCCCCAGGCCGTCCGTCAGCATGCCCGTGATCGTCCCGGCGTAGTAGGCGATCGACAGGGCCTCGTTGAAGCCCCGCCGGGCCGCCGAGGCCGCCCGCACGTTGGCCTGGATGGCCATGCGCATGCCCAGCTGGCCGACCAGCAGGGAGAAGGACGCGCCCATGATGAAGGCGATCGTCCGCCCGATGGCGATGATGATCTTGGCCTTGCCGGCGCCGAACTCGGCGATCGCCTCGGCGCTCGCGGGCACGACGTAGACGCTGAGGAACAGGGCCACGGTCAGGATCCCGATGATCGGCAGGATCTTGCGCAGCTGCGTCTTCAGGTAGCTCTCGGCGCCGATGCGGATGGCGTTCCAGACCTCCTGCATCTTATCCGTGCCCTTGTCCTTCTTGATGACGGTCTTGCGCAGCATCCAGGCATACCAGAGGCTGATGAAGGCCGTCAGCATGACGCCGCAGATGGCGATCTGTTCGAACGAGTTCAGCCCGTGGCGGGCGAGCCCCAAGAGATTCATCCTCGTCTCCTCTTGATAACGAGATGGAAAGGCGCCCGGAGGGCCCGTCGGAACGGCTCCCTGGCGCCCCGGAAAACGGTAATTTGGCACAAGTCCGGGCAAAAATCAACCCTGCGTTTGTGGTATAATGCCGCTTCTGACCCGCAACGGATCGGACCGGACTCATGAGCGATTATCGATACCAGTTCAAGCCCTTCGCCGAGATGTCCGAAGCCGACTACGCCGAAATCGGCTTCCGCTCCGGCCTCGAGATCCACCAGCAGCTCCTGACGGCCAAGAAGCTGTTCTGCCGCTGCCCGGCCGGCCGCTACAGCGACCGATACGACGCCGAGATCCTGCGCCACATGCGGCCGACCCTGTCCGAGCTCGGCGAGTACGACGGCACGGCCCTGATGGAGTTCAAGACCAGGAAGGAGATCATCTACCGGATCAACCGGGAGACCGTCTGCACCTACGAGATGGACGACACGCCGCCGTTCATGATCGACGAGCAGGCCCTCGACATCGCCCTCGGCGTCGCCATGCTCTACAGCCTGAACCTGGTCGACGAGCTCCATATCGCCCGCAAGCAGTACCTCGACGGCAGCATCCCGACCGGCTTCCAGCGGACGACCATCGTCGGCGTCAACGGATGGATCCCTTACCGGGACCGCCGCATCTCCATCGTCCAGCTCGGCCTCGAGGAGGATGCCTGCCGCGAGGTCAGCGACGTCGGCCACCGCCGCGTCTACCTGACCGACCGCCTGGGCATGCCCCTCATCGAGACCGTGACCGGCCCCGACATGCGCACGCCGCAGGAGGCGGCCGAGGTAGCCCAGATCCTGCGCCGGCTCGTCCGCAGCACCGGCCAGGTCCGGACCGGCATGGGCGCCGCCCGCGAGGACGTCAACGTCAGCGTCCGGGGCGGGACCCGCATCGAGATCAAGGGCGTGCCGCGCATCCCGCGCATCCCGCTCCTGACCTATCAGGAGGCCATGCGCCAGTGGAACCTCCTCCGCCTGCGCGAGGAGCTCCGCGGCCGCGGCATCACCTCCGAGACGTTCCAGTCCGGGTCGGAGGACGTCACCCGGGTCCTGCAGAAGACGAGCTACCAGCCCATCCGCGACGCCATCGACGGCGGCGCCGCGGCCTCGGCGGTCGTCCTGCGCGGCTTCCGCGAGCTGCTCAGCTGGCAGACCCAGACGAACACCCGCTTCTCCCGCGAGATCTCCGACCGTGTCCGCGTCGTCGCCTGCCTGACCAAGCTGCCCAACATCATCCATTCCGACAGCCTCTCGGAAACGCTCTCCAGCTCCCGCTGGGAGGCCGTGCGCAAGGCCGTTCGCGCGACCGGGGACGACACCGTGGTCGTCGTCTGGGGCCCGGCCGGGGACGTCAAGACCGCGGTCCAGGAGATCGTCATCCGGGCCCGCGAGGCCGTGATCGGCGTCCCCTCCGAGACGCGCCAGGCCCTACGGGACGGCACCAACGGCTTCGAGCGCATCCTGCCCGGCCCGGACCGGATGTACCCGGACACCGACCTGCCGCCCAAGCAGGTCACGGAAGACCGCCTGGCGCGCATCCGCCGGGGCCTGCCCGTTCCCATCTGGACCCGCGAGGCCTGGTACCGGGAGCTCGGCCTGCCCGCCGACGTCGTCGAGCCCCTGGCCGTCTCCCGCGAGGCCGGCCTGTTCGAGGTCCTGGTCAGGGACTGGGGTCTCGACCCGACCGCCGCCGCGGTGGCCCTGGTCCAGTTCCCCAAGCGCCTCAGGTCGAACGGGCGCAACACGGCCCTGCTCACCGAGGACGCGCTGCGCCGGATCCTGGCCCTGTTCCGGGACCGGAGGATCTCGCGCGACGGCGTCTTCGCCCTGATGGAGCGGGTCGCCGCCGGCGGGGCCCTGCCGGAGACAGGCGAGGTCCGGCCGGCGACCGAAGAGGAGATCTACGCCCAGGTCGCGGACTCCAACGCCGTCCTGCGGTCGATGAAGGTCCACAACCCCGAAAGAAAGGCCCACATCCTCATGGGCCTGGTCATGACCGCGCTGCGCGGCCGCGTCGAAGGCGCGGCCGTCCTCGAGCGGGTCACCGACGCCGCCGAAGGGACATGCTGATGGCCGCGAACGACGACTACAAAGGCTACCGGGGCGAGGCCCTGTCCACGCTCCGGAACTTCGGGGCCCTGGTCTGGAGCGATGTCGAGATCAGGACCTCCCGCGGCACATACACCGGCATCATCCTGCCCCGCTCGGAGACGGCCGACCCGAACCACATCGTCATCAAGCTCCGCTCGGGCTACAACATCGGCCTGGCGGCCCGCTCGGTCGAGGCCATCACGATCAGCGGCCGCAAGGAGGCCCACTACAAGATCCCCGAGAAGGACTTCCCCTTCGATCCGGCCAAGCCCAGGGTCAAGCTCCTCGGCACCGGCGGCACGATCGCCAGCCGGCTCGACTACCGGACCGGCGCCGTCATCCCGGCCTTCTCGCCGGGCGAGCTCTACGGCTCGGTGCCCGAGCTGGCCGACATCTGCAACCTCGAGACCGAGAAGCTGTTCGGCGTCTTCAGCGAGAACATGGGCCCCGAGCAGTACATCGCCACGGCCCGGGCCATCGGCCGCGAGATCGAGAAGGGCGTCCAGGGCATCGTCATCGGCCACGGCACGGACACCATGCACCACACCGCGGCCATCCTGTCGTTCATGGTCCAGGATCCGCCGGTGCCCATCGTCATGGTCGGGTCCCAGCGCTCCTCGGACCGGCCCTCGTCCGACGCCGCGCTCAACCTGATGCACAGCGTCAAGACGGCGGCCGAGAGCGACATCGCCGAGGTCATGGTCTGCATGTTCGGGCCGACCTCGGACATGTACGGGCTCCTCCACCGCGGAACGCGAGTCCGCAAGATGCACTCGAGCTACCGCTCGACCTTCCGGACGATCGGCGACATCCCCATCGCCATGGTCAGCCGCGAGAAGATCACGCCCCTGCGCCACGACTACAAGCGCCGCCGGGCCGACCGGAACGTCAGGATCGACACCTCGTTCGACGATCGGGTCTCCATCGTTTATTACTACCCGAACATGAAGCCGGACATCATCGACTCGCTCGTCGACAACGGCTACCGCGGCATCGTCATCGCCGGGACCGGCCTCGGCCACGTCAACAAGCCGCTCTACCCCGCCCTCAAGCGGGCCCGGGACAAGGGCGTGGCCGTCTTCATGACCGTCCAGACGCTCTGGGGCTACGTCCAGATGTACGTCTACGACACGGGCCGCGACATGATGGAGCTCGGGGTCATCCCGGCGGCCAACATGCTGCCCGAGGTCGCCTATGTCAAGCTGGCCTGGGCCCTGGGGAAGGCGACGGACCTAGAGGAGGTCCGCAGGATCATGCTGACGCCGATCGCCGGGGAGATCACGGAGCGCGAGCCGGAGAACGGCTACCTCATCTTCCAGGGCGGCATCCCGGAGGTCGAGGAATTCATCTCGACCATCAAGAAATAGGGCTCAGAACTCGAACCGCAGGCCGAGCCGGATCGTCCGCGGGTTGAGGATCTCGTTGTAGACGCGGTTGTACGGGCTGGCCGCGTAGGTCTGCGTGTCGACGTAATAGACCCCGAAGTTCGCGTCCGTGGCCCGGTTGACCGTGGCCCGGTTGAGCAGGTTGAAGACGTCGGCCATGATCCACATCCGGCTGGAGCCGACGGCGAAGCTCTTCTCGAGGCGGAAGCTGAGCTCGACCATGGCCGGCAGGCTGTCCTTGGTCGCCGCCTGCAGGTAGATCGTGTTGGCCCGGTAGAGCCCCGGCCAGTTCTCGCTGTTCTCGTAGGCGAAGGTGATGTAGTGGGGGATCTTCCAGCCCTCCCGGGCGTAGAGCGTCGCCGAGGCGTCGATGCCCAGGGGCAGCTGGTAAAGGGCGCTGATCTTGGCGATCCAGCGGGCGAACATCTGCGCGGAGATCTTGCCGTTGTAGGAGTCGGACCAGTTGCCGTAAGGCTTGCCGTCGAGGGCCCACTGGTTGGTCGGGTCGAGGTACGATTTGCCCCAATGGACGCGCTGGTCCTGCAGGGTCAGGGACGAGTCCAGGAACCAGCGGTTGGACAGGCGCTTGGTCAGCGTCAGGTCGAGGCCGATGTAGTCCCGGTAGCTCGTGCTCTTGTCGACCATCCGGTAGGGCGTGCTGCCGGGGAACGAGGCGATCGGCAGGTACCAGGTCCGGCCGGCCGCGTCGCCCATGTCGATCGTTTCGTCGCCGGCCGTGATCGTGGCCGGGATGGTGCCGGCGGCCGCGTACCAGGTCCCCGTGTTGTCGACGACCAGGTCCGGGGTCCCGGGGTAGATGTCGGCCGGGTAGTAGAGCTTGGCCCAGTCGTAGTTGTCGTAGCGCCTGTAAGTAGCCGTGACCGAGGCGGCCAGGTTCGGGCGGAGCTCCTTCTCGAGGCCGAGCATGACCTCGCGCGTCCGGGGCGAGGTCTTGACGCTCTTGACGTTGGGATCGATGTCGCTGCGGTAGAAGGTCGTCAGGTTGTCGTAGTTGACGGCCTCCTTGTCGGACCAGTCGTAGCCCCAGTAGTTGCCGGCGAGATAGGCGTCGCTCGCGAACCCGCCCTCGAGCGCGGCCACGGCCGCGGGGGTCAGGACGCCGTTCGAGTCGAACAGGGCATAGAGCTGGTTCGGGGTCTCGGCATAGGTCGAGGAGTACTGCCAGTAAGCCTCGTCCGGATCGGCCAGCCCGTCCGCGTCCGTGTCCTTCCACCAGAAGCCCAGCCCGCCGGTCAGGCCCAGGGGCCGGGGGACGTTGGCGCCCGGGGTCAGGAGGTCGCCGTACTGGGCCAGGGATAGCCTGAGGATGGTCTTTCCGTCGCCCTTGAGGTCCCAGCTCAGCCCGAGCCGGGGCGACCAATTGCTCCACTCGTACTTCGGGTCGATGGCCTTGACCGTGAGGGACGGCAGGTAGTTGGTCAGGCCGGTGATCAGGTCCTGGTCGAAGATGTTCGTATAGCTCGAGACGACGGAGGCGATGCCGGTCGCGCCCAGGGACGGGTTCTGGTGGTCGTAGCGCAGGCCCAGCCGCAGGGTGAACCGCCCCTTGGTGACGGTGTCCTGCAGATAGACCGCGGCCTGCCCGAGCAGATCGATCTCGCGGTTCTCGCGATTGAAGACGAAGCGCTGCCAGGCCGCGGGCGGCACGACCAGGCCTTCGCCGAGGTCGATGAGCGGCTCGTTGAAGTTCCGGAAGATCTCGTAATGCTGGGGATAGCCAGAGACGCTGGTGGTCTTCTTGTCGGTAAACGCGAAGCCGGCCTTGAACTCGTGGCTCAGGCCGAGGAAGCTGTCCCTGTAGAGCCGGACGTCGAGCTGGGTGTCTTTCCGGGACCGCGTCGAAACGGCGTAGTCCCAGGACCGGCCGTATTCCGAGGAGAAGGGGACGTAGAGACCGTTGGTGACGTCCCAGACGACGGGGTTGGTCATGTCCTCGTCGATCATCGGCCTGGTCGTCGTGCCCGTGTTGGCCCAGGTGAACTTGGCGGACAGGTAGAGGTCCTGGCCGAGGACCTGCTCGTCCTGCAGCTTGAAGATGGGGTTGCCCAGGCTGTAGCGGCCCCTCCGGTGGTCGCCTTCGGGCTTGGCGGCGTCGGCGTTGATGCCGAACCGTTCTTCCTGGCTCGTGGTGAGCAGGGCCTCGAACCGGTTGCCGGTGAGGATCTCGGCGTTGAGCTTGAAGCTGTAGTCGTGGAACTGGACCCGATCCTGGGTGTTGTAGATCGTATAGGCGAACAGGTCCTGGACCCCGAAGCCGGCCCAGAGCCAGAGCCGGTTCTTGACGACGGGCCCTCCCACGCTGGCGCCGTAGTCGCGGAACTGCTGGATCTTGTTGATGTTGGAGACGCCCGCCGACTTGAGCGAGGTCGTCAGGTTGCTCGACTGGAAAGCGTCGCCGGTCAGGAAGAAGCGGACCGTGCCGGCGAGCCTGTTGCCGGGGCGGCGGCTCAGGATGTTGACGGCGACCCCGGCCGTCTGCTGGGTGACGTCGGCCGCGCCTCCGGTCGTGACCTGGATCGTGTCGATGGCGTCGAAGTCGTAGTGGATGGAAGACGCGCCCCTGTCGACGGGGTCCGTGACGTCGATGCCGTCGATCGTCCAGGTGTCGGCCCCGCCGTTCTTGTAGTCGCCCTTGGCCAGGACGCGGGCCTGCAGGCCCGATTCGCTGCCGGCGACATTCTCCCGGTCGAGGAGGGTGCCGGGGGCGAGCTTGACGACGTCCCAGGGGTCGCGGGTCGTGGGCAGGGCTTGGAGGATCTCGGGGCCGAAGGATTCGCCCCGGGCGAAACGGGCCGGATCGACGGCCGGGACGGGGGCGGTCACGTTGACCGTTTCCCCGGGCTTGCCCGGCTGGAGGACGAGATCCAAGGACAGACGGCCGCCGGCCTCGATGATGATCCCGGAGCGGACGAGGGTCTTAAAATCGTTCAGCTCGGCCTTGAGGGTGTAGTCCGAAGCGGGAAAGACCGCTGGGAAGCGGAACGCGCCCGCGGCCCCGGTGGTTAAGGTCGAGTCGGCGGCCAGGGGCCGCGAGAGGGTGACCTTGACCCCGGCCAGCGGCTTGCCGTCCTTACCGACGGTCCGGCCCTGGAGAACGCCCGTCCGGCCCTGTGCCGACAGGGAGAGCGCGAGCATGAATACAGCAAGGACTACCGCGGCTTTTTTCAATGACGCCTCCTCAGTCGCTCCGGTACCGCACTCATGAAAAACCCGATATTCGTCATTTTGGTTCCACCCATTATAACAAAACGGGTTCCCTACGTCTTGAGGAAATGCAGGCTCCGCGGCTCGCGCTCCATGTGATAGACGATCAGGGCCTGGAGGGCCCGGCGGACGGCCGCGATCCGGTCGGGCTGGAAGGGCGGAGCGCCTCCGCCCGGCGGCGGGTTCCTGCGGACCCATTGGAGGAACTCCTGGATGCCGGCCGGGACCGGGTCCTTCTGGAGCGGAGCGCAGCCGGGGCAGTACGCGCCGTCCTTCTTCGGGCCCAGCCAGCCGCCCGCGGCCAGGGCCTTGCGGCACCGCCGGCACGAGGCGAGATCGGGCAGGAGGCCGTTGGCCTGGAGGAACCAGGCTTCGAAGTAGGCCCCGGCGAAGTCGCGGTCGGCGCCCGCCTTGAGGCCGCGGAGGACGGACAGGAGCAGCCGGAAGAGAACATCCTCGCGGGCCCGGGCGGGAGCGAACTCCTCGACGAGCTCGGCGAAATAGGTCAGGAGGAAGGCCGTCGCGGGCTCGGCCTGGATCTCGAAGAAGGATTCGAGGAGGTCGCAGCCGGAGACCGTGACCAGGTCGCGGCGCTCCTTCTCGTAATAGAAGACGCGGACGGTGGACATCGGCTCGAGGCTGCTGCCGAATCGGTTGCCGAACTTGCGGGCCCCCTTGGCCACGCCGCGGAGGATGCCCTTCTCGCGGCAGAAGAAAACGACGAGTTTGTCCTGATCGCCGATGTTGGTGGTCCGCAGGACGATCGCTTCCGCCTGGTCGGTGGGCATGGCTTCAGGAGCTCGAGGGCATCGGGGCGGAGGCCTCAGCCCGCCGTCGAGCCGGGGGAGGGGGCCTCGAGGAAATCCTTGATGTTTTCCGGCGTGATCTTGACGTCCGTCAGGACCTGGCCGGAGCGGCCGAGGCGCCTGGCCGGCCGGCCGTTCAGGCGGAACGTGAATCCCCCGGCGTTGCCCGTATGGATAAGGAGGACGCGGTCGGCCCGCGCCGTGGCCGTGGCCCCGGCCGGGAAGATGCCGTCGATCTTGGGCTCGCCGTCGGTCTGGACGTGGATCCAGGTCTCGGCCTCGAAGGTGATCTCGACCGTCACGCCCTTCCAGGCGTCTTCGGAGACCGGCGGGGCCGCGGGCTTGGCCGACGGCTCCGCGGCGGGCTGGGCGGAGGGGACGGGCACGGCGGCGTTGGAACCCGGCGCGGCGACGCCGGGAGCGGCTTGGGGACCGGCCTGCGCGCCGGCCGTTTCGGCGGCGGGCGCCGGCCCGGACGTCTGCGGCGGGGGCAGGATGATCTGGGCCGGGAGGCTGGCGGACGGGGACTCGGGCCGGCGGGGGGTCCGGTTCGACCAGAGGACGATGAGGACGGCCACGGCGGCCAGGATCGCCGCCAGCCGCCAGGCGACGGCGAAGATCCGTTTGCGCGCGGCGGGCGAGAGACGGCGCCTGCGGGCGGCCTCGATGACAAGCGGCGACCCGGCCTCTTCGGCGCCCGGCAGGGAGGGCTCGGCCGGGAACAGGTCGAGCGTGGCCGGGGCGTTCCCCGGCTCGGGCCTGCCCGCCCGGCGGAGGAGCGAGGTCCGGACGTGCTCGGGCTCGGAGAGCAGTCCGGCCGCCCGGTAGCGGGCCAGGACCTCTTCCGGATCGAGCCCGACGGCCTTGGCATAGCTGCGGATGATGCCCTTGATGAAGAAGCCGCCGGGCATGGCCTTCAAGCGGTCGGCCTCGAGGGCTTCGAGGTAGCGGGGGACGATCTTGGTGGACGCGGCGATCTCCTCGAGGGAGATATTGCGCGCCTCGCGCTGTTCTCTGAGGGCCTGACCCAGCGAAATCATTTGCCCTGATTCTAAGACAAAATTCAGAGGGGGTCAAACCTGCTCTTTGCGCATTTTTGGGCAAAAAGCAGGTTTGACCCCTCCTAAACCTTCAGGAATTTCGAGACCGAGGTGGCGCTGCCGATGAAACCCGTGGCCGCGCCGCCGGCCAGAAGGGCGAGCGCCTGGGTCAGGTCGGGATAGCGGAACTGGAGCAGCTGCTGCAGGGCGCCGAGGGAGGCGCCGAGGTAGACGGGGAAGAGGCGGATGACGACGAAGAGCAGCGCCAGGGACAGCAGGCTGCCCAGCAGCCCCAGGGTGATGCCCTCGAGCCAGAACGGGACGCGGATGAACAGGTTCGTCCCGCCGACGAGCCGCAGGATCTCGATCTCGTTCTTGCGGGCGAAGACGTTAAGCTTGACCACGTTGGAGATGATGAAGAACGAGGTCAGGATGAGGATGCCGCCGAGGAAGGCGCCGATGGCCCCGGCCAGCCGGCTGAAGCCCTGCATCTTCTCGACCCAGTCCTGGTTGAAGAGAACGTCCGTGACGCCCGGCCGCTTCTTCATGCCCTCGACGAAGGCCACGACCTCCCTGGAAGCGGTCGCCTTGGCGTTGACCCGCAGCTCGAGCGACGGCGGGAAGGGGTTGCCCCTGAGCCCGGCCACGACGTCGGCCAGGTCGGGGAAGTTCGTCCGGAACCGCTCCAGGGCCTGTTCGGGCGAGACCAGGCCGACGCTTTCGACGAAGGCCGGCCTCGAGATCTCCTGGCGGATGGCTTCCACGGCCTCCGGCGCCAGGGCCCTGTCGAGATAGAAGACGACGCTCATGTTGCTCGACAGCTCGCGGGCGGTGGCCCGGAGGTTGTTGGTCAGCGACAGGAAGATGCCGACCGTGAGAAAGGACAGGCAGATGATGGTCACCGAGAAGAGGTTGCGCGTTCGGAACTGCCACAGGTTGTTGCCCGTGACGTTCAGGAAGAACTTCAGCTTCTCGATCACGCGTGGGCTTCCTTGCCGACGATCTTGCCCTTCTGCAGGAAGAGGATGTTGTTGCCGAAGTGGCGGATGAGCTCGCGGTCATGGCTGCCGATGATGACCGTCGCGCCCTGCAGGTTGATCTGCTTGAACAGGGTGACGATCTCGAAGGCCAGCTCGGGATCGAGGTTCCCGGTAGGCTCGTCGGCCAGGATGATCTCGGGATTGTTGACGATGGCCCGGGCGATGGCCACGCGTTGCTGCTCGCCGTAGGACAGGCGGCCCGGCAGCTCCCACATCTTCTGGTGCAGGTTGACCTTCTGGAGCGTGGCGAAGACGCGCCGCCGGATCTCCTTGCGCGGCACGCCGACGACCTGGAGCGGCACGGCGACGTTGTCGAAGACGCTCCGGTGGAACATCAGCCTGAAGTCCTGGAAGACGATGCCCATGGTCCGGCGCAGCGTGTAGATCCGGCTGTCGGGGACCTTGAGGATGTTGACGCCGTTGATGAGGATCTGGCCCTCCGTCGGCAGGGTCTCCCGGAAGATCGTCTTGAGGAGCGTCGTCTTGCCCGAACCGCTCGGCCCGGTGATGAAATAGAAGTCGCCGTCGTTGATCTGGAGGGTGACGTCCGAGAGGGCCCAGTACGGCTTCTGGTACTGCTTCCAGATGTGAAAGAGCTCGATCATGGTCGTGGCGTCCCCGCCGGCGGCGCCGCGGGGCGGCCGTCTATTTCTTGATGAACAGGAACATCAGCCAGCCGAAGGCCAGGGCGCCCACGGTCATCACGGCGAACATGAGCAGGCCGTAGCGGAGGCGGCTCTTGAGGTCCGGCCGGCGGATGAGGGCCAGGACGAGGGCGACGAAGAACGCGTAGACGACCATCGACAGGAGGAGGCTCTCGAAGATCATGACTTCTTCCCCGCTCCGATGTCGTAGGCGTCGATGGCGACCAGGAAGTTGAGCAGCCCCGCCCCGGCGATGTAGGCGGTCCCGAACTCGAACGTGGCCCGGGCCATGTCACCGCCGCCCCAGCCGAAGACGCGGGCCAGGATGTAGAAGAGCCCGTTGCCGATATCGGCGAAGAAGGCCAGGATGGTCAGGGGATTGTCGGTCTGGAAGGGATAGACGCGGCCGCCCATGGCCAGGCCGAGACCGGTCATGGCGAAGATCGAGACGAAGAACAGGACGGCCCGCCAGTACTTCTTCCGGAGGGCGTGGCCCAAGCCGGGAACGGCCCAGCCCAGGATCATGGCGAGGATGGCCTTGAGCTTCATAAGAGGGCATATTAATGAAATCCATCCGTCAAATCAAGTTTGCGGATGGATTTGGTAGAATAGGAACATGCCCGAGCTCCCTGAAGTCGAAACCATCGCCCGCTCCCTCCGGCCCCGGATCGCCGGCCGGACGATCGCCGGCCTCGATCTCCTCGATAAACGGTTGCTCAGGACCGGCGGGCTGAACGGGCTCGGCGCCCTGCGCGGCCGCCGCGTCCTCGGCGTCCGCCGCCGCGGCAAGATGCTCCTCATCGAGATCGAAGGCGGGCGGACGCTCGTCTTTCACCTGAAGATGACCGGCCAGTTCCTGTTCGCCGGCGCGGCCGAGCCCCGCGACAAGCACACCCGCCTGGCCGTCCGCTTCGCCGACGGCCGGAACGAGCTCCGTTTCCGCGACGTCCGCAAGTTCGGGTTCATGCTCTGCCTCGACGGCCCCCCCGAGTCCGTCTGCGGCGAGCTGGCCTGCCTCGGGCCCGAGCCGCTGGCCGTCAGCCTCCCGGAATTCGCCTCGATCCTCAAGGGGCGGAAAGGCCGGGTCAAGAGCGTCCTGCTCGACCAGAGGCGGATCGCCGGCATCGGCAACATCTACGCCGACGAGGCGCTCTTCGCCGCCCGCATCCATCCCGAGAAGCCCGCGTCCTCGCTGCGGCCCGACGCGGTCGAACGGCTCTATCGGTCGATGAAGAAGATCCTCGGGGCGGCCATCGCGGCCGGCGGCTCGACCGTCCGCGACTATCGCGACGCCGAAGGGAACGCGGGCGGCTTCCAATTGGCGCATAAGGTCTACGGCCGGACGGGGGAGCCCTGCGTCGCCTGCGGCGCGGCCATCCGCATGAAGCGCGTCGGCGGCCG
Source organism: Acidobacteriota bacterium (assembly GCA_039683095.1). Classification (NCBI taxonomy): domain Bacteria; kingdom Pseudomonadati; phylum Acidobacteriota; species Acidobacteriota bacterium. The sequence goes on along the minus strand of JBDKSB010000012.1, from coordinate 433,592 downwards.
CTCGAGCCATTTCTGCCCGAGGTGCCAGCGACGGCCCGGAAGCCGAACTCGCTGAAATATCAGTCCCTTATCGGAAAACCCGGCAGCCCGGATGGGTCCAGTCGCGCATCCCGGGCCTCATTGAAAAGGCGCGGCGATTCGGCTATAGTAAGGGCGCTTTGTCCGAGGATGCCCCTGTAGCTCAGTATGGATAGAGCAGCAGATTCCTAATCTGTTTGTCGCCTGTTCGAGTCAGGCCAGGGGCACTTTTCCTTCCTCACGGCTCCTTCCGCCTGGGCGGCGGTCAGGGCGTTTCTTTGACGAAATCCGGTCCCGGCGCGGGGGTCCCCTCCAATCGGAAATCGAAGCTGTTCTGCTGGAGCACCTTGATGCAGGCCTCCACGACGTCCTTGTCGTAGAGGACGCCGCTCTTCTGCGAGATCTCCTCGAGGGCCTTGGCGATCCCCAGGGCCGGCCGATAGGGCCTGTGGGAGGACATGGCTTCGATGACGTCCGCGACGCCCAGGATCTTCGCCTCGGGCAGGATCTCGTTGCCCGATATGCCCATGGGATAGCCGGATCCGTCCAGCCGCTCGTGATGCTGAAGGACCGTCATGGCGACGGGCCAGGGCATGTCGATCGACTTGATTAGATCGTAGCCGACCCGGGGATGGGCCTTGATCAGCAAGAGCTCGACGTCGGACAGCCGGGTCGGCTTCGTCAGGATCTCCGCCGGGATGGCGATCTTCCCGATGTCGTGGATGAGCCCGGCCAGGCGGAGCCCGTCGATCCTGTCCACCGAGAATCCCATCTCCCGCGCGATCGCCCGGGCCAGATCGGCGACGCGCTGCTGATGATTGACCGTATAAGGGTCCCTGATCTCGAGCATCCTCTCGATGACCTGGATCATGGTGCCTGTCGTCTTGCGCAGGGCCCTGAGGGTGTTGTTCAGCTTGTTCTCGAGCAGGCGCCGCTCCGAGACGTCCCAAAAATACACTTGCGTGCCCACGATGCCGTCGTTGTCCCTGAGCGGGACGGCCGCGACCTCGAGGAAGATGACGGACCCGTCCTTCTTGACACCCCTGATCTCGTACCGGGGAGGCGCGTAGTTGCCGGAGACCCGGGCCTCGTGGTACTTCCGGACCGTTTCCGTGTCGTCCGGGTGGACGAGCGCTTGCAGGGACGGCTCCGTCATTTCGCCCGGGGCGTAGCCGAACATCGCGGCGTATTTCCTGTTGAAATAGCGGGTCTTTCCTTCCTGATCGTCGATGGCGATGGCGATGCCGGCGTCCTCGACCAGGCCTTTGTAGAGTTCTGCGTTCTTCATTCGGCGCTCTCCTTCAGGCGGACTGTGAACTGGACTGCTAAGCGCGTTCTAATGGTCCTGTCCTTGGAATAAAGACACGAATCGGGGCCTTTTCTTCGCATCCGGGACAAAAAAATCCGCTGCGCATCATGATTTAGTCGGCGGAACAGGCCGAAAGACCGCCGGCCCGCGAAGAGAATGGAGGCTCGTCAGGGCTCGAGGTTCATCCTGCGCAGAAGGGCCTGGAAGCGCGGATCGGCGCGCAGCGGATCGAAGAAAGCGTAGGTTTTGATGGGGATGATGAAGGAGTCGCGGTCGTCGATCGCCCGCTCGATCCAGGCCAGCGCGTCGTCGAATTCCCCCAGCCCGGCGTGAACCCAGGCGAAACTCGTGGGCGGGACATAGGTCTTGGCCGCGATCGTCCGGAGCCGCTCGAGCACCGCGCGCGCCCCGGCCGCGTCCCCGCCCCGGGCCAGGTTCATCCCCAGCCAGCCCAGCATCTGCGGCGAGCCGCCGGACATCTCGACGGCCCGGCGCTGAAGGACCAGGGCGTCCCCGGCGTTCCCGCTCTCCCGGGCGATGCACGCCATCAGGTACGGGGGCATGAAGTTCCCCGGTTGGAGGGCCTGGGAGAAGCGCGCCTCCCGCATCGCCAGGTCGTAATCGCGGGCCAGCCATAGGAACACCGAAAGCCACGTCCGCAGTTCCCAGGAGAGCGGATCGAACTCCAGGCCGCGCTCGACCTGGGCGACGGCCTCTTCGAGCCGGCCGTGGGGCAGCAGGTCGCTGACCGCGTATCGCATCCGGACCAGCGGCGACGAGGGGCTCAGCTCCAGCGCCAGGTCCATCTCGCGCCGCACCTCCGGCCAGTTGTAGTCGAGCTTCTGGCGGAACTGACCGAGGAGGCTGTGGCTCTCGCCCAGCGTCGGGTCGATCTCGAGCGCCCTGAGCACGGCCCCGAGCCCGGCGAAGCCGGCTTGCCTCGGCGGCAGGAAGCCGTAGAAGGCGGTCCACCAATAGATCTCGCCGAGGGCGTCGTATGCCAGGGCGAACCGCGGGTCGTGGGCGATCGCCTCGTCCAGGCAAGCTTTGGCCTTGGCCAGGTCGAGTGGGTTCAGCTTATATATCAGGTGCCGGCCCTGGAGGTAGAGCTCGTACGCCGCCGGGTCTTCGGTCGGCTTCTTCCGGACACGGGTCCCGGCCGATTCGCCCGAAGCGGCCGGGATGTGCTTCACGAGGTCCCCGGCGACGCGCGTCTGGAGGTCGAACAGCCCGTCCATCCCGGCGTCGTACTTCCCGGCGTAGACATGGGTCTGGTCGGCGGCCTGGATCAGCTGGACGTTCACGGCCATCCGATCCGACGAGCGGCGGACGGCGCCTTCCACGACGTAATCCGCCCCGATCTCCCGCCCTACCTGGGCGATGTCCAGACGGCTGTTCTTGTAATGCATGGACGTCGTGCGGGCGATCACGGCCAGCCGCTCGGGCGCGACTTGGCAGAGGGCTGTGATGATCCCCTCCGTCATCGTATCGCCGACGTATTCGTCGGGGCTGCCGCCCGCGTCCGCGAACGGCAGCACGATGAGCCGGAGCCGCCTGAGCGGGACCGGCACGGACGCGGCGGTCCGGACGACCGGCGCGATGAACCGATAGCCCCGCTTCGGCAGGGTTTCGATGTAGCGGGGGGTCTCGGCCGAATCGCCCAGCGCCTCCCGGAGGCGGGCGATCAGCGTGTTGAGGTTGATCTCGAAATCCACGACGACGTCCCCCGGCCAGAGCCGCTTCTGGAGCTCCTCCCGGGTGACGACCTCTCCGGCGTGCTCCAGCAGGACTGACAGGATCGTGAACAACTGCCGGCGCAGCCGGACCTCGCGGCCCTGCCTGGAAAGGCAACCCGCCTCCGGATCGGCCTCGAATTCGCCGAACCGAAGGACAGTTCCTGAGGAAAGCGGTTCCGTCCTGGACGTCACCTTGTCCTCCGAGCCGCCCCGCACGGGCGCGCGGCAAACCTCCATACCTCAGGAATTCAGAATCCCCATTTGGCCAAACGTTATGACAAAAGCAATGAAAAATCAATATTTATGCCATGGACTCCCGGTCCCGCCGGGCCATATTAGTTGGCCGTGGGGTGGCTCGGAGCGTCGGCAAACCCAAAGTCGGGGCGAAAACCGGGGCAATGACCCGTTTTCGGAATCCATCAAGGAGGAACCGATGTCCATTGGCGGAGGGAATAGGCGAAGGGTGCGGGGCCTGGCCCGGCTGATCCCGATCGCGCTAGCCGTCGCCGCCCTGTTCCTGGCGGCGGCTCCGGGGGCGTCCGCTCAGCCGGCGCAGATCACCCTGCTGCATGTCAACGACACCCACTCGCATCTCGAGGCCTGGGGGCCCAAGGATCCGGCTTTAAGCGGGACCCTGGGCGGTCTGGCCAAGGCGGCGACCCTGGTGACCGAGGCCAGAGCCCTGGATCCGAACGCGATCTTCGTCCTCGCGGGAGATTTCATGGAGGGCGACCTTTTTTTCAGTGAATACCTCGGCGTGCCCGAGCTCCAGATGCTGAAATCGCTGGGGCTCGACGCCATCGTCCTCGGCAACCATGATCTCCGGTTCGGGCCGGGCTCCCTGGCGACCGTCCTCCAGAACGCCTGGCCGGGCGGGGGCGTGCCCGTCCTCGGGACCAATTTCGAGATCCCGGCGGACAATCCGCTCTTGCCCTGGGTCAGCTCCACCCTGGTCAAGGAGGTCAACGGCGTGAAGGTGGGGTTGTTCGGCCTGACGGTGCCGGACGGCGCGCTGGCGAATCCCGCCCCCGTCGTGATCCTTTCGGACCTCCCGGCCATCGCCCAGGCGGCCGTCGACGAGCTCAGGGGAGAGGGCGTCCAGGTCGTGATCTGCGTCTCCCATTTCGGTATGGATGCCGCGCGCGAGCTGGCCGGGAGCGTCCCGGGCATCGACGTCATCGTCAACGGCCACGACAACGCGGTGCTGAAACAGCCGGAGCCCGTCCTGCGCCCGGACGGCGGGACCACGCTCATCGTTTCGGCTGGCAGTTATTATCGCTGGGTCGGGCGCCTGCGGCTGTCGGTCGCCGGCGGCCAGGTCGACCTGGTCGACTACGACCTCCTCAGCGCGGACGCGAAGACGCCGCCGTCCCCCGCGTTCCAGGCCCCGATCGAGAACTTAAAGGCGGGGATCGTCGCCCTCTATGGCGACGTCTATCATCAGACGCTGGCCTGGGCGCAGCATGATATCGGAATGGATTGGAACCTCCGCTGCGCCCAGCGAGACACGCCTCTCGGCGACCTGTTCACCGACGCGTACCGGGCCTGGACGGGCACCGACATCGCCATCGAGCCGTTCGCCTATATGGGCGATCCGCTGCCCAAGGGCTGGGTCGTCGGGGCCGACGTCTTCCGGGCGATGAGCTACGGCAACCTCAGGACCAGGCCGTCCGGTCAGCCTTATGTCCGGCCCTGGCGGCTGGTCACGTTCCGCGCGACCGGAAGCGAGATCCTGGGCGCGCTCGAGAAGACCATCTATAAAGGCGGCGATTTCTTTCCCCAGGTCTCCGGCATGCGCTTCTGCTACGACTCGACCGCGCCGCCGCTGCATAAGATCCTCCTTGATACCGTGCATGTGGGCAAGCCCATGATCATCCCGGACCAGCTCTACAGCGTGACCGTCACGGAGCAGATCTACCTGGCCCTGGTCTATGTGCTGGGGATGACGGTGCAGGACGTCCGGACGCTGCCCGACTTCGCGTTCAGCGCCGCGTGCTCCTTCGTCGCCCAGCGGGGGAAGCTGGCCGGGTGGGGGTCGAATCGCATCCTTGACGTCGCGGCGATCCCCACGGTCAGGAAGGCCGAAGCCCGCGAACGCCGCTGATCCGCCGGCCGGGGCCGGGGGGCGGGCCCGCCGCTCCCGGCCCCGGACCGATCCGATGACCGGTTCCGGACTCCGTCGCGGGGACGATTGTCCCTCTCCCGGTCGGGGACCTGCCTTTTGACTTTGTCCTCCGTTTCGCGCTATCTTCCCGGTCACAAGCTGATAGGGGACCGCGGACCGCGTGCCGTCCCATTGTCTTCACGGCGATGGAGGTCCGGAATGAAGAAGTCGACGAGGATCCTTATCTCTTTCCTTTCCCTCTTTCTGCTCTTCGGGACCTTGTCCGCCCAGCAGACGGGCGAGATCCGGGGGAAGGTCACCGACGAGGCGGGGGAGGCCTTGCCCGGCGTCTCGATCACGGCCAGGAGCCCGAACCTTCAGGGCGCACGGACCGCCCTGTCCGATAAGGGCGGAGGCTTCCGGATGCCGCTGCTGCCGGTGGGCGCCTACGCCCTGACGTTCGAGCTGGCCGGATTCCGGCGGCTGGTCCTGACCGGCAACGACGTCCGGCTGGGATGGGCGCGGACCGTGTCGATCGTCCTCAAGCCCGCCGCCGTCAGGGAGGAGGTCACGGTTGTCGCCTCGAATCCGCTCGTCGACGCGGCCAGGGCCGATACGAGCTATCGATTGAGCGGCGCCGACCTGGCCCTCGCGCCGACCCAGGCCCGGACGATCGCGGAGATCGTCGACCTGACCCCGGGCGTCACCGGAGTGAGGGTGAACACCATCACCGGCGGGGCCGACCAGAACTGGATCACGGGCCTGACGACGGAGTCCGGCCTGCCCGGCTTCCGGGGCGCGGGCAACGGCGCGAACAACTGGTTCGTGGACGGCCTTTCCATGAAAGGGGTGGCCTACGGCGACCCGGGCCTCCGCCTCAACTACGACGCCTGGGAAGAGGTCCAGATCGTTTCCGACGGGTTCTCGCCCGCGTGGGGGCAGGGCGTCGGCGGCTTCGTCAATATCGTGACGAGATCGGGCGGCAACTCCTTTCACGGCGAGCTGGGCGGGCTCATCCAGGGGGCGGGCCTGCGGGCCGGCAGAAAGGAGCAGATGTCGGCCATCTCCGTCCCGGAGACGTCGCTGGGGCAGTGTTTCGGCAACCTGGGCGGCCCGGTCTTCAAGGACCGGATCTGGTTCTTCGCGTCCGACGACTTCTTCGCCAACACCGACAGGACCGGCGAGCGGACCCTCATCTGGCTGACGGTCCCGGCGGGGGAACGGCGCGTCACCACGAACAATCTCCTCGGAAAGATCACCCTGACGCCTCTTAAGGACCAGACGCTGTCCCTGAGCGGGACGCTGGACAAGCTCCTGCGCCAGTCGGGAGGGGTCGGAGTTCCGGAGACCTATACCCGGTCGGACTATACCCGCCGTTCGTACCGCCTCAATTACAGGGGGATCCTGTCGCCGAACTCGTTCCTGACGGCGGCCTGGGGCCAGAACAGGCACTCGTTCGGGATCCAGCCTCTCGGCGGCGACTTCGGGCCTCCCCCCTTTTCCTGGCAGGATATCGGCCAACAGACGAACAACGCCAGCTTCGGCCAAAGCAGCCGGCTGAAGCGGACGGACCTGGCCGTCGGTCTCATCCGGTATTTCAGCCTCGGACCGTGGGGGGACCACGAGCTCAAGGCGGGCGCGAGCCGCTACAGCGCCAGCGACGTCGAGTCCTATCATTGGACGGGCCTCGACGCCGACCTGTGGCCCGGCGACGGTTTCGACAACGGCACCGGCCTTTCCTGGACGAGCCCGGGCCATCCCAACTCATTGTGGGAAAGCGCCCCAGGCGAGGCGAGGAACACGACGCGCGGGTTCGGGTTCTATGCCGAAGACAACGTCATCCTGGGCCGCGTCTCCGTCATGATCGGATTGCGGACCGACACCCAGCAGGTCTTCAACGACGCCGGGGCCAGGGCCTGGAACTGGGGCGTCGGGGACTTCCTGCAGCCCAGGGCCTCCGTGGCCTGGGACCTGGCGGGCAACGGCCGGAACGTCCTGAAATTCGGCTACGGCCTCTATGCCATGCCCGTTTCGACGGACTTCCTGCCGTTCGCCAACACCGCTCCTCTCTTCGCCCGGCGCGTCTTCAAATGGGTCGGCCCAGCGGACCCGACGCAGGCCCAGCTGGCGGACCGCGCCAACTGGGGGCTGACTCTGGAACAAACGGCCCCCCGGGAGGTCGATCCCGGGCTGAAGCCCGACAAGACGAACAGGTTCCTGTTGGAGTTCGACCGCCAGATCGGGGCGAACTGGGCCTTCAATGTCCGGGGGATCCATTCGAGCTCCCATGACCTGATCAACCCCGTTTCCCTGTACGACCCGGCCGCGCCCATGGCCATGAAGAGGCTCCTGACGAATTTCGAGCTGAAAAGGAGGAACTACCGGGGCCTGGAAGTCGAGCTGAACGGAAGGGTCCCGGGCCGCCTCATGCTGAACGCCTCCTGGACCTGGTCGCGGGCCAAGGGGACGACCTCGGGTGACATATTCGAGGCCGTGAGCTGGGACCTTTATTTCGGGGGATATTACGACTCCAGCCTGATCGGCTACCATCCGCTGACGCCGGAGGATTCGCCCTTCCATCCGATCTACGAATGGCTCTTCGGGGGAATGGGAGGACGGCGGATCGGGGACGAGGGATGGTACGGGGTCCTGCCTTACAGCGTGGACCACGTGATCAAGGTCTTCGCGACCTGGCTCGCGCCGCGCGGCGTCAACATCGCGGCCAATGTCCAGTACCTCTCCGGCTACCATTGGGAGAAAAAGGGCTGGTCCCCCGCCGTGACTTTCTGCGCGACCTTCCCGGAGGGGCGCGGCGCGCGGACGACCCCGGCCCACGCCTACGTGGACCTGGTGGCCGAGAAGGATTTCCGGTTCCGGACTGGCCCGACGCTCGGCCTGGGGGTCAACGTCTATAACCTGCTGAACAGCCAGCGGCCCGTGTCCTTCTTCAAGAACGGCGAGAACGCGGATGGGAGCCCCAACCCTCTCTTCGGCCAGGTCTGGGCCCGGCAGCTGCCGCGCTGGGTCCAGCTCAAATTTTCGCTGAAGTTCTGAAGGGCCGCGGCCCGGCCAGCATGACCGGGGAGATGAGGACCTTTTCCCGCTTCTCGAGCATCTCGCCGTAAAGGGCCTCGACGGGCAAACCCATCGCCGCCTCGAGCCTCTGGCAGGTCCTGACGGTGCGCTTCAGGTAAGCGGCGATCTCCTTCCAGGACGAAAGGAGTTCCTCCTGCCCGTCCGGCATTCCGTCCCCTTTCTGTGATTTCAGCGTAACCCGGGCCCAGGCTGATGTCAACAGAGCGGCGGCGACGGCCGCTTGACATCCCTCGCCGCCGGGCTCTATAAAATCCCTAATACCCGGTTTCGGGCGGAAAGGCGGTGTCCCATGTTCCTGTCCCTCCGATCGTTGTCTCGATCCGTCGCCGCCCTGGCCGGGCTCGCGGCGGTCCTGGCCCAGGTTTTGGTCGCGGCGCCCCGGGATCAGGCCGGTCCGGCCGCAGCCGCGGGCGCCGGGAAGGAGAAGCCGTCCTACTTCACGTCGCTCTGGCAGCTCGACCCGGCCAGGCGCGCCGACCAGCCCGGCATCACCTTCCACCGGTCGAACTACGCCCTTGTGTTCTCCTACAACACCTGGCCCAATCCGGCGCCCCTTCAGGAAGTCAACCCGGCCAAGACCCTAGTCAAGCCCGAGATCGCGTTCCAGCTGAGCTTCAAGGCCAAGCTTTGGCAGGACGTCCTCGGAGGGCCGGTCGACCTGTGGGTCGGCTACACCCAGCGCTCGTTCTGGCAGTTCTATAACTTCTCCGACAGCTCGCCCTTCCGGGAGACGAACTACGAGCCGGAGGTCCTGTTCAACGTCCGCACCCGCTTCGACATCCTCGGCCTGAAGGGCCGTTTCGTCCAGTTCGGCTTCAACCACCAGTCGAACGGCCAGTCGGAGCCGCTGTCCCGGAGCTGGAACCGGATCGTGGTCAACCTCGGGCTCGAGCGCGGCCCCCTGTCGCTCCTGCTGAAAGGCTGGGCCCGGCTGGGGGAGAAGGCCGTGGACGACGACAATCCCGGGATCACCAAGTACCTGGGGCACGGCGAGATCTGGGCCTATTATTTCCTGAAAAAGCACCGCTTCGCGGTCATGCTCCGCGACAACCTGGATCTCCACGGGAACCGGGGGGCCGTCCAGCTCGAATGGAGCTTCCCGATGTTCGCCATGGTCGCCGGATACGTCCAGTATTTCCTGGGCTACGGCGAGAGCATGCTCGACTATGATCACCGCGTCCAGAGGATCGGCGTCGGGTTCCTCTTCCGGGACTGGGATTGACGGCCCTGCGTCAGCCGGCGCCGAGGGCCTTCTTCAGGGCGTCCAGCTGGGCCAGAGCGGTGCGCTCGCCCTTGGCGACGATCGCCTTCGGCCTCGAGAACTGAAGGACGCCCTGATCGATCGGGATGCGGATGACGAAATCCGCGTGGCGGGCCCGTTCCGAGAAGGAAGCGGCCGTGGCCACTTCGACCGTTCTCTGGATGAGATGGAAGGTGTTCTGCAGCTTCTCCCGGGGCATCCGCTTCAACGGCCTGTGGATATCGACCAGGACGGCGACCTCGGCCCCGGCCTCCCGGGCCGCCTCGACCGGAGCGCTGCTGAGGACGCCGCCGTCCACCAGGATCATCCGGCCCATGCGCACGGGCTCGAAGACGACCGGAAGGGACATCGTCGCCCGCAGGGCCCGGTAGAGCTTGCCCCTGGTGAACAGGATCTCGCGGCCGGAGGCCAGGTCGACGGCGTTGCAGAGGAACGGGACCGGCAGGTCCTCGATGCGGACGTTCCCGACGCACTTTTTCAGATAGGCCTCGATCGCGTCCTCCTTCTCGAGGCCGAACTTGGTGAAAAGCCGGTTCTTGGTGTCCGAGAGGAACATGGACTCGAACAGGTTCGGCGCCCGTTTGAGAAGCGGGTGCCGGCCCGTTTCGCCGGCGCCGCCGTCGAGGTCCAGGCCGCTGATCATCTCCGTCAGCCGGGCCGCGGAGAAGCCAGCCGCGTAGAGCCCGCCGACCAGCCCGCCCATGGACGTGCCGGCGACGATGTCCGGGACGAGGCCGACCTGTTCGAGGACGCGGATGACGCCGACGTGGGCCAGCCCCCTGGCGCCGCCGCCCATGAAAACGAGGGCCCAGGTCTTTAAGGCTTTCATGGCGGGTCAGCCCAGGATAGCACCGCGGCCGGGGAGCGTCAACGGGCGCGCCCGGGGGTGAGAAATCACCGGCCGAATCACCCTCCGGGGGGATTGTCCCCGGCGCCCGGGCCACCGACAATGGGGCCGGGCAGCAGGAGCCGGAACATGTTCGAACGACGCAAGAGACTCCGCTTCGTCGAGCGGAACGAGGTCCTCCTCCGGACCGCCGTGGACAAGTACCAGGGCGCGGGCATCGCCGCCCACACCTACGACCTGTCCACGGGCGGGGCGCGGATAGTCACCTCGAAGGCCTATCCCGCGGGAACGACCCTCAGGATCCGCCTCAGCCTGAGCGGCACGGACCAGCTCGTCGTCCTGGAAGGGGACGTCCGCTGGATAAGGCCAGAGAAGGGCGAGGGCTTGTTCGAGATCGGGGTGGAGTTCCAGAAGCTGACTTCCCAGGCGGTGCTAGCCCTGATCCGTCACCTCTACGGCCGAAACGAGGGCATTCCCTCGACCATCGTTTAGGCGGCGGCCTCCCGGCCGCGTCCCGCCCTATTCGCCCTTCAGGAACAATCCCGCGATGTCGAGGGCCAGCCCCGTGGCGTCGACGTCCGCGCGGTTGGCCAGGACGATCACCGTCAAGCCGTCGACGGTGAAGCGCTGGATGGAGGTCCGGAACCCGGACGTTTCGCCGTAGTGCCACATCCGCGGATGGCCCTCCCAGCCGTTGAGGAACCAGCCGAAGCCGTAGTCGGCGGGCCGGCCGTCGGGCCCGACGGGCCCCTTGCCCTTGACCCGCACTGGGGTCAGGGCGGGCCTCATCTCGTCTTCGCTGAGCAGGAGATGGCGCCGGAGCCCTTCGTCCCAGAGCGTGAGATCGTAGAGCGAGGAATAAACGCCGCCGTCGCCGAGGGTGGCCGAGGTCGGGCTCTGGTCGGCGTAGCGCCAGCGGCCGTCCTCCTTGGCATAGCCGAAGGCGCGGTCGGGCACGGCGTTCCGGCCGCGGACGAAGGCCACCGTGTTGTCCATCTTGAGCGGGGCGAAGATGCGCTCGCGCAGGAACGTCGGGAAGGACCGGCCCGAGACCTTCTCGACGATGAGGCCCAGCAGGACGTAACCCGAGTTGCTGTAGCGCCAGAGCGCCCCCGGCACGAACCAGCCCGCCGACTGCTTCTTCAGCAGGTCGAGGACGCCGGCGTCGCTGATCTGGGCCTGCTCGACCGGGACCGCGGGGTCGGCGGGCGGCATCAGGTCCTCGTAATCGGGGAGGCCCGAGGTGTGCTGGAGCAGGTGGCGGACGGTGATGCCCCGGCCGTATTCGGGGAAGCCGGGAAGAAGGCCGGTCAGGGTGTCCTCGTAGCGGAGCTTGGCGTCGCGCACGAGCAGCATGACGGCCATGGCCGTGAACTGCTTCGTGACCGAGGCCAGGCGGAAGGCCGTCCGGCCGTCGATGGGCCGCATGCCCTGCATGTCCGCGACCCCGCGGGCGCCGATATAGACGATCCGGCCGTTCCGGAGGACGATGACCCCGGCCCCGGGCTCTCGCGGCGTCCCGAGGCGGGCCAGGAGGGCGTCGGCAAGCTGGTTCGGCTTCGGCGCGGGCGAGCCGCCGCGGCCGGCCAGGCCGAGCGGCAGGGCGAAGAGCAGGGAGAAGATCGCCGTTCTCATGAGGGCTCCGGCAGGCTTGTCCATCTCCCGGGCATCGTATCCCATCGGCGCGGCCCGGTCAATCGAACTTGAAGCCCTTCTCCCGGAAGAGGCGGAGGCAGGCGTCGACGACCTCCCGGTCGAAGAGGATGCCCTTCTTCTGGGTGATCTCGTCGAGGGCCAGGGAGATGCCCAGGGCCGGGCGGTAGGGACGGTGCGAGGACATGGCCTCGACGACGTCGGCGACGCAGAGGATGCGGGCCTCGACCAGGATGTCCTTGCCCGAGAGCCCCTGCGGATAGCCGGAGCCGTTGACGAACTCGTGGTGCTGGTGGACGATCTGGGCGATCGGCCAGGGAAAGTCGATCTTGCTCAGGATCGTGTAGCCGGCCTGGGCGTGCATCTTGATCAGGCCGTATTCGAGATCGGTCAGCTTGGTCGGCTTGCTCAGGATCTCGGCCGGGACGTAGAGCTTGCCGATGTCGTGGATGATGCCGGCGATCTCGATCCCTTCGACCCGCTCCTCGTCCAGGCCCATCTCGACGGCGATGGCCCGGGCCAGCCGGGTCGTCCGCTCCTGGTGGCCGGCCGTGTACGGGTCGCGCATCTCGATGGCCGAGGCCAGCGAATCGATGGCCGCCTTCAGGGTCGTCCTGAGCTTGATCAGGCCCCGGTGCAGATCCTCCTCGGCCTGCATGCGCTGGGTGATGTCCCGGCAGAGATAGACGACGCTGTACGGGGTCCCGTCGGGGTTGCGGAGGATGGCGCCGTCGACCTCGAACTTGATGGCCGGCTTGCCGTCGAAGACCAGGCCGATCTCCTGGGGCTTCCCCCGCTCCCGGTAGAAGTTCCGGGCGCCGGACCTGGCCTTCTCGAGGTCCTCGGGCGCGATGAACGAGAAGATGTTGCGGCCGACGAGGCCGCCGGCGCCTGACGTTCCGCTCAGCCGCACGGCCAGCTCGTTGGCGTAGAGGATGTTCCCCTCGAGATCGGTCCGGACGATCAGGTCCGGGATGGCGGCCACGAGCCGGCGGTAGAGCTCCTCGCTGTCGCGCAGGGCGCGCTCCGTCCGCTGGCGCTTCGTGATGTCCTGGGCCAGGGAGGCCACGCCGATGACCCGGCCTTCGCTGTCGACCAGGGAGGTGTTGTACCATTCGCAGATGATGATCCGGCCGTCCTTGGTGACGTTCTCGCTTGCTTTTTGCTCGCCGCCCGCGTTGTGCGTGAGGTCCCACCAGTTCCGGTCGACCTCGGCCAGGGCGCTTTCGGAGAGGATGAACGAAGCGTGCTGGCCGATTGCTTCCGCGGCCGTGTATCCGAAGATCTGCTCGGCCGAGGCGTTCCACTGGAGGACCCGGGAATCGGTGTCCCATTCGATCACGGCCAGCGGAGTTTTCTGGATGTGCAGGGACAGCCGCTGCTCGCTGCGGCGCAGGGCCTCCTCGGCCGCCTTGCGCTCGATCGACCGGGCCACCTGGGAGGAGACGAACTCGAGCATGCGCTGCTCGGCCGGGCCGTAGGCGTTCGGGTTGCCGTAATGTTGGACGACCATGGCCCCGGTCGTCTTGCCGTCGACGATGAGCGGGACGCCGAGCCAGATCGTGGACGGCGCGCCGATGATCTCGACCTCGCCGCGGTTGCGCAGGATCAGGTCCGTCTCCTCGTCGCAGAGGAGCGAGCGGCCGGTCCGGATGACGTACTCGGTCAGGCCCTTGCCGGGCTTGACCGGGGCCGGCGGCGGGTCGATCTCGTCCACGAAATAGGGGAAGCGGATGAGGCCCCGGGCCTCGTCGTAGAGGGCGATGTAAAAGTTGCCCGCCGGCATGGCGGTGCCGATGATGCGGTGGACCGACCGGTAGAGGTCGTCCAGCCCGGCGGACGTGTCGGCGGCCTGGGCGATCTTGTAGACAGCGCTCTGGAGGAGCTCGGCCTGCTTCCTGTCGTGGATGTCGTGGATCATGCCGATCATCCGCCGCAGGTCCCGGTCATCCTCGATCAGGAAGAAGCCGCGGTCGTGGACCCAGCGGTAGCCGCCGTTCTTGTGGCGGAAGCGGTATTCGACCTCGAAGACTTCCCGGTTCTTTTCGCCCGCGTCGAGCAGGCGGAGGACCTGGTCGCGGTCCTCCGGATGGATGCGCTCCGCCCACTCCTCGAACCCGCCGATGTCCCCGGCGTCGTAGCCCAAGACCCGCTCGTAGCTGCCGCTCCAGTTGATCTCCCCGGTCTCCAGGTCGTAATCGTAGACGGCCTGGTCCGAGGCGGCGATGAGGATGTCGTATTTCTTGCGCTCGGAGATATAGGGGATGCGGCGCTGACGGCGATCCGGCGCCGCCCCGGCGCCCTCGGACGGCAGGCCCGCGGCTTCGGCCAGGAAGCCGGGGCGGGCCGGCGGCGACGGCGCGGTTGTTTCCGCCGACATCCGGGACGCGCGACTGAAGATGCCCATGTGTTCCTCAGGGGGCATTGTGACCGGACCGGTCCGGGAGGGCCATCACCTCGAGGAAGGGAACGGGGGGTGATATTCGGCCCGTCCCCCGTCATCGCCGGAGGTGAGGCTCAGATCCGGAGGAGGTATGAGACTTTCAAGGTCACGGAGTAGCCGCCGACCCGGCCGAGGAGCTCGTTGCGCTCGCTTTTCTTGAGCGCCAGCTGGACGACGTTGCCGGCCCCGAAATAGTAGCCGACAAGGAAGTCGAGGCTGTACTGGTTCTCCCGGGTCTCGCCGAAGAAACGGCTGTTGAGGAACAGGCTACGCGTCAGCTGGTAGTGGAGCGCCGTCGCGTAGGTCAGGCCGTTGAAGACCTCGCCGCCGGTCGCGTCCGCGGTCTGGCGGATCCAGCCGCCTTCGGCCGACCACTCCAGGTTGGAGCGCGGCCGGAGGATGACCTGGCCCTGGACCTCTGTCTCGGTTCCGGGGACGACGGCCGTGAAGTCCTCGCTGTAGACGCCCTTCTTGTCCCAGCCGCCCTCGAGCGAGATCTCCTTCAGGAAACCGCCCCGCTCCCAGCCGATATCGAGGTTCAGGCCGTTAGTCCGGATATAGTCCGGAGTCCAGGCCAGGCGGTCGTCGCCGCCGAGGACCTGGTACCTGCTCCGGCCGACGCTGAAGCCGCCGTGGAAATCCACGCGGTTGAAGAGCTCGGACCAGAAGAAGAACTCGCCTTCCTGGCCGGCCGGGTTGCCGTAGGAATCCTGGCGGACGGCGCCGCTGAAGTCGAAGCTGATGCGCTTGAACAGCCCCTTGTTGAAGCGCCAGGCCTGGCCGATCATGGCGTCGAAAGACTGGATGTCCTTCTGGTCGATATAGCCCGTGCTGATGCTGACGTTGTCCTCGATCCGGAGGAAACCGGCCGAGAGCTGCAGGCCGGCGTCCGGCTCGCGGTTGAAATTCAGCTGGTAGACGCCGTTGCGGGACCGGGGCAGCCCCTTGTTGTAGGTCAGGGCGCCCAGGCCCCGGATGTAATAGAAATCGGCGAAGTTGAAGTTGAAATCGACGGCGACGTTCTGGTTGCCGGCGTCCCCCTCGCGCACGCCGGCGTAATAGACGCCGACCTGGGAATTCTTGAAGATGTCCTTCTGGACCCGGAAGACGCCGAAATAGGAATCGCGCGGGTCCTCTTCCAGGCCGACGTCCACCTTGTTGATCGCCCCGAGGATGCCGAAGCCGAGGCCGCCCGTCTTGCCGGAGAGCTTGACCGCGCCGCGGGGGTTCCGGATGCGCCGGGAATAGAACAGGCTGACGCCGCCGTGGTGATACTCGTCGTTCTCGCCCAGGGTGAAGTACTGGCTGCCCTCGGTGAAGAAGGGCCGGTGCTCCTGGAGATAGGTCTCGTAGGGGGAGAGCTGATAGATGAACGGGTCCGACTCGACCTCGCTGAAATCCGGGCTGGCCGTGACGTCGAGGTAAAGATTGGGCTTGATGCCCCACTTGGCGTCGAGGCCGGCCGCGGCCTTGGTGTCGTGCTCGCCCTCCCACTCGGACGTTCGGACGCCGGCGTAGGGAAAGAACTCGAGGTTGCCGCCCGGCCTGAGCCCGGTCAGGCCGCGGAGCTCGCCTGCCTGCTGGAGCTCGGGCAGGTCCCGCTTGACGTCCGTCCAGAAATCCGTCTCGTTGAGGCGGTTGATGTAGCGCTCGAAGTTGACGCCCCAGACGTCGAGCTTAGCGGACGAGAAGCGCAGCGACTTGAAAGGGATGGCCATCTCGGCGCTCCAGCCGTCCGGCCTCATGACGGCCTCGGACTTCCAGATCGTCTCGACGGAGTTCTTCTGGACGCCCTTCGGATTGACCTCGAATTCGAGGCTCGTCCGCCTGTCGTTGTAGGCGTCGAGGATGAGCTTGATCGAGTCGTTGTTCTCGAACTCGTTGCGCGGGGTCAGCTCGGCCCAGATCCGGCGCGGCTGGGAATCCTTCATCAGGAAGGCGAAGTAGAGATAATCCTGGTCGAAGGCGGCCCAGACGAGGGTCGCCTCGGAAGCCCTGGCCCCGTTGATCGGATCGTGCTGATAGAAATCGCCGACCGCCCGGACTTCCTTCCAGCAGGGATCGTCGATGAGGCCGTCGATCCTCGGCGGCCCGGCGACGACCGGCCTCACGTCGAGGATCTTGAGCGGCATCTGCGCGGCCAGGGACGGCGCCAGGACGGCGGCGAGGACCGGCAGGGCCATAAGACGGAGGGGGTGTCGGTAAGGCATCCGGCATTCTCCAAGGGCGGCTCGTGAAGTCTGAAGGACGCTTGTTAAGACGGATTGGCCAGGGATTTCTTCCCTGGGGTTTGGGGCCCTTTTTTTCCAGGCGTTGCCGGGCCGCGCGACTAACATTAGTATAAGACGAGAGGTGATCATCATGAGACATCACGCATGGGCAGCAGCCGCCGCGGCCGTGCTCGCGGCCCTGGCGCTCGCCCTGCCGGTCCGGGCCGGGCAGGTCGATCTCGGCATCTCGATCAGCGACGGCCGGCTCCGGGACTTCTATCTCGCGGTGGGCGACCATTATCGGGTGGCCCCGCGCCTGGTCGTGGACTGCCGGACCCGCTACCGGCTCGGCGACGAGGAGCTGCCCGTCGTCTTCTTCCTGGCGGCGAAGGCCCAGGTCGGGCCCCAGGCCGTCATCGACCTGCGGCTGAAGCGGCAGTCCTGGTTCCAAATCGCCCTGCACTTCGGGCTGTCGCCGGAGATCTTCTTCGTCCCCGTCGGCCCCGAGCGGATCGGCCCGCCGTACGGGAACGCCTACGGCTATTACCTGAAGCGCGGCCGGGCCGGCGACTGGCGGCAGCTCACCCTGCAGGACCGGGAGGTCGTCGACCTGGTCAATCTGCGCTTCATGTCCGAGTACCACGGCTTGGCTCCGGACGAGATCATGGCCCGGCGCGGCCGCGGCCAGGGCTTCGTGGCCATGAACGGCGAGATCGGGAAAGGCAGGGCGAAGCCCGCGGGCCCGGCGAAGGACCGGGGGGAGAAGCCGGGCAAAGGCGGGAGGAGAGGCAAGAGCCGATAATCCTCCCGGGGTTCACCCGAAGGGGTGATTGACGGGGAGAACGGCTAGCCGGATGATGGGCGGGAGTTGACGCAAGGAGTCGGCCCATGGCCAAGATAACGCTTGTCGATTTCAACCCCGCGGACCGGGATCGCCTGGCCGCCGAGAAATACGACGTCGAGCTCAGGGCGACGGAAGGGGACGAGCCGTTCAGCCTGCCGGCCGACAGCGAGATCGTGTTCTTCCAGATCGAGGGCGAGGCCGGTGAGCCCGGCGATCGCGGCCGGATCCCCGAGACGCTACCGGGCCGCGTCCGCGAGGGCGTCCGGGTCGTCTGCTTCGTCGGCGGAGGCGATGTCTCCCGGCTGGCGGGCATCATCGGCCCGGTGGAGGGCCTCCAGGTCCAGGCCGCCCGGTCCGAGGCCGTGGTCTTCAATCCCCGGGCCCTGTTCCATGTCCCCTTCGAACGCTACAGGCCCCATATCGCCGGGACCTTCCGGCTGCTGGCCGAGACCTTCGGCGACGGCGTCTGGGAGAAGGACATCCCGTCGGACGGCAAGCTCGAGTTCCTGGCCAAGACGGGCGACGGCGCCCCCGCGGCCATGATCGTCCGGCGGGGCAAGGGCTATTTCATGGTCCTGCCCTCGTTCGGCCCGAAGAACGTCGAGGTTGCCGATTACCTGCTCAAAGACCGGCTGCCGTTCGCCGCCGAGGCCCCCGCCGAGGCCGGAACTGATTGGCTCGAGAGCGACGATTATGTTTTCCCCGAGCTCCGGGCCCTGGTGGCCAGGCGCGACGAGGAGAAGCGGAGGTTCGAAGAGTCCCTGGCCGACTATGACCGCCAGATCAGGGATTTGCGGAACGGCGGCCAGGAGGAGTTCCACCGGCTGCTCGACGGGGAAGGGGAGGCCCTGAAGAAGGCCGTCGTGGCCGCTTTCCGCTACCTCGGCTGGGGCCGGGTCGTGGACGTCGACCAGTACTGGAAGAACACCATCCGGGACAAGGAAGAGGACGTCTGGATCATCGAGCCCGCCGACACGGCCGTCGAGGCCGGGCTGCGCAAGGGCGACCTGATGCTCGTCCTCGTCCGCGGCGGCCGGAACTGGGCCACGGACGACGAGTGCGCCCTGCTCCAGAAGTTCAAGGGCCGCCGGATGCAGGAGTTCGACAACACCAGGATGAAGGCCGTCCTGGTCGGGAACTATTACTCGGGCGCCGATCCCAGGAGCCGGCCGAATCCTTTCTCGGCCCCCCAGATCGAGGAGGCCCAGAAGGACGGCAACGGCCTCCTGACCTCGTACGAGCTCTTCCGGGCCATCAAGGCCGAGAAGGAGAACCGCGTCACCAAGGACGTCCTCCGGGACCAGATCAGGCTCAAGACCGGCCTCGTCACCTTCGATGTCTGATCCGGCCTCTTCTTGAGGTTTGACCCCGCCTTTCTTATATGCTACAAAAGAGGTTCGATTCGGTCCGCGGGAGAGAACTATGAAGAGAACGGAGAGGCATCACCTCAAGGAAGACGAAGTGGCGGAGGGCGTCAGCTGGCTGGTTGACTTCTTCCAGAGCTACCGGCGCGAGATCTTCATCGTCGCCGGGGCGGTCGCCGTCGCGGCCCTCGTCTTCGTCGGGTTGCTCGCCGTCCGCTCCCACGCCCGGAACGCCCGGAGCGAAGCCATCGGCCGGGTCAACGCCGTCGCGGCCGAGGCCGAGACCGATCCGGCCAAGCTGGCCGACCTGGAGAAGCTGGCCGCCAGGGGCCGGACGGCCCGCCTGGCCACCCTGGAGCTGGCCAAGCACTGGGCCGAGAGGAGCGATTGGGCCAAGGCCGAGTCCTATCTGGCCAAGATGCCGGCCGGGCCGAAGGACCTGCTCTATTACCAGGCCGAGGACCTCAAGGGCCAGGTCGCGGTCGGCCGCAAGGATTACGACAAGGCCATCGCCATCTATAAGAAGACGGTCGACGAGAAGCCCAAGGTCTACCCGATGGATGCCGCCCTGTTCCGCCTGGCCGAGACCCACGAGCTCAAGGGCGAGATCGCCGCGGCCCTCGACCTCTACAAGAAGCTCCAGACGGACTTTCCCCAGTCCTACTTCGGATATGAAGCCTCCCTCAAGGCCGGCAAGCTCGAGGTCCGGAGATAGCGGGGACGGCGTTGCCATTTTTCCCTAATGGGATATAATATTCCTTAAACCATCAAGGAGGAGCCCCATGGCGTTCATCATCACCGAAGAGTGCATCAACTGCGGCGCCTGCGAGCCGGAGTGCCCCAACCAGGCCATCAGCGCCGGCGACGAGCGCTACGTCATCAATCCCGACAAGTGCACCGAGTGCGTCGGCCATTTCGACACGCAGCAGTGCGCCTCCGTCTGCCCGGTCGACGCCTGCGTCGCCGACCCGAACCGCAAGGAAACCAAGGAAGAGCTGACGGCCAAGTTCCACAAGCTCTCCGGCAAATAACCCCGCGACGATCGGACGGATCTCGAAGGAGGAGTGAAGCGCTTTCACTCCTCTTTTTTTTCGCATACCCATGAGCGATTCCGCGAGCGGACGTCCCAGGACCTGGCTGCACGCCCTGCTTTTCGGCCTGACCGGGCTGACGGCCTGGTTCGCCGGCCTGATCTTTGCGTCGTCGTTCCTGGCGTCGGCCGGCGGGCCCGGCCCCGGCCTTTTCGATCCGCGGGTCGTCGGGACGGGCTTCCTTTACGCCCTGGCCCTCCTGATCATCCTGGTCGGCCATGAGCTCGGCCACTACCTGACCTGCCGCCGCTACGGCGTTCCGGCCACGCTGCCCTATTTCCTGCCCGGCCCGCCGTTCCTGGGCACGTTCGGGGCCTTCATCCGCATCAAGGCGCCCGTCCTCTTCAAGCGCCAGATCTTCGACGTCGGGGCCAACGGCCCCCTGGCCGGGTTCGTCCTCGCCGTTCCGGCGCTGGCCGTCGGCCTGGCTTTCTCGAAGGTCGGGGTTGTTCCCGCGACGCCGGACACGATCGCCTTCGGCGAGCCGCTCCTGTTCAGGCTCCTGAGCGGGCTCATCTTCGGCAGGCTGCCCGAGGGCGCCTCGATCATCCTTCACCCCGTCGGCTTCGCCGGCTGGGTCGGGCTCCTGGTCACGGCCCTCAACCTGATCCCGATCGGCCAGCTCGACGGCGGGCACGTCGCCTATGCGCTCCTGGGCCGGCGGGCCAGGGTCCTGTCCCGGATCATGGTCGCGTTCCTCGCCGTCATGGGCGTTTTCTTCCACCTGACCTGGCTCATCCTGGCCGCGCTGATCCTCGTTTTCGAGTTCCGGTCGAAGATGCGTCTCCGCCACCCGCCCGTCCTCGACGAGGACGCGCCGCTCGGCCGCAAAAGGACCATCCTGGCCGTCATTTTGGCCCTGGTTTTCATCCTGTCCTTCGTTCCCGACCCGGTCCGGGGGGCGGGACTGCTCGATCTCCTCAAGGGCGCGCCCGGGGTGACGGGATGAGCGGCGAAAGCCGTTTTGCGGCCGGGGTTTTTTCACAGGTTCTGTTGAAAACCTGTGGAAAATGGCCGCTTCCGTTGCGGCAAGAACCGTTCCTGCATGCACATAGCACGGATTGCACAAAAACTCGTCGCGGCCGCAATAGTTGTCTTATCAGCGAGTTATTAACTCATTGAAAAGACATACGTTGTGGCGTTAAGATAACGGGAGGACGAAGGAGGCGTTCATGCCCGACCAATTCCGCGACGCCGAAGCGACGTTCGCCCAGCTGCGCGAGCGATTCGAGGCCCAGGAGATCACGTCCCAGGAATTCGCCGATTCCCTGCGCCAGCTGCGCATCAAGGACAACGACGGGCGGTTTTGGGTCATCGGCGCCGAGAGCGGCAAGTGGTACGCCTACGAGAACGGCGAATGGATCGAGCGCCGGCCCCCGTCCCTCGCGGAAAAGAAGGCCATCTGCATCGCCTGCGGCTTCGAGAACGACCTGGAGGCCGAATTCTGCGCCCGCTGCGGCCGCCGTCCCGACGACTCGGCCCCCGACGGCCCGGACCGGCCGGACGCTCCCGGCCCCGAGGCGGAGGCCGCGGCCGTCACCGCGCCGGCCGGCGCGCTGGTCTCCATCCGGTCGGTCGATGTCCTGTCCTTCGTCTGGTTCTTCGGCGTCTTGGGGCTCTTCTCCGGCATCCTGCTGGGGCTTCTGGCCGGCGTGACGGGCCTCTTCGCCGGCTTCGTCGGTCGCCTCCCCGCCTTCTTCGTCGAGCACCGGGGCGACCTGCTCGGCGGCCTCGCCTGCTCGTTCTTCGGCGGCCTCTTCGGCTTCGTCCTCGGCGCCGCCGGCGGGGCGCTCGCGGCCCTCGTCTCGAACGGGATCCTGTCGCTCGTCGGCGGCGTCAGATTCCGCCGCTCCTGATCACGGCCAGCCCCCGGGCGATCTGTCCCAGCGAGATGGATTCGTCGTTCGGGGAGTAGGCCAGCGGCCGGAAGACCCGGAATCCCCGGGCCTCAAGACCCTTTTCGGCGGCCGCGAGGAGCCGCCTGTTCAGGAAGACCCCCCCGGCGAGCGAAACCTCCTCCGTCCCGCGGGCCTCCCGCGCCGCCTCGGCGACGCGGACGATCAGGCCAGCCAGCGAATCGTGGAACCTGGCCGACACGGCGGACGCGGGCTCGCCGCGCCCGATATCCCGCACGATGCCGCGGAAAAGGCCGCCGAACCCGATCTCGAGCGGCCGGCCGGCGCCCCCGTCCCGGAGATCGATCGGGTAGCGGCCGCGGACCGCGCCGCGGCCGGCGGCGGCCTCCAGGCGCATGGCGGCTTCGGCCTCGAACTCCAGGCGCTCGGGCGCTGTCCCGGCGATGAACGAGACGGCATCGAACAGCCGGCCGCAGCTCGAGGCGAGCGGGCTGCGCAGGCCGCCGCGGATCATGGCCAGGACGGCCTGCCGGCGGCGGCGCTCGACGCGGCGGAGCGCCGCGACATCGGGGATATCCCCGTCGAAGGCCCGGTCGAGCCAGGCCAGGGCCATCCGCCAGGGCTGGCGCGCGGCCAGGTCGCCGCCGGGCAGGGGCGCGGCCTCGAACGCGGCGAAGCGCTCGCAGCCGTCGTAATCGGCCAGCAGGAACTCGCCGCCCCAGGCCGTCCCGTCCTCGCCGTAGCCGTAGCCGTCGAGGGCCACGCCGAGGACGCGCCGCCGGGCCTCGTGGCCGTGCTCGAGGAGCGGGGCCAGGACGTGGGCGAAGTGGTGCTGGACCCGGACGTGCGGCAGGCCCAGGCGGGCCGCGTAGCGCGTCGTCCGGAAATCCGGGTGCAGGTCGGAGACGACGGCCGCGGGCCGGGCGTCGAAGAGACGCAGGAGATGGGCCAGGGTCTCCTCGAAATAGCCGAAGTTACGGTAGTCGTCGAGGTCGCCGAGGAACTGGCTGGTCACGACGTAGCCGTTCTTGTAGAGGGAGATCGTGTCCTTGAGCTCGCCGCCGAGGGCGACGAGGACGCGGTCGGACCGGAGGGCCGCGGGCACCGGCTGGGGGGCGGGAACGTAGCCCCGGGCCCGGCGGGCGAAAAGGGGCCGGCCGCGGACGATCTTGACGACGGAGTCGTCGGCCCGCATGGCGATGGGCCGGTTGTGGGTCAGGACGGTCTGGCAGAGGCCGCGGACGCCCTCCGTCTCGTCCTTGGCGATCGGGGCGTCCTTGGCGTTGGAGCTCGTGGCCACGATGAGGTCGAGATGCTCGAGCAGGAGGTGGTGGAGGGGCGTGTAGGGCAGCATGAAGCCGATCTCGTCGAGGCCGGGGGCGATGAGCGGGATGTCGGCCTTCTTCCCGAGGAGGACGATGGGCCGGCGCGGCGAGAGCAGCAGCTCCCGCTCGGCCGCCGAGACGACGGCGTAGCGGCGGACGACGGCCAGGTCCCGGGCCATCAGGGCCAGGGGCTTGGTCCGCCGGGCCTTGGTCCGGCGCAGGCGGGCGACGGCGGCGCGGTTAAACGGATCGCAGACGAGATGGAAGCCGCCGAGGCCCTTGACGGCCAGGACCCGGCCGGCGCGGATGAGGGCCGCGGCCTCCGGGATGCCGCCCGCGAGCCGGCGCCCCGTGCGGGCGTCGATCAGGGCCAGGCGCGGCCCGCAGGCCGGGCAGGCGATCGGCTGGGCATGGTGGCGGCGGTCGAGCGGGTCCTCGTACTCGCGGCGGCAGTCCGGGCACATGGGGAAGCCGGCCATGGTCGTGCGCGGCCGGTCGTAGGGCAGGCCGCGGACGATGGTGTAGCGCGGCCCGCAGTTGGTGCAGTTGGTGAAGGCGTAATGGAAGCGCCGGGCGCCGGGCGTCCCGATCTCCTCGAGGCAGTCCGGGCAGGTGGCGATGTCGGGGGAGATGAAAACGAACCCGGCGGCGTCGCGGGTCTCGCGGATCGCGAAGCCGCTGAGGCCTTCGGGTCTCGCCGGGCGCGAGTCGAGGCGCTCGATGCGGGCCAGGGGCGGCAGGCCCGACCTGAGCGCGCCGGGGAAATCGCGGACGGCGGCGGCCGGCCCCTCGACGTGGATCTCCACGCCCGTGCCGGCGTTCTGGACCCAGCCGTCGAGGCCCAGGCGGAGGGCCAGGCGATAGACGGAGGGGCGGAAGCCGACGCCCTGGACGACGCCGAAGACGGTCAGGCGCGCGGCGGCGCGCCGGCCGCGGGGCCGGGGAGAGGTCATGCGCCCTCCCGGGTGGCCCGCCGGGCCGCGTCCCTGGCCCGGGCCGCGTCCCGGCTGTAGACGCAGCCGCAGTAATCCTGGCGGTAGAGGCCGGCGGCCCGGCTGAGCTCGCAGCTCTTCTTGAAGCCGTCCTTCTTCTTGAAGTCCGCTTCGAGGAAGGCTAGGCCGTAGCGGGCGGCGAACTGGCGGCCCATGCGGTTCAGGACGCCGGCCTTCTTCCAGGGGCTGAGGCTCATGACCGTGGTGAAGGCATCGAAGCCGTCGCGGGCGGCCCGGGCCGCGGTGCGGGACAGGCGCACGGCGTAGCAGACGTCGCAGCGGCGGCCCTTCTCCGGCTCGTCCTTGAACTTGGCGGTCAGGGCGGTCCAGCCGCCGGGGTCGTAGTCGTCCTCGAGGAGCGGGACGCCGGCCCGGCGCGCGACGCGGCGGGCCTCGTCGAGCCGGAGCTCGTACTCCCCGCGGGGCTGGATGTTCGAGTTCGAGAAGAACCCGGTCACGTCGTAGGCGTCCGCGAGCTGGCCGAAGACGTAGAGGGCGTCGGGGGCGCAGCAGACGTGGACGAGCAGGCGCGGCTTGGGCATGGGCGCGGGGCTACTTCAGGTTCTCCAGGCGCGCCTCGAGCTCGGCGCTGTTCTTGTCGATGCCGTCGATCTGGAAATACAGGACGGCCAGGTCCTCCTTGTCGAGCCGGGCGTCGTCGAGGATGCGGCCGACGCTCTCGAACAGGGGCTCCATGAGCCGCTTGATGTCGACGATCTTGTCCTGGATGCGCTCCTTGGCCTTCTGCCACTCCCGGATCTCCTTCTCGCGGGCCTGGAGCCGGTTCCGGTATTCCTCGTCGATGCGCTGGATGGCGGCGTTGAAGGCGCGCACCCGGGCCTCCACCTCCTCGAGGCGGCGGTCCAGGCGACAGCGCTCTTCCTGAATAAGCGGGGTCTTCCGCCGCAGCTCGCCGATGAGGGAGGCCAGGCCGGCGGCCTTGTTCCGGGCCTTGTCGAGGCGGGCCCCGCGCTCGTCGGGCGAGAGCCGGGGATGCTCCTCGATCTGGCGGATGTCCTTGCCGGCCGCGGCCAGCTGGGCCTCGGCCGCCTCGGTTTCGCCCCGGGACGCTTCGAGGGCCTCGAGGACGGCCTGCTTCGTCCGGGCCAGGGCCAGCATCTCTTCCTGGTGCGGGCGGCGGGCCGCTTCCTGCTCGGCGACGAGCTCGCGGAACCGCTTGACCGCGGCGTCGTGCTCCCGGCCGAGGACTTCGATCCTCGAATAGACGTCGTGCCAGGTCTTCTGGTGGCGGCCGATCTCCTCGTCGAGGACGGCCAGCTTGCGGTATTCCTCGTCGATGCAGGAGGCCTGGATGTCCTCGTCCCAGGCTTTCTTGCCCAGCTCGCGCCAAAGGGCGGCCTTCCTTTCCCTGTCCCGGTTCAGCTTGGCCTGGATCCGGAGCCGGGTCATGTGGCGGCGGGCGCCGGAGAGGAACACGCTGATGCGGCGGCGCAGGTCCTTGTCGCGGAGGAAGATGAAAGCGACGAGCAGCAGGATGACGCAGAGGAGCAGCCAGAGCAGCCAGAAGGGAAGGCCTTCGGATGCGCCGGCGGCCGGAGCCTGGGTCTGGAGCATCCCGTCCATGGCCCGATTATGGCACAGCGGCGCCGCCGCCGACAACCCTATTCGAACTTCTCGAAGAGCTTGACCAGGGTCGCCTTGTCCATGAGCTCCGACCGGCGGAAGCGGATGACGCCCCTGCGGTCGACGATGATCGTGGACGGGATGTAATCGCCGGGCTCGTAGGCCGCGACGATCTCGGGCGTGGCCAGGGCAACGGGATAGTTGACGCCCTTCTCGCGGATCCAATCGAGCAGGTCGGGCCCGGTCGTGTCATCGACCGACAGGCCGAGGATCTCGAGGCCCCGGCCCTTGAGCTCCGCGTAGGCCTCGATGAAGTCGGGGATCTCCCGGCGGCAGGGCGGGCACCAGGTCGCCCAGAAGTTGATGACCAGGACTTTGCCCTTGTAGTCCGCGAGACTCAGGGTGCGGCCCTGGAGGTCCTGGACCTTGAAGGCCGGAGCGGGAACGGCCGGGGCCTGGCCGCTCTCGCGCGGAGCGCAGGCCGCCGGGCCCGCCAGGACCGCCAGGGCGACGATAAGCATCGGAAGGCACTTTGCGCGCTGGCCCATTCTCTTCTCCCGGCGGCGGCTCCGTGTGAACGCGATATCGTCAGACCGTGCAGCCCCTGAGCAGGTGCTCCCAGCGGGTGTCGATCTGGGCCTGGATGGCCGCGACCTGTTCCGGCTGCAGGTGCCGGAACCGGCCCTGGAGGCGCAGATACTCGTCGACCGGCTTCCGCTGCTTGATCATCATGTTCAGGGTCGTCTTCTCGCCGTTCTCGATCTCGATGAGCGGGAAATAGCCGATCTGGACGGCCATGCGGGCCAGCTTGATCGTGTCGTCGGGCCGGCTCTTCCAGCCCGTCGGGCAGGGCGCATAGACGTGGAAGAAGCGCGTCCCCTTGATCTCCTTGGCCTTCTTCATCTTCCTGACGAAATCCTCGGGATAGGCGACGCTGGCCGTGGCGACGTAGGGGATCTTGTGGGCGGCCATGATGGCCACGATGTCCTTCTTCGGCCTGTTTTTGAAGTGCTTGACGGGCGTCGTCGTGGTCCAGGCGCCGAAGGGCGTCGCGGACGAGCGCTGGATGCCCGTGTTCATGTAGGCTTCGTTGTCGTAGCAGACGTAGATGATGTCCTCGTTCCGCTCGGCCGCGCCGGACAGGGCCTGGATGCCGATGTCGAAGGTGCCGCCGTCGCCGGCCCAGGCCACGACCGTCGTCCCGGTGTCGCCGGTCATCTCCAGGCCGGCCTTGACGCCCGTCGCGGTCGAGGCGGCCGTCTCGAAGGCGCAGTGGTAGATCGGCACGTCCATGGACGAGTAGGGATAGGGCCCGTCGATGACCGCCCAGCAGCAGGCCGGGATGCAGAGGATGGCCTTCTGCCCGACGGCCTTGAGCATGTAGCGCATGGCCAGCGTGGCGCCGCAGCCCTGGCAGGCCAGGTGGCCGCAGGCCATCAGCTCGTCGGCCGGCAGGGTCATCGTGAACTTTTTATCTTTCTTGGCTTCTTGGGTCATTTCTTGACTCCGATCCAGACGATCTCCTCGTCGGCCCGGTCCCGGGCCGCCGCGTGGGCCGCGATCTCCTTGAACGAGTCGGTCGTGATGTCGCGCCCGCCGAGCCCGGTGACGTAGCCGAGGATCGGGGGCATGCCCGGCCAGCCGTAGACCGCCGACTTGACCTCCTGGTAAAAGATGCCGCCGGCGCCGTACGAGCAGTTGCGGTCGACGACGGCCGCCTTCTTGACCTTGGCCAGCACCTCGCGGACCGCCTGGAAGGGGAAGGGGCGGAAGAGCTTCATGCGCAGGTTCCCCGCCTTGACCCCCGAGGCCCGGAGCTCGTCGACGGCCACCCGGGCCGTGTAGCCGGCCGTGCCCGAGGTGACGAAGACGAAGTCGGCGTCCTCGCACCGGTAGGGGTCGATGAGGCCGAGGCGTCGGCCGAAGAGCTTCTCGTATTCGCGGCCCGTCTCCTCGATCAGGGCCGGGGCCTTCTCCATGTCCTTCTCGAGCTTGTAGCGGAGCTCCATGTAGTGCTCGGACCCGGTCAGGCCGCCGAAGGCCCGCGGGTCCGCCGGGTCCAGCTTGATGGCCGGCTTGAACGGCGGCAGGAACTTGTCGACCAGGGCCTGGTCCGGGACATCGACGACCTCGTAGGTGTGGGACAGGGCGAACGCGTCGAGGATGACCATGGCCGGGAGCATCAGCGTCTCGGCGACCTTGAACGCCTGGATGACCGTGTCCAGGACCTCCTGGTTGGAGGCGCAGTAGAACTGCATCCAGCCCGTGTCCCGCTGGGACAGGCTGTCGTTCTGGTCGGCCCAGATCGACCAGCCAGGGGCCATGGACCGGTTGACCTCGCCCATGACGATGGGATGGCGCCCGCCGCCGGCCCAGTGGAGCATCTCGTGCATCAGGGCCAGCCCCTGGGACGAGGTCGCGGTGAAGGCCCGCGCCCCGGCGGCCGAGGCGCCGATGCAGGAGGCCATGGCCGAGTGCTCGGACTCGACCTTGATGAACTGGGCGTTGAGCGTGCCGTCGGCGCACATCTCCGAGAGGAGCTCGACGACCTGGGTCTGGGGCGTGATCGGGTAGGCCGAGATGACCTGGGCCCGGGACAGCATCGCGCCGTACGACAGCGCGTGGTTGCCCATGATGACTTTTTTCATCGGCGCTCCTCCACCATGGCGATGCACTTGGCCGGGCATTCCTCGGCGCAGATGCCGCAGCCCTTGCAGTAGTCGTAATCCACGACCGGCCACTCGCCGACGACCTCGATCGCGGGCTCGGGGCAGAACTTCCAGCACATGCCGCACTTGATGCACTTGGTCCGGTCCATTTCCGGCCGGATGTTCCGCCAGGCCCCGGTCAGGTTGTGGGTCTGGGAGCCGACCGAGCAGATCATGGTGGGCATGTCCTCGGCCGAGTTGAAAACGATCTTCTTGGCTTTCTTCGGTCTCATCGCGTTCCTCTCGTCAGGCCTTATCGTAGGCTTCCTGGGCCGCCGCGACGTTGTCCTCGGGCTTGACGGCGATCCCTTCCCGGATGGCCGCGGCCAGGAACTCGGGCTTGGTCAGGCCGAGGATCTTGATGACCGCCCCGGCGACGGCCGTGTTGACGATCGGCGTGGCCATATTGCCGAGCTTGTGGGCGACGGCGATCTTGGTGGCGTCGATCGTCCGGACGTTGAACTTGCCGGAGAAGGGGAAGTCCCCGGGCCGGCGGTCGCTGTTGACGATGATCGTGCCGCCGGGCTTGAGGCCCACGGTGACGTCGATGGCCTCGACCAGGGTCGGGTCGACGACGACGACGTCATCGGGCGTGTAGATGCGGCTCTTGTCATAGATGGGCTTGTCGTCGATCCTGAGGAAGGCGACGACGGGCGAACCCCGTCTCTCCACCCCGAATTCGGGGTAGGCCTGGACCCACTTGCCCTCCTTGGCGATGGCGTCGGCCAGGATCTTGGAGGCGACGACGGTCCCCTGACCGCCCCGGCCGTGGAAACGGATTTCGACCATGAGCCTCTCTCCTTGACAGTTGACGGTCTCGGTTGAAGGTCTATTATAGGTCGCCCGGTGAGTCGGGTCAATCAGGTTGCCCCGGGAGAGGGCATCTTCATGGCGCGCGTCTTGACAAGCGTCCCGCCGGACGCTTATAGTCGGACCATACATTTCGCGATCCTTGGGGAATTGGAGGGTTCTATGGAAGATCGGGACCTCATCAAGAGCCGCGACGCGGACGAGGAGCGCCGGGAAGCCTACGAGCCGCCGGAAGCGACCGTCGTCCCCGTCGATCTCCAGCCGAAGCTGGGCGGCTGCAACTTCTCCACCATCCAGGTCTGCGGGCTGACCGAGGTGTAGGCCGGGACCGTTCCACGGATCCTGCCGCCGGGAACGGAGGACGCGGGGAGAGGACCGCCCTGCCCGGCGTCCAGGCGGCGGCCGGGGGGCAAGGCGCAGCGCGCATGAAGCGGAGCAGTGATTTCCGGCTGCAGCGCGTCGGGGGCCGGGACCTGCTCGTGCCGCTCGGCGCGAAGGTCCTGGAGATGAACGCCCTGGTCGTCCTCAACGCCGCCGGCCGCTGCGTCTGGGAACTCTTGGCGGAGGACCGCTCTCCGGAAGAGATCGCGGCGGGGGTCGCCGCGAGGTTCGCCGTCGACCCGGAGCGGGCTCGCGCCGACGTCCGGGCCTTCCTCGACGAGCTCGGCCGCAAGGGGCTGCTCGAGCCGTGACCGCCCCGGCCCGGGACTATGGATCGCTCGTCCGGGCCCTGCTGCGGCGGGCGGCCGCCGACCGCCAGCCGGCCCACGGCACGTTCGAGCTGACGGCCCGCTGCAACCTGGACTGCCGCATGTGCTATGTCCGCCGGCCCCCCGGCGGCGCGGGGCGGGAGGCGGACGCTGACATCCCGGGCCAGGCCTGGCTCGAGCTGGCCCGGCAGGCGGTCGACGCGGGCATGGTTTTCCTGCTCGTCACCGGCGGCGAGGCCCTGGCCCGCCGCGACTTCTTCGGGATCTACGAGCCTCTGACGCGGCTGGGCCTGGTCCTGGCCCTCTACACCAACGGCACCCTGATCACCCGGGACGTGGCCGCCCGCCTGGCCCAGGCGCCGCCCAGCCGGATCGAGATCACCCTCTACGGCGCCACTGCGCCCACGGCCGAGGCGGTCACGGGCGTCCCGGGCAGCCACGCCGCTTGCCTGAAGGGCATCGAGGCCCTGCTCGAGCGCGGCCTGCCGCTCGGGCTCAAGACCACCCTGACCCGCCGCAACGCCGGCGAGCTCGAGGAGATGCGCCGGACGGCCCGAAACTGGGGCGTGCCGTTCTCCGCGAGCTGGCTCCTTTCCCGCCGACCCGACGGGGCGCCCTCGGCGGCGGACGACTGCCGTCTGCCGGCGGAGGAGGGGGTCGGGCTCGAGGCCGCGGACCGGGCCTCGGCCGACGAATGGATCGAGCTCGCTCTCAAGGGCGCCGCCGCCCCGGCCCACGGGAATTTCTATTGCCGGGCCGGCCGGGCGGCCTTCGTCGTCGACGCGGCCGGGCGGATGAACGCCTGCTCGCTCCTGCCCCGGCCGGCGGCCCGGCCGCTCGAGATCGGCTTTCGCGCGGCCTGGCGGAGCGTCTGCGCCTTCGTCGACGCCGCGCCGCCGGCCTCGCCGGTGTGCGGAGACTGCGAGGCGCGGGCTTTCTGCGGCCGATGCCCGGCCTGGTCGCTACTTGAGACCGGCACGCTGACGGAGCCCGTGCCTTATCTTTGCGGCATCGCCCGGGCCCGGCGGGAGCGTTTCGGGACGCGCTAGGGCTTGAGTTCGGCGATCCGGCGCTCGATCCGGTCGAGCCGGTCCTCGAGGCCCGAGCGGTCGGACTCTCGCAGCCGGGCCACGTAGATCGCCTTGCCGGCCTCGACGCCCAGGACCCGCAGGCCCCGCTCGAGCGGCGTCGTGTAGCCCCGGCCGTTCCGGCGGGCGCCGAGGGCCAGCACGCCGCTGAGCTCGGCGCCTGGGGTCCTGGCGGCGACGAGCGGCACGAGGAACGAGAACGCCGAACCGTCGGGCGGCGCCACGACCCCTCCCTGGCGGAGCCGGCCCCGGGCCTCGTCCCCAAGCGCGAGCTCGTGCGGCGACCCGGCGCCGCTGGGCGTTTCCCTGGCCAGGACGAGCCGTCCGTCCCCGCCTTCGGGAACGTAGGCCGCGGCCGCGGCCAGGTCCAGCTGCCCGGCCACGCTGCCGACCAGCGTGCCCATCAGCTCGCCCGGGCCAAGCCAGGCCTGGAGCTCGAGGCCGAGGAGATCGCTCGTCTCGTCAAAGGTGACGTCCTCGGGCTTCATGCGCCGGTCGACGAAGCGCTGGACGCGGGCCCGCAGGGGATTGAAGGCCAGGATGGGGAAGGCGGCGGTGATGAGCACGGCCAGCGCCGGCGAGACCTTGCCGGCCAGCCGGCCGATCAGCCGGCTCACGAGGGGCAGAAGGACGGCGCTCAGGACGGCCAGGAGCGTGGTCACGGAGCTGTAGACGAGCGACCGGTTGATGACGACGTCGATGTCCCAGAGCCGGTGCTTCAGCAGGGCCCGGCCGATGGCCACGGCCAGCAGGGCGTAGGGGACCTGGTAGCCGAGCGTGCTGATCTGCCAGAGGACGAAGACGGCCACGCCCGGGACGCCGGCCGGGCGCCGGGCCAGCTCGCCGATGGCCAGGGCCGCGGCCTGGGAGACGGCGTATCCGACGACGACCGAGGCCAGCGCCGCGACGAACCACTTGATCTGCTCGCGCTCCGCGGGCGTGGCCGCCCGCCGGTAGCGGCGGACCTGGGCGGCGAACATGGCCACGATCATCGCCAGGTAGACGGCCAGCGCGGGAACGGACCCCCAGTTGCCCGGACGCGCCGCGGGCCAGAACCATTGGGCGAACGTCCAGGCCCAGACGACGGCGGCCATGACCCGGCCGCCGCGAGGCACCCAGCGGCCGTTCGGGTAGAGGAATCCCATGAAGGTGAAGGCCGCGGCGAATCCCGTCGGCACGAGCGCGGCCGCCAGCCGGCCCCAGCCGCTGGGTTCGTAAGCCAGGACCTGGACGCTCGTGGTGGCCGCGGCGCCGAACGTGGCCAGCGCGACGGAGCCGAAATAGGTCAGCGGGGTGCCGCGGCGGTGCAGGATCAGCACGACCGAAACGCCGAGGTAGACCAGGAGGACGACGATGTCCAGGAAGATCAGGTAGCCGATGATGACGTTCGTCCCGATGCCGATGGAGCCCAATCGCTCGGCGATGCTGCCGGGCTCGGGGGACCTCATGACGGAGACGGTGCGGGGTGGGGAGTCGCCGGTGCGGACGGTCAGGCTCACGGCCGTTCCCGCCCGGCCGTCGAGCCGGCCGAGGATCCGGGCCGGGGCCGGGCTGCCTTTCAGGGCCTGGCCATCGACGGCGACGAGGATGTCGCCTTGGGCGATCCCGGCCTTGGCCGAGGGGGTGCCGGGCGCGACGCGGGTGAAGACGACTTCGCCGGAAGCGTTCACCTGGCCCTCGACGCCGCCGAGGGAGACGGTGCGCTGCCGCTTCAGGTTGGCGGGGATGGCGACGATGATGACGACGACCGTCAGGATGAGGACGGCCAGGGAGGCGGGCCGGAGAAGCGCCGTCCGCGCCCGCGGGCGGGCCGCGGCGGGCGGCGCTTCCGGAAGGCGGCTGCCGGTCATGGATCGATCCCCGGCCGGAGTGTAAGTCAGGCCCCGCGGCTTGTCAATCAGAAGGGGTCAAACCCACTTTTTGCGCATTTTTGAGCAAAAAGTGGGTTTAGCCCCTTCTTAAGATCTGGCTTTATCGCGAGGCCTGGGCGTCGTAGAGCTTCTTCAGCATGACCGCGTCGGCCTCGAGGTTGGGGCTCTCGCAGATGACCAGGCCCTCGACGCCGAGGTCGCGCAGGGCCTGGAGCCATTCGTCGTACCGGAAATCCGTCTCCCCGAGGTTGAGGTGCTTGATCTCGCCCTTGTCCCCGAAGTGGATGCCGGCGATGTGGATATGGGCGTTGCGCAGGGACCGCGGACCGAGCTTGCGGGCCACCTTGGTCAGGACCCGCTCGAATTCGCCGTACGAATTGACTTTGCCTTCGCGGGCGTAGAGGTGCGAAAAATCGAGGCACGGCTGGAGGCCGTCGACGTCCCGGCAGAGCGACAGGACCTCGTCGAGCGTCCCGAGCTGGCTCCTTTTCCCCATGGTCTCGACCCGGAGCGCGACGGGCAGCCGCTCGGTCCGGACGACGGACTGGACGGCGGCCAGCTCCCGCCGCACGGCGTCGTAGGCCTTCTCGGCCTGGTCCTGGCCGTAGAAGGCGGCGTGGAAGACGACGCTCGTCGCGCCGCAGGCCGCGGCGACGCGGGCCGTCTTGAGCAGGCGGTCGCGGCTCTGCAGCCTGATGCCGGGGTTCTCGGAGTTGAAGTTGATGTGGTAGGGGGCGTGGACGCTCAGCCGGACGCCCAGCCGGCCGGCCGTCTCCCTGACCTTGGCGGCCGTGTCGAGGCCCATCTTGACGCCGTTGACGAACTCGATCTCCAGGGCGTCGAGCCCGAGGGCCCTGATCCGCTCGATCCCGGCGAGGCTGGAGTCGTCGGCCGCGGAGAAGGGAACGCCGGCCGTGCCAAAGCGCAGGCCACTAGGCGCATTCGCCATCGGCGGTCCCCTTGGCGCCGAGGAATTCGCCGACGATGCGCATGGCGCAGAACTCTCCGCACATCGAGCAGGCCCGGCTCTTCGACCGGCGCCTCTTGCGCACGGCCGCGAACTTGACCGGGTCGATGGCCAGGCGCCGCTGGGTCTCCCAGTCGAGCCGCTTGCGGGCCCGGGCCAGCTCGCGGTCGCGGAGGAGCGCCCCGGGAACGCCCTTGACGATATCGGCCGCATGGGCGGCGATCTTCGAAGCGATCAGCCCCTCGCGGACGTCGTCGTCCGTGGGCAGGCCGAGATGCTCGGCCGGGGTGACGTAGCACAGGAAATCGGCGCCCGCTGCCGCGGCCACGGCCCCGCCGATGGCCGAGACGATGTGGTCGTAGCCCGGGGCGATGTCGGTGACCAGGGGCCCGAGGACGTAGAACGGCGCGCCGTGGCAGACCCGCTTCTCCAGGCGCATGTTCATCTCGACCTGGTCGAGCGGGACATGGCCCGGCCCCTCGACCATGACCTGGACGCCGGCCGCCCGGGCCCGATCGACGAGCTCGCCGAGCGTCAGCAGCTCCTCGATCTGGGGCCGGTCGGTCGCGTCGACGACCGAGCCGGGACGCAGCCCGTCTCCCAGGCTGAGCGTGACGTCGTGGCGCCGGGCGATCGCGAGCAGGCGGTCGAAGCGGGCGTAGAAGGGATTCTCCCTGCCGTTGTGGAGCATCCAGGCCAGCAGGAAGGCCCCGCCGCGCGAGACGACGTCCGCGACGCGGCCCTGCTTCTTCAGGCGGTCGATGGCCTTCAGTGTCAGGCCGCTGTGGACGGTCATGAAGTCGACGCCCTCGCGGGCCTGGGCCTCGACGGCCTCGAACAGGTCCTCTTCCGTCATTTCGACGATGGACTTGCGGCGCTCGAGGATCCTGACCGCGGCCTGGTAGATAGGAACGGTTCCCAGCGGGATGGGCGTCCGGGCCAGGATGGCCTTGCGGATCCGGACGAGGTCGCCGCCCGTGCTCAGGTCCATCAGGGCGTCGGCCCCGTAGGCCAGGCTGATCCGGACCTTGCGCAGCTCGTCGGCCAAGAGCGGGAAGTCGCGGGAGGTGCCCAGGTTGACGTTGACCTTGGTCCTCAGGCCGCGGCCGATCCCCGCCGGCCGGGCCGGGGCGTGGGCCGGGTTGAAGGGGATGACGACCTGGCCGGCGGCGACGAGCTCGGCCAGCTTCTCCGGGGCGACGGACTCGTCCCCGGCGACCTTCTTCAGGGCCGGGCTGAGGATGCCTTTCCTGGCTTTTTCGAATTGCGTCATGTTGGTCCGGAAATCTCGGACGGAGCGAAAGAAAAGTATAGAGTAGGGCCCTTGGACTGTCAAGGAACCTGGCGGCCGGGGACCGGATTAGCCGCGGGGTGAACGGCCTCACCCCGAAAGGTCATCTCCGGGGGTGGTTTTTCACCCCGGGATTCATCCGGGCCGACGATTGCCGGCCAGGGGAGGCCCCCTTATCATGGGCCCGCTATGGAACGGACCGCCCGCGCTCTTTCTCCGGCCGAAGGTTCGGCTATAATGGGGCGATCCCTTCACGCGCAATAGCCGATAAGACGCCCGAACTTCCTGCCGCGAGGTGCGGCGTTTTGTCCAACGGCGGTAGCCTGCCTCGAAAAGTCTGTCATTCCCATGGACGTCCCTCATAAGCTCATCGTCAGGAACACGGTCCTGAACTTCTTCGGGCTGGCCGTTCCCCTGGCCGTCGGCTTTTTCACCATCCCCCTGGTCGTCCGGGCCCTGGGAACGGAGCGCTTCGGCATCCTGGCCCTGGTCTGGGTCGTCTTCGGCTACTTCGGCCTGTTCGACCTGGGCCTGGGACGGACGACGACGCGCTGCGTCGCCGACTGCCTGGGGCGCGACGAGACCGGGAAGCTCCCGGCCTATCTCTGGACGACCGTCCTGCTCCAGACGGCCATAGGGGCCGCGGCCGCCGTCCTGCTGCAGGTCTCGGCGCCGCTCATCGTCAGGCGCTTCCTCAACATCCCGGCCGGCTTCGAGGCGGAAACGATCCTGACGCTGCGCCTCGTCGGCTGGTCCCTGCCGGTCATGTTCATCAGCTCGTCCTTTCGCGGCGCCCTCGAGGCGGCCCAGCGCTTCGAGCTGGTCAACGCGGTCAAGGTCCCGCTGAACATCCTGTTCTACGTCCTGCCGCTTCTAGGCGTGGCCCTGGGCTATTCGCTCCCGGGGATCGTCGTCCTGCTGGTCCTGTCGCGGGTCGCGGCCATGGCCGCCTGGGGGGCGATGGACCTCCGCGTCCTGCCGGCCCTGCGGGCCCGGCCCGTCCTGCGCCGAGACCTTGTCCGGCCGCTCTTTTCCTTCAGCGGCTGGCTGGGGCTGTCCGGCATCCTCTACGCCGTGACGACGTCCATCGACCGGCTGGTCATCGGCTCGCTGCTCTCGGTCGAGGCCGTGACCTACTACAGCGCGCCGTACGAGGCCATCAACCGGATCGGGGTCGTCCCCGGCAGCCTGTCGATGGTCCTGTTCCCGGCCTTCAGCGCCCTCGACGCCGGCCGCCGGGCCGAGAAGATCGAGGCGCTCTTCGCCCGGTCCGTCAAGTTCCTCCTGCTCACGACCGGGCCGATCTTCGTGCTGCTGATGTTCTTCGCCGGCGACGGCCTCCGGCTCTGGCTCGGGCCCGACTTCGCGGCCCGGAGCACGTTCGTCGTCCAGATCCTGGCCGCCGGCTTCCTCGTCAACACGGTCATCGCCGTGCCGAACAACTACCTGATCGGCATCGGCCGGGTCGATGTCGCGCCCAAGTACCAGGCCGTCGAGCTGGCGGTCTTCACGGCCCTGATCTGGGCCGGGGCCAGGCTCGCCGGCATCAACGGCGTGGCCGCCGCCTCGGCGCTGCGCCTGACCGCCTTCTCGGTCTTCCTGATGATCGTCTCGTTCGCCCCGGGCCGGATCCGCTTCGGCTACGTCTGGAAGAACGGCCTGGGCCAGGCCCTGTCCGTCCTGGGGCTCTTCGCCGCCGGCCTGGCGGTCAGCCGCGCCCTGGGCTTCGGGCTGTGGGGCGCCGGCGCCTGCTCGGCGGCCTTCGCCGCGGCCGCCTGGTTCCGCCTGCTCGACCCCGAAGAACGCGGTTTCGTCGTCCGGGCGCTCCGGCCCCGGCGGACACCGGCCCCGGCCGCGGCGGCGGGAACGGAGGAGCGGGGATGACGCCGCGCGTCGCCGTCGCCCATCCCTTCCTCGTCGCCGGCGGCGGCTCGGAGGCCTGCGCGTTGTGGACCATCCGAGCCCTGCAGGACGACCACCGGGTGACCCTCGTGACCATGGGCCGCCCCGACCTGGCGGCGCTCGACGCGAAGTACGGCGCGGGCATCGACCTGGCCGGGCTCGAGGCCCGCTTCCTG
The DNA here is from genome assembly GCA_039683095.1 of Acidobacteriota bacterium. Lineage (NCBI taxonomy): Bacteria > Pseudomonadati > Acidobacteriota > Acidobacteriota bacterium. The sequence goes on along the minus strand of JBDKSB010000012.1, from coordinate 396,336 downwards.
CCCCTGCTCCCCGGGACAAGGACGGGGGGCGACGCGCTGCGGGGCGTCCCGCTGGCCCGCTACTGCCGCCGCCATGCCCGCGAGTTCGACGTCATGATCTCGGCCTACAACGCCATGGATTTCGGCAGGCCCGGCATCCAGAGGATCGCCGACTTCTCCTTCGACGAGGGCCTGCGCCGCGAGCTCGATCCGGCCGAAGGCGCGATCGCCGCCGCGAGCCCGCTCCACAGGGCCTCGGCCTGGAGATCGGCCTATCTCGGTCTGGCCCGGGCCCTGGCCGGGGACTGCAAGGAGGCCTGGAAAAAGAACCGCACCGCGGCCAACTCCGAGTGGACCGCCGGGGTCCTGCGCGACCGCTTTGGCCTGGCCTCCGAGGTCGTTTATCCCCCCGTCGCCGGTGCCTGGCCGCGCCTGCCCTGGAGCGAGCGCGAGGACGGCTTCGTCGTCATGGGCCGGCTGGTCCCGGAAAAGGGCATCGACCTCGTCATCGACATCCTCGGCCGTGTCCGGGCGCGGAAGCCCGTCCACCTGCACATCCTCGGCCGCCGGGTCGGGAGCGCCTACGCCCGCGAGATCGAGGACTTGGTCCGGCGCAACGCGGATTGGGTGCGCCTCGAGGGCGAGATGTACGGGCCGGAGAAAGAGGCTTTCCTGGCCAGGCACAAGTACGGCATCTCCGGCCGCCGGGCCGAGCCGTTCGGCATCGCCGTGGCCGAGATGGCCGCGGCCGGCCAGATCGTCTGGGTCCCCGACCGCGGCGGCCAGACCGAGATCGTGGCCGACCCGCGGCTCGTCTACGCCGGGCGCGACGACGCCGTCTCGCGCATCGGCTCCGTCATCGGCGTCCCGGCCGTCGAAGCCGATCTTCGCGCCGGGCTCGAGCGCCGGGCGGCCACTTTCGCGCCGGAGCGCTTCGCGGCCGGCATGCGCCGCATCGTTCGCGATTTCCTGGAGGACGGCCGCCGCCATGGAGCCTAGGATCGCCTTCGTCGTCGCGACCAAGGACCGTCCGGACGAGCTGCGCCGGCTCTGGGCGAGCTTGCTCGCACAGAGCCGTCCCCCCGACGAGGTCGTCATCGTGGACGCGAGCGCGCGCCCGTCCCCGCCGGCCGGGCCGGGCGGCGGCCGGCCCGAACAGCGCTTCATCCGCTCGTCGATCGCCTCGGCCTCGCGCCAGCGCAACCTCGGGCTCGGCGCCGTCGGCCCGGACGTCGATCTCGTCGGCTTCCTCGACGACGACGCCGTCCTCGAGCCCGGCGCCGTCGAGGCGATGCTGCGCTTCTGGTCCCAGGCCGGCCCCGACGTCGCCGGGGCGGCCTTCAACATGGCCAACCATCCGCCGCTCGGCCTTCCCGGCCTCAAGCGGGCGCCGCTCGCCGAGCGCCTGGGCTTCTATTCCCGCCGCGGCGGCAAGGTGACCGCCTCGGGCTTCCAGACGATGATCGGGCCCGTCGACGCCGACGCCTGGGCCGATTGGCTTCCGAGCGGGGCCTCGGTCTGGCGCCGGGCCGTTTTCTCGCGTCATCGCTTCGACGAATGGTTCGAAGGCTACAGCTACCTCGAGGACCTCGACTTCAGCTACCGCGTCGGCAAGACCGGCCGGCTGGCCGTCGTCGCCGCCGCCCGCTACCTGCACCTGCCGGCGGCCGGGGGCCGCGGCGGCGGATGCGAGTTCGGCGTCCGCGAAGCGCTCAACCGCGTCCGCTTCGTCCGCAAGAACCCCGAGCTTTCCCTCGTCAGGTGCCGCGCGGCCCTCACGGCCAGGATGCTGATGAGCGTCGCGGCCGGCATCAGGGAGTTTCGGCCGGCGCATCTCGCGCGGGCCTGGGGCAACGCCGTGGGCCTGGTCCGTTCGCTCATCGAGCCCGGGCCGGCCGGCGGCGGCCGGGCCGCGATCCTGGTCTACGGCCAGGTCCCGCCGCCCCACATCGGGTCCAACGTCATGACGCGGCATTTCCTGGAGGCCGCGCGCAAGAGCGGCTTCGAGACGGTCCTGAGCCGGAAATCCCTGTCCGGGGACGTGGCCGACGTCAACAGGATCCGCCCCGCCAAGCTTTTCCGGCTTTTCGCCACCTGGGCCCGCTTCGGGAGCCGGATCCGGCGTGTCCGTCCCGCCTTGGCTGTTGTCTTCTCGTCCTCGACTGTCGTCGGGCTCGCGGCCGAATCGGTCATCGTCGGCCTCTGCCGCCTGGCCCGCGTCCCGTATGTGCTTTACCTACACACGGACGTCCACCGGCGGCTCCCGGCCGCGCCGTTCCCCCTGCGCCCGGTCCTTGCCGCCGAGTTCCGTTCGGCCGCCGCGTGCCTGGTCCTGGGCGGCGTCTTCCGGGACGAGCTGGAGCCGTGTCAGCCGGGGCGGGTCTTCGTCCTGCCGAACTGCGTGGACGATCCGGCCGGCCCGAACGGGACCCGTCCGGCCGGCGCGGCCCCGAAGATACTGTTCCTGTCGAACATCGAAGAGTCGAAAGGGATCATGACCCTGCTCCGGTCCGTCCCCCTCGTCCTGGCCCAGGCTCCGGGCGTCACGTTCTCGATCGTCGGCCCGTGGCGTGACGCGGCCATCCGCCGCCGGGTCGAGGACTTCCTCGCCCGAAACGCCCTGAAACGGTCGGTGATCCTGGCCGGCGAGGCCTACGGCGACCGAAAAAAAGAGATCATGGCCCGGCACGACATCTTCGTCCTGCCCTCGCGGCGGGAGGCCTTGAGCCTGGCCGTTCTCGAGGCCATGCGGGCCTCGCTGCCGGTCGTCTCGAGCGACGTCGGGGCGATGTCCGAGGCCGTCGTCGACGGCGTCACGGGCTTCCTCGTTCCGCCCGACGACCCGGAGGCCCTGGCCCGGCGTCTGCTGGACCTGGCCCTGAGCGCCACGCTCAGGTCGGCCATGGGACAAGCCGGCCGGCGCCGCTACGAACAGGAGTTCACGCCGGCCGTCTACGAGAAGAACGTCCGCGATATCCTGGCCCGGATCATGCCCGCGGAGGCCTCGTCGTGAAAAGGCTCAAGGTCCTGGTCTCGGCCTATGCCTGCCATCCGCTGGCGACCGAGGGATCCTTCCCCGGCGAGGCCATCCTGGGCTGGAACATCGTCCGGCAGCTGTGCCGCTTCCACGACGTCACCGTCCTGACCAGGCCGTACAACAAGGAGGCCCTGGAGCGCGGCCTGAAGGAGAAGGGCCTCGAAGCGACCTGCCTTTATCCTTCGCTGCCCCGGGCCTTCTCGCCCCTGCTCCGGCATTATCTCGGCTTCTCGCTCTATTATCTTTTCTGGCAGATCCGGGCCTGCGGCCTAGCCCGGCGGCTCGTCCGCGGCGGCTCTTTTGATATCTTCCACCAGGTGACTTTCGCCAACGACTGGATGCCGAGCTTCATCGGCGCCTATCTCCGGATGCCTTTTGTCTGGGGCCCGCTCGGCGGCGCCCACCGGACCCCTCCGGCCCTTTTGGCCGAGCTCGGGCCGCGCTTCCGGAGGAAGGAGCTGGTCCGGGAAGCCCTCAAGGACCTCTGGCGGGCCACGCCCTTCCGGCGGCGCGGCCTGAAGCGGGCCGCGGCCATCCTGGTCTGCAACCGCGAGACGGAGACCGCCCTGGCCGCCGCCGGTCCCCGGCTGAGGTTCTTCCCGGTTAACGGCATCGACGCCGCCGAGCTGCCTCCGGCGCCGCCGGCGGGCGATGCGCCAAGCCGGGGGTTCCGGGCGCTCTTTGCCGGCCGTCTCGACCCGATCAAGGGGCTAAAGCTCGGCGTCCGGGCCTTCGCCGCGCTCGGCCGCTCCTGCCCCGGCGCCACGTTCGAGATCATCGGCTCCGGCGAGGCCGAAGCCGAGGTCCGGGACCTCGTCCGGCGTCTCGGCCAGGAGGACCGCATCCGCCTGGTCCCCTGGCTCGACCGGCCGGAGCTGATGCGGCGCATGCGCGACTGCGACGTCCTTCTTTTCCCCAGCTTCCGAGACGGGGGAGGGGCCGTCGTCGTCGAGGCCATGGCCTGCGGCAAGCCGGTCATCTGCCTGGATACGGGCGGCCCGGCCTTTCACGTCCAGGACGCTTGGGGCATCAAGGTCGCGCCGGGCGATCCGGCCTCGGTCGTCGACGGCCTGGCGGCCGGGCTGGCGCGCCTGGCCGGGGACCGCGCCCTCCGGGAGCGGATGGGCCGGGCCGGCCGGGAGCGGGTCGCGTCGTTCTATCTCTGGGACAAGCTCGGCGACAGGCTCGCGGAGATCTACCGGGAGGTCCTTTCGGCGGGCCGGGCGGAGGAGGGGCGCCCATGACCCTGGCGCTCATCCTCTGGGGCCTGGTCTGGGGCGGCATGTTCACCGGACCGTACAACTTCATCCCCTGGCCGTCGCTCTACGACCGCCTGGCCCTCTTCCAGGCCGTCCGGGCCTTCCTGCCGCCGGCCGCCGCTTATTTCTGCGTGCTCTGGGCCCTGGCCTCGCGGGCCCGCTTCCGCTTCGGGCTGACCACGCTCGGCTGCCTGACCATTTACGGGGCGTTCGGCCTGGTCGCCTCGGTCTTCTATTCGCCCGATCCGGTCACGGCTGTCTACTGGGGCTCGGCCTACCTGGCGCCCCTGCTTGTCGCCTGGTTCGTCATCGAGCTTCCCGAGCCGCTGCCCGCGCTCAGGACCATCCTGCGGCTGAACGGAGCCATCATAACCCTGCTGCTGCTGGTCCTCCTGCCCGAGGCCTATCGCTTCGGGTTCGGCCGGGCTACGCGCTACGAGGTCTATCGCATGCCCTTCGGACTCGGCGAGGTCCGGGCCAACGGCGTCGGCCGCTACGCCGTCATCGTCCTCATCCTGGCCGGCGTCAGCCTGGCCATGTCGGCCACGAAGAAGCGCCTCCTCTGGCTGCCGATCGTCCTGCCGGCCGCCTTCATCCTGATGCAGACCCAGTCGCGCTCGTCCCTGCTCGGCCTGGCCGTGGCCAGCATGCTCTACGTCGTCGTCCGCGGCGTCGACCTCCGCTTCCTCGTCGCCGGCCCGGCCGTGGCCTACATCATCTGGATCTCGGGCGTGACCTGGCGGGCCAAGGGCGCGCTCGGCTCGCTCGTCTTCCTGACGGGGCGCGAAAGCACCTGGCGGAAGGGGCTGGGCCGGATCGGGGAGTCGCCCTTCTTCGGCTGGGGCTTCCAGGCCGACCGCCTCCTGCTCGATTCCCAGCACATGCACAATTCGTATCTCCACGCCGGCATCCAGGCCGGCCTGCCCGGGGCCCTGCTCTTCACCGCGGGCATCATCGTCCTCTGGGCCTTCCTGGTCAGGAGCGGCATCCTGAGGCGGATCGCCTCGGCCGAGGCGCCGGACCGGGCCCTGCTGACGCAGTCCGTCCTCATCCTCGGCTTCCTGACGGCCCGCAGCGCCTTCGAGTCGACCGCCGCCTTCTACGGCGTCGACCTCCTGCTCTTCGTCCCGGCCGCCGCCTACCTCTATCAATGGGCCTTCGACCATCCGGCCCCGGAGGGCCAGTGAAGATCCTCATCCACACGATGTACTTCTTCCCGGACTTCGGGAGCGCGCCGGTGCTCATGGACGAGCTAGCTCGCGGCCTGGTCGCCGCCGGCCACGAGGTCGAGGTCGTGACCACGCTGCCGCGGACGCGGGGCGCGGAGTTCCGCGGCCTGCTCTCCTCGACCCGGGTCGAAGGCGGGGCCGTCGTCAAGCGCCTGTGGGCCAACAGCGCCTCGCACCCGCTGGCCCGGCTCCTGGCCTGGAATATCTACACCGTTGGGGCGCTGGCCAACCTCCGGACCGTGCGCCGGGGCGACGTGATGTTCCTGCGGACGCCGCCCCTCCAGCTGGGCGTCCCGGCCCTGTTCGCCAAGGCCCTGCGCGGGGCCCGCGTGGTCGTCAACGTCCAGGACATCCACCCGGACCTGGCCATCGAGTCGGGCCTCCTGAAGAACCCGGCCGGCATCCGCTTCGCCCGGGCGCTCGAGAAGTGGGTCTACGGGCTGGCCGACCGCATCGTGGTCATCAGCGACGGCTTCGCCCGGAACCTCCTGGCCAAGGGCGTCCCGGCCGCCAAGATCGAGGTCCTGCCGAACTGGGTCGACACGGACTTCCTCCGGCCCGGGCCCAAGGACAACCCGGTGGCCCGCCGGCACGGCCTGGACCGGAAGTTCGTGGTCATGTATTCCGGGACGATCAGCATCAGCAGCAACCGGGCCCTGGAGAGGGCCCTCGAGGCGGCCGCGCTCCTGGCCGGCGACCGCGAGATCCTCTTCGTCCTGGTCGGGGAGGGGCTGAAGAAGCGGGAGCTCGAGGACAAGGCGGCGGCCCTGGGCCTGGCCAACGTCCTCTTCCTGCCCTTCGTGCCCTATCCCGAGCTGCCCGACCTGCTGGCTTCGAGCGACGTCCTGCTCGTGCCCCTCGACCGGGCCAAGTCGGACCTGTCCGTGCCGTCGAAGCTCTACACCTTCATGGCGGCGGGCCGGCCCATCCTCGGCCTGGCCGCCCCGGATTCGGAGGTGGGAGCGCTCCTCCGCGGCAACGATTGCGGCCTGGCCGCGCCGCCGGACGATCCGGCGGCCGTCGCGGCGGCCGTGCGGGCGCTGGCGCGGGAGCCGGAACGCCGCCGCGCCCTCGGAGCGAACGCCCGCGGCTACGCCGTCCGCCGCTTCGCCAAGGACAAGGTCCTGCGCTCCTATGACGCGCTCTTGAGGTCCATGGTATCCTAAGGGTCCCGATGTCGAAGCTCAAGAAGTTCCTCGTCTACGTCCTGCCGCTCCTGCTCTGGATGGCCTTCATCTTCCCGGTCTGGAACCGGGCCCTGGGCTCGAGCCGGATCTACGACATCTTCGCCGGCGTCTTCCGCTGGCTCGTCCCGCACGCTTCGGCCCGGGCCCTCGGCGCGGCCTACATCGTCTTCCGCAAGAGCCTGCATTTCGTCGAATACGGCTTCCTGGCCTTCCTTTTCTACCGGGCCTTCCGCGGCGGCCGGGGCCCGGCCTGGTCGCGGAAGGCGGGCGCCCTGGCGGCGGCCGCCGCGATCGCCTATGGCTTCCTCGACGAGTTCCTCCAGTCGTTCGTCCCCCGGCGCGTCGGCAGCCCGATCGACTGGGCCGTGGATGCCGCGGGCATCCTGACCGTCATGACGATCGTCGCCGCGGCGAGCAGAAGGAAGGACCGGAGCGGCGGCGGGGCGGCGGTCCTCAAGCGGACGTTCGACGTCGCCCTGTCCTCGCTCGGACTCCTGCTCTCGGCGCCGCTCTGGATCGTGATCTCGCTGGCCATCCGGCTCGAGGACCGCGGCCGCGTCTTCTACGCCCAGGACCGCGTCGGCCTGAACGGCCGGACCTTCCGGGCGCTCAAGTTCCGGTCGATGATCGAGGACGCGGAGTCGGGGAGCGGCCCGGTCCAGGCGACGGCCCGCGATCCCAGGGTGACGCGCGCGGGCCGGATCCTGCGGGCCACGGCCATGGACGAGCTGCCCCAGCTCCTCAATATCCTCAAGGGCGACATGAGCTTCGTCGGCCCCCGGGCCCTGCGGCCGAACGAGAAGGAAGTGAACGACGGCGCGGCCCCGGTCGCGCTCGCGGACATCCCCGGCTACCGGGAGCGCCACGCCGTCCGGCCGGGGCTGACCGGCCTGACCCAGGTGTTCCTGCCGGGCGAGACGCCGCGAAGGAAGAAGTTCCGCTACGATCTCGTCTATGTCCGGCGGCGCAGCTTCGCGCTCGATTTGCGGCTGATCGCGCTGTCGTTCTGGATCACCTTCCGCGGGAAATGGGAGTCGCGGGAGCCCAAGGTCTGATCATGTGCACGTCCGACGTTATCGTGGTGGGAGCGGGGCCGAGCGGGCTGCGGACCGCGGCCCGGCTGGCCGGCGCCGGCCTGGACGTGCTGGTCCTGGAGAGGAAGCCGCGCGTCGGGGCGGGCGTCGTCTGCACCGGGATCGTCGGCCTGGAGGTCTTCGACGACCGCGGCCTCGACCGCGGCGCGGTGGTCGACGATCTCCGCCGGGTCCGGCTGGTCTCGCCGCGCGCCAGCGAGCTCGTCTACGAGCACCCGCGGCCGTTCGCCTGCGTCGTCGACCGGGAGCGCTTCGACGGCGGCCTGGGCCGGGCCGCGGCGGCGGCCGGCGCCGAGATCATCTGCGGCGCCAGGGTCGAGGACATCGCCGTCGTCCGCGGCGGCGTCCAGGTCAAGGTGGCCGGCGCGAACGGCGGGGTCAGGCGCGAGAGCGCGGCCGTGGCCGTGCTGGCCACGGGCGTCGATTACGCCCTTCAGAAGCGGACCGGGCTGTCCTCGCCGCGCGATTTCCTGAAGGGGGCCCAGGTCGAGCGGACGACGCCGGACGCGGACATGACGACCCTGTTCTTCGGACGGAACGTGGCCCCCGGCGCCTTCGCCTGGTCGGTCCCGGCCGGCCCGGGCCGGGCCCGGATCGGCCTGCTGACCCAGAGGGACCCCAAGGGCTGCCTGCGCCGGCTTCTCGAAAGCCGCTTCGACGGCGCGGTCCCGCCGCCGGACGGGCCGGAGGCCATCCGGACCAGGCCCGTGGCCCAGGGCCTGCTCGCCCGGACCTGCGGCGACCGGATCCTGGCCGTCGGGGAGGCCGCCGGGCAGACCAAGACGACGACCGGCGGCGGGATCAGCTACGGCCTGGCCTGCGCCGACCTGGCCGCGGACGTCCTCCTCGAGTGCTTCGGCCGCGGGACCTTCGGCGCGGCCGCCCTGGCCGCCTACGAACGGCGCTGGAAGGCCCTGCTCCGGAAGGAGATACTGGTCGGCCGCTGCACCAGGCGCATGTGCGCCCGCCTGAGCGACGGCCGCATCGAGAGCCTGTTCCAGCTGGCCAGGACCGACGGCATCGTGCCAATCATCCGCGACAAGGCGGACTTCGACTGGCACAGCGGGCTTATCTTCGCCCTGCTCGAGCGGCTCTCCTTCATGAAGGTCTTCCGCGAGGTCCGGGACCGGCTCGGGCCGAACGATCTTTCCTAGATCCCGATAAAGAATCCCCCATGAAACGAACGATCGCCTGCGCCGCCGCCATCTGCGGGCTGGCCCTGGCCGCGGTTGCGCCGCTGGCCGGCCAGACCTACCGGAGCTTCCGCGAGGAGTACGAGGCGGTCCGCCAGCAGAACGGGCTCCGGCTCGGCTCTCTAAAGCTCGTGCCCCGCTTCCGGCTGACGGACGTCGGCTACGACTCGAACGTCTATTTCCGGGCCGAGGGAAGCCAGGTCGTCGCGGACGCCACGGCGACCGTCTCGCCGGAGCTCCGCGGCTACTGGCTCGGCGGCGGCTCGCTCATCCTCTCGGTCACCGAGAACCCGGAGTACCTGGCCTTCGCCCGGGAGAAGGAGCTGCGGGCCTTCTCCAACAGCTTCTCCGCCGGCCTGCGCTGGCTGGCCCTGCGTCGCTTCTCGCTCTCGGGCGAGTACCATGTCCTGAGCCACGTCCGCCGGGCCCTGAGCGAGTTCGCCGGCCGCATCCGGGACACGGCGACGGGAGGCGCGGCCGGCCTGTTCTTCGAGACGCCGCGGGGCACGGCCATCGGGATCACCGCAACGGTGGACGATTTCCGCTACCAGGACGTCGCCTCGAGCGCCCCGGACGACGCCTACGGCCGGGCCCTGGACCGCCGCGAGACGTCGGCGGCCTTCGAGGTCCACTACCGGGTCTTCACCCGGAGCTATCTCTTCGGCCTGGCCGAGTGGCGGGACTACGTCTTCCGCTTCGAGGGGTCGGCCTGGCGCGACGGCTCGTCGGTCGAGGCCGTCGCCGGCTTCCGCTTCCCTCTCACGGGCCTGGCCCGCGGAGAGGTGCGCCTCGGCTGGAAATCGTTCCGGCCCGATTCCCCGGACCGGAAGGCCTTCAACGGCCTGGTCGCGGCGAGCGAAGTCTCGCTGCGCCTCGGGCTCGCGGCCGTCAGCCTGGGCTTCGACCGGGACAACGCCTTCTCGTACAACGAGAGCGCCTATTATTACGTCGACACCCGCGGCCGGCTGACCCTGTCGCTCTATCTCGGCCGGTCCCTGCGGATCGACGGCGGCCTCCAGCTCGGCACGATCGTCTATCCCGAGCCGCAGACGGTCTGGACGGGAGGCGGCGCCGTCATCGTCGACCGCCGCCGCGACAGCCAGAGGAACTTCTCCGTCGGCCCGGTCCTCCGGATCTCCGGCACGGTCGGGCTCGGCCTGACCTACAATTTCTACAAGCGGACGTCGAACGCCCCCGGCTTCGACGTCCGCCGGAACTTCGTCGGGGCTTTCGTCACCTATGAATTCTAGCCTCCGGCCAAAGGAGCCTGCCATGAACGCCATCGCCCGGATCGCCGCGATCCTCCTGCTGGCCGCGGCCGCCCTCGGCGCCGCGCCGGCCGGCCCGCAGGACACCGGCGCCGAATACAAGATCGGCCCCAAGGATCTCCTCGAGATCACCGTCCTCGGGGTGCAGGAGATCAACAAGATCGTCGTCCGCGTCTCCGAGGAGGGCCGGATCACCCTGCCGCTCCTGGGCGAGGTCGTGGTCGGCGACCTGACCAAGTTCGAGCTCGAAAAGAAGCTGGCCGGGCTGGCCGGCGAGAAGATCGTCGTCAACGCCCCCCAGGTGACCGTCCATATCGTCGAGTACCGCAGCCGGCGCGTCTCGGTCGTCGGGGCGGTCGAGAAGCCGGGCCCGTTCGAGCTCCTGGGCCGGCAGACGGTCCTGGCCGCGATCTCCGAGGCCGGCGGACTGACCCGGGACGCGGGCGAGGACATCTTCGTCATCCGCCAGCTCCCGGGCGGCGAGAGCACCTCCATCCGCCTGTCCATCGACGGCCTGTTCGTCCAGGGCGACCCGAAGCTCAACATCGCCCTCGAGCCGGGCGACGTCATCAACGTGCCCGTCGACAAGGCCGTGCCCATCTACGTCTTCGGGCAGGTCAAGAGCCCGGGCGCACTCCAGGTCAAGCGCTCCAGCCCGCCGACCCTGACCCAGGTCATCGCCCAGGCCGGCGGCTTCACCGACCGGGCCAACCGCAAGAAGGTCCGGATCCGCCGCAAGGACGCGGCCGGCCAGGAGCTCGAGTTCACCGTCAACGTCCGCGACATCCTCAAGGGGAGGATCAAGGACATCCCCCTCCAGCCCAACGATACCGTGTACGTCCCGGAGAGCCTCCTCTAGGCCGGGCGACCGGGGAGAACCGCCATGAAAGGTTTCAGCAGCAAGACGGACAAGAAGGAGATCGACCTCCTCGAATACGTCCGGATCGTCCTCAAGCGCAAGTGGGTCCTGGTCGTCTTCACCGGGATCCTGGTCGCGCTCGCGGCCATCATGTCGTTCACCAAGACGCCGCTCTACCGGGCCACCGCCAGCCTGCTCATCGACGAGCCGGGGGCGAGCCTGCTCAACATCCAGGACGTCCTCAACGCCGGGGGCTACTACCGCAGCGACTACCTGGGCACGTACTTCAACACCCAGCTCCGGCTCCTGACCAGCCGGTCGCTGGCCGAGCGGGTGGCCAAGCGGCTAAACCTGGCGGCCCGGCCCGAGCTCAGGCAGGCCGGCGGCCCGCGCGCCGGGCTGCTGGCCGGCCTGAAGTCGGCGGTCACGTTCCGCTGGCTCTCCGGCCGCCGTGCCGGCGCCGCGGCCCCGCCCGCCGCCGCCGGGGCCTCCGCCGCGAGCTTCGCCTCGGTCGTCCAGGGCGGGCTCAGCATCGCCCCCGTTCCCGAGACGCGGCTCGTCAACGTCAGCTACGTCTGTCCCTACGCGGCCCTGTCCGCCGACATCGTCAACGCCGTGGTCGAGGAGTTCGTCAGCTTCTCCGTCGAGTCCCGCTACGAGGCGACCAAGCAGACCTCGGAGTTCCTGACCGAGCAGACGGCCCAGCTCCGCGACGAGCTCAAGCGCAAGGAGGAGGACCTCCAGAAGTACGGCCAGGAGAAGAACCTCCTCTACCTCAGCGACAACGAGAGCACGGTCGTCAACAAGTTCGCCGACGTCAACACGGCCCTGACCACGGCCCAGATCGAGCGCTACGCCAGGGAGTCGGCCTACCTCGAGCTCAAGAACCTCAACGTCGACAGCCTGCCGGAGTCGGTCAGCAACCCGACCATCCAGGCGCTGCGGACGACCTACACCCAGGTCAAGTCCGACTTCGAGGAGAAGGGCCGCATCTACCGGCCCGAGTATCCCGAGATGGTCCAGCTCAAGGCCAGGCTCGAGGCCACCCGCAACACGCTGCAGGAGGAGATCCGCAAGGCCGTCGACGGCGCCGAGTCCGAATATCGCGCCGCCCTCAAGAAAGAGAATTCCCTGCGGGGGCTCCTCGACGAGCAGCGGGGCGACGTCACGCGGATGAACAAGAACGCCATCTTCTATCACACGCTGAGGACCGAGGTCGAGAACATGCGCACCCTCCTCAGCACGCTGGTGGCCAAGCAGAACGAGATCCAGGTCTCGAGCCAGCTCGGCGGCCTGCGGACGAGCAACATCAAGGTCGTCGACCGGGCCCTCGTGCCGCCGGGCCCGTTCACGCCCGACATCCGCCGCAACCTGCTCATGGCCCTCCTGGCCGGCCTGTTCGGCGGGCTGGGCCTGGTCTTCCTCATCGAGTACCTCGACAACACGGTCAAGGGGCCCGAGGACGTGGAGAAGGTGGCCGGCCTGCCGTCCCTCGGCGTCATCCCGTATCTCTCGGCCGAGGCGGGCCGGAAGAAGTCAGACGTCTACGGCTCCTACCGCTCCTACGGCGCCGAGGAGGCCAAGGGCGCCGAGGGCCCGCCCGCGGTCCGGGAGATCGAGCTCATCAACCACCTCTATCCCAAGTTCTCCATCGCCGAGGATTACCGGACGGTCCGGACCTCGATCCTGTTCTCTCACGCCGACGGCTCGCCGAAAACGATCGCCTTCACCAGCACCCTGCCCCAGGAGGGCAAGACGGCCACGGTCTCCAACCTGGCCGTGTCCTTCGCCCAGCTCGAGGGCCGGGTCCTCCTCATCGACGCCGACCTGCGCAAGCCCCGCCTGAGCAAGGTCTTCGCCCTGCGGAACGCCAACGGCCTCAGCAGCTACCTGGCCGGCAAGAGCTCCTTCGAGGAGGTCGTCCAGAAGACCAGTATCGAGAACGTCTGGACGGTCCCGAGCGGCCCGCACCCGCCGAACCCGGCCGAGCTGCTGAACTCGAAGCGGATGAAGGAGCTCCTGGCCCGGGCCAAGGACGAGTTCAGCGTGGTCCTGCTCGACACGCCGCCGGTGCTGGCCGTCATCGATCCGGTCATCGTCAGCTCGCTCGCCGACTCGACCGTCTTCGTGGTCCGGGCCGGCAAGACGACGCGGCGGTCCCTGCAGCGGGCCGTCGAGGAGGTCCGCCGGTCCAAGGCCGACATCATCGGCGTCGTCTTCAACGAGGTCCGCGTCGGGCGGCAGGCGATCGGCACGCCGTTCTACCATTACTACGAATACGAGTACGAGTCCGCCGAGCCGAAGGATGCCGGCGACCGGGCCGGGTCCGGCGCCGCGGCCAGGAGCGGGGATCCGGGGCGTTCATGAAAAAGAAGATCCTCGAATACGGGCTCCTGGCCCTGCTCCTCTGGAGCCCGCTGCCCGCGGCCTCGGTCGAGGAGTGGTCGATCTTCGTCATCGAGCTCGTCGCGGCCGTCCTGGCCGGGGCCTACCTCCTCCTCGACCCCAAGCCGGGCCTCAATCCGCGCCTGGCGCCGGTCGTCCGGAAGGCGGCGCCGATCGCCGCGGCGCTCTTCGGCTTCCTGGCCCTCCAGGTCGTGCCGCTGCCGGCCTGGCTCGTCCGGATCCTCTCGCCCGGGAGCTACCACTTCCGCGAGATCTACGCCCCGGAGTTCGCCAAGATGAAGTTCATGACCCTGTCGATCGCCCCCGCTTCGACCGTCGCCGCCGGGCTCTTCCTGGCCGCGCTCGTCATCCTCGGCGCCCTCGTCCTGCGGACGGTCGTCCGCGGCCGGCAGATCCGGACTATCCTGGCGGCCCTGGCCGCTGCCGGCGTCTTCCAGGCCATGTACGGGCTCTTCGAGCTGACCCGCGAGAGTCCGCGCCTCCTTTTCTATAAGAAGCTGTTCAGCCCGGAATCGGTGACCGGGACGTTCGTCAACCGCAACCACCTCTCCGGCTACCTGGAGATGATCGTGCCCCTGGCCCTGGGCCTGGCCCTGGCCCGGATGAACATGATGACCTTCGGCGTCAAGGGCTTCCGCGAGAAGCTGATGCTCTGGACGTCCAAGGGCGTCCTGGCCAACGTCCTCATCCTGGCCGGCGTCGTGGTCATGTCCCTGGCCGTCATCCTCTCGAACTCCCGGTCCGGGGCGGCCGTCCTGGGCTTCTCCGTGTTCCTCTTCCTCGGCCTCTCGGTCGCGGCCTTCAGCCGGACCGGCTTCCGCCAGCCCTGGATCGGCAAGCCCGTCCGCTGGACGTTCCTGTGCGTCACCGTCCTGGCCGTCGCCGTCGGCGTCGGCTCGACCATCCGCCGCTTCTCGCTCGACTCGCTCCTCCGCGAGGACCGGCCCCAATACTGGGCCAACACGGTCGAGATCATCGGCGACTTCCCGCTCTTCGGCACGGGGCTGGGGACGTTCGCCTCGGCCTACGGCGCTTACGAGAAGACAGCCTCGTCGGAGCTCCTCCTGACCCACGCCCACAACGACTTCCTCGAATACGCCGCCGAGCTCGGCCTGGTCGGCTTCGCCCTCCTGGCCGGAATGATCCTCTATCTCGCCGTGTCGGCCTTCCTGGCCTGGCGGCAGCGGCGGAACCCCCAGGCGCGGGCGCTGGCCCTCGGGGGGCTCGTGGCCCTGGCCGGGGCCGGCCTTCACGCCGTCACGGATTTCAACCTGCACGTCCCGGCCAACATGGTCCTGTTCGCCGTCGTCCTGAGCCTGACGCTGGTCATGGCCTACTACCGGAAGACTTGAGGTCCGCCGTGAAGAAGAAGATCCTGTCGCTCGCCGGGCTGGCGGTCCTCGTGGCCGTCCAGGCCGCGGTGGCCCGAAACGCCTGGCTGTGCTGGCGGGCCCGGGGCGTCGAGTCCCTCCCGGAGGCCAAGATCCGCCTCCTCCGGCGGGCCGACCGCCTCTTCCCCTGGAACGAGGCCGTGCCTTTCGAGCTCGGCAAAGCCTATTTCCAGCAGGGCGCGGAGGCCCTGGGCGACCCGGCGGCGCGCGACCGCCTGTTCGGGCTGTCGCAGGCCTCGTTCCTGCGCTCGCTGCGGCTCAACCCGGCCTCGCCGGCCGCCCATTTCGAGCTCGGCCAGACGCTCCTTTATATGAGCTACCTCGGCCGGCCGGCGCCCCTGCGCTACTTCGACGAGTACCGCCGGGCGGCCGAGCTCACCGGGCACAACAGCCAGATCCGCTATGACGCGGGCAAGATCCTGCTCGGCCGCTGGCCGGACCTCGCGCCGGAGGAGCGGGATTTCGTCGCCGGCCTTCTCCGGAGCTCGCTGGCCGGGCGCGACCAGGATCGCCTTGTCGATTTCCTGGAAACCTGGAACGTCACGCTCCGGGATTACGACCTGGCCGGCCGGGTTCTGCCGGACGAGGCCGGCGCGCTCAGGACCTACGCCCGCTTCCTGGGGGAGCGGGCGCTCTCCCTCGAGGCCCGGCAGGCGGCGCTGGCCCGGGCCGACGCCCTCGAGGTGGCGCTGGCCAGGGCCGATCTCGACCAGGCCCGTCGCGAGGCCGATTCCTTCCGGACGGCGGAGGCCTCGGCTCGCTGCTCGACGGCCGTCGAAGCCCTCGGCTCCGTCCGCTTTTACCAGGACTTGGCCGGCCGGCCGCTCTTCGACCCCCGGGAATACGCCGAGGCGCGCCGGGGCGCCCGGCGGCTCCTGGCCATGAACCGCATCGACGAGACCCGGTCGTTCGCGGACCGGGACGGAACGATCGCGGCCTATCTCGCGGTCGAGGACGATTTCACCGCCCTGAGCGAGTTCGAGACCTTCATCAAGGAACGCGGGCTCCTCGCCGAGTCCGACCGGGATTCCCCCTTCAAGGACCTCGAGACGCTGGCCTTCCGCCTGGCCCTCGACTTCCAGCTGAACCGCTACCGGGACATCGCCAGGATGGGCGCGCTGCTCTCGTCGAGCTCGCTTGTCATCGCCCCCTCGGGGCGGCCGAGCTACGTCCGCATCCTCAAGCTCATCGGCGAATCGAACTTCAAGCTGGATAACATCTACGAAGCCGAGCGGTATTACCGCGCCGCCCTCGAGACCGTCCCGGACGACCTGGGGGCGCTCCTGGGCCTGGAGCGCTGCTACGGCCGCCTGAACGACGAGGCCAAGGCCGCCGAGGTCCGCCGGGCCGTCGACCGGCTGACCAGCCCGCCGTCGATCGATCTGGGGGGCCGCCCCGTCCCCAAGGGGGGGTCGTTCAAGATCGACCTCGTCACGGGGGGCGGCCGGCGGACCGTCCGCCTGGAATTCGCGCCGGCCGGGCCGTCCGGCCGGGCCCTCGTGTCCGTCTTCCTGGACGGCCGCGTCGTCTGGGAAGGTTATGGGGAGGCTGGATTCGCGGAATTCGCCGCGACCCTGGCTCCGGGGTCGTCGACCCTCGAGGCGGCGTCCGTCAGCGACACGGTCAGCCTCGTCCGCCTGACGATCTCCGGGCCCGGAGCGACGTAACCATCATATCCGATGGAGATGGAGCGGGTTATGGGCCTTGACAAGGGCCCGATCGGACGCTTATCATATTTATTGCCAAGGAGGAAGCCCATGAGGCGAGGTGCCAAGGGTGTATTGTGGGGATTGGCTTTTGTGCCGATCCTTATCCTGTTTTCATCGTTTGCGGCCGCCCAGGAGCCCGGCACGGGCAACCTGGTGGGGTTCGTCTACGGCCAGGACGGTTCGTCGCCCGTCGCGGGGGCGGTCGTCGTCGTCCGGAACCTGACGACCGGGATCATGACCGAAGCCGCCGCTTCCGACGCCCTGGGCTCGTTCAGGATCCAGGGGCTCGGCCCCGGGCTTTACGCCTTGGGCGTGAAGTCGGCGTCGCGGACGTTCAACTCCCAGGACTTTTTCGGGATCACGGCCCTGCAGACCTCCAAGCTGGCCATCGCCCTGAACCCGTATGACAGCGTGGCCGCCGCCGGCGCCGCGGCCGTCATCAAGGAGCAGAAAGAGAAGGGCGAGGCCTTTGTCGGGCGGGTTGTCCGGTATCACCCGGACAGCAAGGAGGCCGAGATCCTGGTTGAGATCGGGCTGATCCAGGTCGAGGACCGGATCCATGTCAAGGGCCAGGTCACGGACTTCTACCAGGACAACCGGGCCCTCAAAGCCTACGGGGCCAGGACGAAGCGGGTCACCTCCGGCTACACGGCCCTGCTCAAGACGGCCAAGCCGTGCCAGGAGGGCGACTTCGTCTACGTCGTCTGCAAGCGCGGCGTTCCGCCGTTCTTCCTGGCGCCGCTCGGCGTCGCCGCGATCGTGGCCGGGGCCGTGCCCCTGTCCGCCACCTTCGAGGAAGAGCACGCCTCTCCCTACAAGATCCGGAACGACTAGCGGGTCCTGACCCCGCCTTCGGACGGCGCGGCTCCCGCGCCCGGACATTCTTCCTTGAGCGAACATCTTCCCTTTGCCCTGCTCGCGCACTGCGCCCGCCCCGGCTGCGACGCCGGAGCGGCGGGGGAGGCCGTCCGCCTGGCCGGCGAGATCCGGGATTGGGACCGGGTCCTGAGCCGGGCCGGGAGGGAAGGCCTTCTGCCGCTCGTCTACTGGACGCTGCGCGACCGCGCCGAGGCCATGCCGGGTTCCGCCCGTGACCGGCTCCGGCTCGCCTACCTGAGGAACCTCGGCCGGGCGAGCCAGGTCTACCGCGAGCTCGAGCCGGTCCTGGCCTCTCTCCGCCGGGCCGGCCTACGCGCCGCCCTGACCAAGGGCGCCCGGCTGGCCATCGACGTCTATCCCGACATCGCCCTGCGCCCCTTCTGGGACATAGATTTCATCGTCCATCCCTCGGACTGGGGGGAGGTGCGGCGCCTCATCGTCCATCTCGGCTTCGCCGAGGTTTCGGGCCGGCCGGAAGGGGAGAGCGTCCCGCCGGACCGGCCGCTCGACTGGATGTTCTCCCCCTACTTCAAGAAGGGCTCGCTATTCCTCGAGTTCCACGCCCATCCCCTCGGTCTCCACTTCCCGAGGCGGGGGGAAGACGGCTTCTGGTCCTCGGCGGGCCGCCTGGCGGTCCGGGGCACCGAGGCCCTGGTCCTGCCGGCGGAGAACGAGCTCTGCTATCTCTGCGTCCACGTCCAGCAGCACTCGTACGACCGGCTCATCTGGCTGGCCGACATCGCCCGGCTGGCGGGGCGGCCGGAGCTCGATTGGGACTGGATCTGCCGCATCGCCGGCGACGAGCGGATCAGGGGTCCGGTCTTCTACGGCCTCCACCTGGCGGAGAGGCTCTGGCCGGGGTCCGTCCCGGCGTCGCCGCGGGCCGCCCTCCGTCCCGGGCCGGTCGAGTCGGCCGGGCTCCGGCTGCTCTGGCCCGAGGCCGCGACGGCCGCCCGGCGGGAGGCGCCGGCCTGGCCGTACTACATGCCCTCGATCTTCTCGCTCTGGGAGCGCCGCGATCCGGTCCTGGCGGCGCGGACCCTGAGGGAGATCTTCTTCCCGCCCCGGGCCTGGCTGGCCTCGGCGACCGGCGTCGCCGCATCCTCGCCCCGGATCTGGTGGCGCTACCTCGAACGGGTCTTCCGGCCGGCCGTCACCGCGGCCCGGCGGATAACGGGCGCGAAGTGAGATGAGCGAAACGCCGGCCGTTCTCGTCCAGGGCCTGGTCAAGAGGTACCCGGTCTTCCGCGGCTTCCGGGAGCTTATCCGCCATCCCCTCGACCGGCGCACGGTGACCGCGCTCGACGGGCTCGACCTCGAGATCGGCCCCGGCCGGGTCTTCTGCCTGCTCGGGCCGAACGGGGCGGGCAAGACCACGCTCGTCAAGATCCTGGCCGGGCTCGTCCTGCCGGACGGCGGCCGGGCCCTGGCCGGCGGCCGCGACGTCGCCCGCGAGCCCGGACCGGCCCGGTCGGCCGTCGGCTGCGCGATCGGCGACGAGCGGAGCTTCTACTGGCGCCTGACCGGCCGGCAGAACCTCGAGTTCTTCGGCGCCCTCTACGGCCTGCGCGGGCCGGCCCGCGGCCGGCGGATCGACGAGCTGCTGCGCCTCGCCGGTCTCGAAGAAGCCGCCGATCTCCGCTTCAGCGGCTACTCGACCGGCATGCGCCAGATGCTGTCCCTGGCCCGGGCGCTGCTCGCCGACGCGGCCATCCTGCTCGTCGACGAGCCGACGCGCTCGCTCGATCCCCAGGCCGCCGACCGGGCCCGGGCCTTCCTCCGCGGCGAGCTGGCAGGCCGCCGGGGCAAGACCATCCTCTGGGCCACCCACGATCTCGGCGAGGCCGCCGACTGCGCCGACGACATCGCCGTCATCAGCCGCGGCCGCATCCGCCTGAGCGGCCCGGCCGCGTCCCTGGCCGCGGGCGGGCGCGGGGCCCTGCGCCGGGCCTATGAACAGGCCGTCGGCGAGGCGGAGGGCCGGCCGTGAGCGGCGTCCTGGGCGCCTTCCTCCGGCGCGATTTCCGGGAGGCCGTGACCTACAAGTTCTCGTTCGTCTCGTCCATCGTCGGCATCCTCCTCTCGCTGGCGACGTTCTACTTCGTGGCCAAGCTGGTGCCTCCGGGTTCGCCGTCGCTCGGTCCGTTCGGCGGCGATTATTTCTCCTTCGCCGTCGTCGGGGTAGCCTTCTCCGGGCTCCTGGGCATGTTCCAGGAGGGACTGAGCGCGGTCATCCGGAGCGCCCAGCTGTCGGGGACGCTCGAAGCGCTGCTCGTGACCCCGGTGCCGATCCCGGTCATCCTGTTCGGCTCGTCGCTCTATTCGCTCCTCTTCCAGATCTTCCGGACCGCGCTCCACCTGGCCGTGGCCGCAGCCTTCTTCGGCCTGGCCTTCGGCCGGATTGACTTCGCCGGCGTCGTCGCGGTCGGCCTGCTCACGGTCGTCTGCTTCCTCAGCGCCGGCGTCCTCTCGGCCAGCTTCATCCTCGTCTACAAGACCGGCAACCCCTTCAGCTGGATCCTGGGCACGGTCTCGGGCCTGCTCGGCGGCGTCGTCTTCCCCGTCTCCCTCCTGCCGCCGTGGATCCGCTGGGCGTCGTCCCTGCTGCCCGTCACCTACGCCCTCGACGGCATGAGGAAGTCGCTCCTGGCCTCGTCGCCGTTCCGGGCCGTCCTGCCCGACATCGTCGCCCTGGCCGTCTTCGACGTCCTTCTCGTGCCCCTCAGCCTGGCCGCCTTCCGCCTGGCCGTCCGCAAGGCCAAGAAGGACGGCACCCTCTCTCATTACTGATCCCTCCCGTTTCCCGTCCGTCCCCGCGCTCCGGGGATCCTCTCCAAAGGCCGCGAACGGCCTGTTTTCTCCGATCCCCTTATCTGCTAACATAAGGGCGGAAGCACGTCATGATGTTTCGATCGAGAGCCCCGCGCCCGTCCGCCTGGGCGGCTGGAGCGGTCCTGATTGCCGGCGCGGCCCTGGCCGTCTTGGCCGAGGTGCCGCCCGAGGTCCGGGCCAAGGCTGCCCCGGTCTTCGCCGCCCTGGACAGGATCCAGGCCGAGGCCCGGCAGCTTTCTCCCTCCCGGAAGAAGCCCGTCCCGGCCGTTCCCGCGGCCGCGCCGGGATCGCGCCGCCTGACCTTCAGCGAGGACGAATTCAACGCCTACACCGCCTGCCGGCTCGAGGCCGAGGGCGGCCCGTACGTCAAGGGCGCCGTGCTCAAGCTCCTGGCCGGCGACAAGGTCGAGGGCCGCATCAGCATCGACCTGGGCCAGCCCCAGGCCGGCGGCGTCCTGCCGCAGAAGCAGGACCTGCTCTTCGCCGCCCATATCCAGACCGGGGACGGCAGGATCCGCATCACCATGGACAAGCTTTTCCTGGGCGCCCAGGAGATCTCGCCCGCCTTCATCGACCTGGTCATCGGCGTCGTCGCCCGCCTCCAGGGCGTCGCGCCGACGTCCCTCGACGATTGGTACGAGCTGCCGCACGGCGTCCTGCGCCTCGAGACGCGGCCCGGCCAGGTCGTCGTCATCTACTGACATGATCAGGATCATCAGCGGCATCTACAAGGGGCGCCGTCTCAAGCTCGTGCCCAGCACCTCGGTCCGCCCGATGCAGGACAAGGTCAAGGGGGCCCTCTTCAGCATCGTCGGCGGCCGGCTGCCCGGCGCGGCCTGTCTCGACGGCTTCGCCGGCACGGGCTCGATCGGGCTCGAGGCCCTGAGCCGCGGCGCGGCGAAGTGCGTCTTCGTCGACGAGTTCTATCCGGCGGTCAAGGTCATCCGCGCCAACATCGCCCGGTGCGGGGCCGAGGAGAAGTCCGTCGTCCTCCACCGGGAGTTCAACCGGGCCGTCATCGACCTGGCCGGGGAGGGGGTGCGCTTCGACGTCATCTTCCTCGATCCGCCCTACCGGCTCCTGGAGGAGCGGAACCCGCTCAAGGTCATCCGCAAGCGCGGCCTGCTCAAGCCCGGCGGCCTGATCGTCCTCCGCCATTTCTTCAAGATCAAACCCAAGCTCGGCGACTTCAAGCTCGAGCGCCGGGTGGACATGGGCGACGACATCCTGGAGCTGTTCACTTCCCTGCCGTCCGGTCCGGGCGCCGGAACCGCCGCCGAGGCCGCCGTTGAGGCCGCGGCCGAAAGCGCCCCGCCGAAGCGGTCCGGGACCCGCTTGCCCGCGAAGCGGCGTTCCCTTAAAATAGGGACATGAAGAAGGCCGGGGCGGCTGATCCTTTCTGGGACGAATCCCCGATCGTTGACGAGTCCGACATCTTCACCGAGCTCCATGTCACGCAGGGGAGCTCCCTCTTCCTCGGCCGCTACTCGCTCAACGAGGTCCTGGCCGTCCTCAACAAGAAGGGCTTCCTCAAGGAGGCCCGCAAGCGCTTCCTCTGGCCGCTGGCCTACGATCTCGACTCGTCCGAGTACCCGACACAGCGGCTGCAGATCTTCCTGCGCGAGCCCGCCCCGGACAACCTGATCGTCGACATAAAGGTCAAGGAGTGCGACTTCATCGCCAGGCAGACCGCGGACGGCCTGCCCGCGCTGCCGCCGCAGCGGGCCCTGGCCTTCGAGTGGCTGACCATACAGAACCCCCTGGTCAAGCCGGGCGAGCCGTTCTCGCCCATGCCCGGCCAGACCCGGCCCGGCCTGAGCCTACGGGCCAAGATCAAGGACCTGTTCGTCTACCTCGGACGCCTGACGCACAAGGACTGCCTCCTGGCCTTCCCGGCCTATTTTCACAACGGGGTGCTCTTCTCGCGCTACTTCCACTTCTGGGACCCGCTCAAGGAGGCCGAGCTCCTGGCCATCCGCCGGGAGTTCCGCCACATGCCTTTCCGCCAGCTGGCCTGGGTCGTCCACCTGAACTGCCTGCGGCGGGCCGACGGCAGCGTCTTCGAGTGGCAGGCCGCCGAGCAGCTCTTCCCCTTCACCCGCCCGCTCAAGGAGTATTTCGACTCCCGGCGCTATAAAGAGGTCGTGAAAACGGGGCTGAAGGCCCTGTCCTTCACCGTCGACAAGGACGAATTCGAGAGGAAATCCGCCGACATCCCCACGCTTTGCGGCGGCGCATAGATTCTGCTATAATACCGCGCTCAAGGAGATCGTCCATGAAAAAAGACGTCCATCCCGAATACCAGGACTGCCTCGTGACCTGCGCCTGCGGCAGCACGTTCATGACGCGGTCAACGAAGAAGGAGATCCGGGTCGAGATCTGCTCCCAGTGCCACCCCTTCTTCACCGGCAAGCAGAAGTTCATCGACAGCGCCGGCCGGGTCGAGAAGTTCAAGAAGAAATTCGGCGACGCCAAGGACTTCCGGAACCGGAACATCAAGAACCTGGCGAAGACCAAGAAATCCTCGCGTTGATCCGCGACCGATGATCCCTGAACTCCAGGCGATCGAGGATAAATACCGTCAGCTGACCGCCGCCCTCTCCGACCCCGCGATCGCCGCCAATCCGCAGAAGATCCGCGAGCTGGCCAAGGAACGGGCCGAGCTCGAGCCCGTCTACCGCAAATTCCAGGAGTGGACGCGCGTCCGCAAGGACCGCGCCGAGACCCAGGCCCTCCTGGCCGACCCGGCCAGCGAGCCCGACCTCAGGCGCCTGGCCGAGGGCGAGGCCGCGGACCTGGAGGCCCGGGAGAACGCTCTGGCCGGCGAGCTCCGGACCCTGCTCCTGCCCAAGGACCCCAACGACGGGAAGAACGTCATCCTGGAGATCCGGGCCGGGGCCGGCGGCGACGAGGCCTCGCTCTTCGCCCAGGACCTATTCCGCATGTACGCCCGGTTCGCCGAGAAGCGGGGCTGGAAGCTCGAGGTCGTCGACACCAGCTTCTCGCCGGTCGGCGGGGTCAAGGAGGCCATCGCCGAGATCCGCGGCGCCGGCGCCTACGCGTTGCTGAAGTACGAGAGCGGCGTCCACCGCGTCCAGCGCGTGCCGAAGACCGAGGCGGCCGGCCGCATCCACACCTCGACCGCTACTGTGGCCGTGCTGCCGGAAGCCGAGGAGATCGACCTCAAGATCGACCCGAAGGACCTCAAGATCGAGGCCTTCGGCTCGTCGGGCCCGGGCGGCCAGAACGTCAACCGGAACTACACGGCCATCCGCATCACCCATAAGCCGTCCGGCCTCGTCGTCTCCTGCCAGGACGAGAAATCCCAGCACCGGAACAAGGAGAAGGCCCTCCGGGTCCTGCGCTCGCGGCTCATGGACATCGCCGAGCGGGAGCGGCAGGCCAAGATCGCCGACCACCGCCGCTCCCAGGTCGGGACGGGGGAGCGGAGCGAGAAGATCCGGACCTACAACTTTCCCCAGTCGCGCATCACCGACCACCGCCTGAACGAGAACTTCCACAACATCGAAGCCGTCCTGGACGGGGACCTCGACGAGATCCTGGGACATCTCGTCAGCCAGGCCCAAGCCCAGGCGCTGGGCGAAACCGCTCCCGAGGGCGGCCAGGCCAAGGACGTTGGACGCTAACACGACGACCCTAAGCGAACTCTTCCGCACCGGCGCCGCCCTTCTCGGCGGCCGGCCCCAAGCCCTCCTCGAAGCCAAGGTCCTCCTGCTGCGCGCGGCCCGGCTGACGGAGGAGCGCTACCTGGCCGCCCCGGACAGGCCGTGCCCGCCGCAGGCCGAGGCGTTCTTCAGGCGCCTGGTCGAACGGCGGCTGGCGGGCGCGCCGCTGGCGCACCTCGCCGGGACCAGGGAGTTCTGGTCCCTCCCGTTCGAGGTGGGCCCGTCCGTCCTCGTGCCGCGGCCGGAGACCGAGGGCCTGGTCGAGAAGGTCCTCGAGCTCTCGAGCCGGGAGGACGAGGACATCGTCGACGTCGGGACGGGCAGCGGCTGCATCGCCGTCGCCCTGGCCCGGGAGCTGCCGCGGGCCCGGATCCGGGCCGTGGACGTCTCCGAGAGGGCGCTGCGGGTGGCCCGGAGGAACGCGGCCCGCCACAAGGCCCGGCGCATCGAGTTTCTGCGGAGCGACCTGCTCTCGGCCTTCCGCGGCAGCGGCCTCAAGTTCGATTTCATCGTCTCGAACCCGCCCTATGTCTCGCGCGCCGAGTGGGAGGTCCTGCCGGCCGACGTCCGGGACTTCGAGCCGCGACGGGCCCTGTTCGCGGGGGAGTCGGGGCTCGACGTCATCGAGCGGCTGGTCCGGCGCTCCGGGTCCTTCCTGAAGCCCGGCGGCTACCTCATCTTCGAGATCGGCGAAGGGCAGAGGGACAGGGTGCTGGGGCTTTTCGGCAGGCGCTGGACCGAGATCGAGACGGCCTGGGACCTGGCCGGCAAGCCCCGCGTCATCACCGCCCGCCGGGCCTGAAGCCGGGCCGTTGCGGGCGGGGTCGCCCGACAGGCTGTCATTGAATGATCTCCTGGACTCCGGACGCCGACCTGTGATAGATACACGCTCTTATTCCGGGCCGATCAGTTTCGCACAGGAGGTGGCCGATCATGGGACCAAGCATGGGCCGGACCCCGATCCCCATCCTCCTGGCGCTCGCGGCGGCCGTGACGGCGCTGCCGCCGAGGGCCTCCGGCCAGCAGGCGATGTGCCGGGAAACCCTCGACGCCTGGCTCCGCGACCGCGGCCTGAACGCCCGCTGGAACGGCGGTCATACGGCCGTCATCATGGTCCGCGGCGGCGTCGAGTACATCTGCACCTGTCCCGACCAGAACCGTCCGCCCGTTTGCAGGCCGGCAGGCTCGGGCGGTTCGGGAGCGGCGGGTCCCGATGCCGTATCGTCCGGCCAGATCGCCGAGAGGGCGATCCAAAACATCGTGTCGGGGCTCATCGGCGGCCTATTCAGGTCGTCCGCCAAGGATGACGCCGAGTCGGAAGCCGCCGCTCTCCGGGCCCGCGAGGCGGCGCTCCGGGATCAGGAGGCAGAGCGGCAGAAAGCCGTCGCCAGATGGGAGGCCTTCGAGGCCGGAGAGCTGAAGCGGCTCGAAAAGGCCCGCCGGCAGGGGGGCGAAATGCTCGTCCCTGCGGGCGGCGCCAATGCCCCTCTCGTGCCTTTCCAGCCGGTCGCCGCGGCATCGGTCCGGGGCAAGGAGCCCGGATCGGCCGCGGACCGGGCTCGCTGCGCCGCCTACTTTTCCGAACGGGCCCGCGACCTTGCGGCCCGGGGGAAGAACGACGAGGCCGAGTTCATGACCCTCCAGGCCCAGAAGGCCATGTCCGGCGAACCCCTTGACGAGCCCTGCCGGGCGAAGGCGAGCGCCGGTCCGGCCGCGGGGCCAGTTGCCGCCACGGAGGTCATGGACCAGTACAGGAACCAAGTGCGGGCGCTCCTCGACACTTCGCGGAAGCTTATCGAAGTGAGACGGCAGAAGGTCGACGCGGAGGCCGACCTCCTCGAAGCCCGGACGAGGATCGCCGACCTCAAGCAGCGGGCCGAAACCGCTTCCAGCCCGAAAGATGCGCGGGAGGCCGACGCCCTGCTCAAGGAGCTCGAGGCCGTCAAGGGCGAGGCCGAGAACCGGCTGAAGATCGCCTCGGACAACGAGAGCGGCCTGCTGGAGGAGGCGAAGCGGGCCGGCGACCAGGCCCGCGAGCTCGAATCCAGGCTCGGGCCGGCCGGGAACGGAAAGTGAGCCGGCGATGACCGGGGATCAGGCTGTTCGACGGACGGTCTCCGCCGGGCTCCTCCTGGGCGTTCTCGCCGGGGCGTCCGGCTTGGCGGCCCAGGACCGGAAGGGAGTGTCCGCCTATTCCGCGGGGGACTTCGAGAAAGCCACCGCCATCTTCGGCGATGCGGCCGCGAGAAGCAAGGACGCCGAGACGCGATGCAGGAACCTGCTGATGATGGCCCGGTCCTGTCGGGCCGCCGGCCGCGCCGGCGAAGCGGTCCTCGTCTACCGGGAAGTCCTGGCGCGCGTCGAGCAGGGCTGGACCTGGGTTTCCTCCCGGAAGATCAAGAGAGATTTGGGCTGGGCCCTCCTCGAATCCGGCGATCCGGCCAGTGCCGTCGCGAGCTTTGCCGAAGCCGTGACCGACGCCCTCGTCCGGGAGCGGCCGACGGACGCCGCCGAAGCTTATGCGGGGCTAGCCGAGGCCTATCGAGCCGGCGGATCGCCGGATGACGCCCTCGCGGCGCAGAAGAGCGCGGTCGAGCTCTCTCCCCGGGACCCGCGCATGTATCTGGCGTTGGCCTCGATCTACGTGGGGATGAGGCGCTACGGGGACGCCTTGGCCGCCGCGAACTGCGCCGCCGATATCAACCTCGACGCCATAAGCCGGCGCGCCGCCGGGCCGGCCGCCGCGGGCGGGGCCGGCGACGGCCGGCTCGACGCCGAGTGCTTCCTGACGGCAGGCTCCGTCCGCCTGGCGATGGGGGACCTGAAAGGCGCCCTGAACGAGTTCTCGAAGGCCGAGGGCTGGGTGAGGAACAACCCCTGGCCGGTCCATGGCCAAGGCCTGGTCCATGAACGGGCCGGCCGGTTCCCTGAGGCGGCGGCCGCCTGGGACAAGGCCGTCGCGCTGGTCCCGGCCGGGTCGAAGGCCTCAGCCACGCTCCTCGGCTGCCGCAGCCGCGTCCGCCGGGAGATGGGCGATCGGGACGCGGCGCGCCGCGACGCCGAGGCGGCCTGCGCGGCCGCTCCCGGGGACGGCGACGCGCGGACGGCCCTGGCCGCCGTGCGGCTCGACGAAGGCCGGCCCGACCAGGCCCTCGGCCTGCTCCTGTCCGTGAAGGGCGATCCGCGCGCCCGCCTGCTCGAAGCGAGGGCCTGCGCGGCGAAGGGCGATCTCGAACGGGCCGGCGCGATCCTCGCCAAGGTGCGGGCCGCGGAGCTGATGGCCCCCCGGGCCGACCTGGCGAACGCTTTGGCCGCCCTTTTCGAAGCTTCGCGAGACCTCGTCCGGGAGAGGCTGGAAAAGGCGGACGCCGCGGCGGCGGCCGGCCGGCGGGCCGAGGCCTTGGCCGGATACGCCTGCGCCGTGCGCTTCGCCGACACGACGACCGCCGCATCAGTTCGCGGGAAGGTCGAAGCCCTTTTCGCGGCCGATCCGTCGCTGGCCCGCCTGCCCGACGGGGCGCGGCGGCTGGCCCTGGGCGGCGACGCCCGCGTCAAACAAGGCCGGTTCCTCGACGCCCTCGATGAATACGGGGCGGCCCTCGGCCTGGCGCCCTTCGACCGCCGGCTCCTCGTCAACACCGCCCTTCTTTGCGGCCAGCTCGGATATTATCGCGCGGCCATCGGGCATCTGACGACCGTGATCGGGCTCGATCCCGAAGCGCCCTCCGCGACTGCGGCCCAGGCACAGATCTGGGCCTGGGAGCGCCTGCAGGAGCGCCGGTGAGACGCCGCGGCGGACCCGCGGGAGACTGGAGATGATGATGAAGAGGATCACGAAACCGAACCTGGCGGGCCTGGCCGTCCTGGCCTGCCTGCTGCTTGCCGGCTCGGCCTCGATCCTTCGCGGCCAGGCCGACCAGGACCCGGACGGGGCAAAGGCCTTTCTGCTCGGCGCCTATTTGAAGACGCAGACTGTCATCGAGCGGACAGAGGCCGATCTCGAGAAGGTGAAGCGGGACATCCAGGCGGACGACGGGCTCATCCGCAAGCTCGAGAACATCCGGTCGCGGGCCAGGCAGGCGAACGACGCTCGGGCCGAGAAGGCCGCCGAGGAGACGCTGCGGACGGCGCGGGCGGCCGGAACGAAGAACGAGGAGACATGGGCCGCGCTCGAGCGCCTGCGGGCGAGATCGATCGCTTCCCGGGATGCCCTGCGGGGCCGGATAGACGCGCTCGGCCGGACCCCGGGCCCGGATCCGCAGCTCCGCGGGCTCGTCTCCGACCTTTCCGGCAGCGTCCGGATCGCCAAGAAGAGCGGAGAGATCATCGACCCGGCCTCGGGCGGACCAGTCTTTCTCGAAACGGGGGACGCGATCACGACCGGGCCCGGCGGCCGGGCCGAGCTCCAAACCCTGGGAGGCCGCGCGGTTGTGCGCCTCGGAGGGGAATCCGAGATCAGGCTGGCAGGGGACACGGTCGACAAGCAGGCCATGGAGCTCGTCAAGGGCCGGATGTACTCCGCCGTGGACAAACCCGAGGAGCTGGAAGCCAGGCTGTCGGGGCCGAAGCCCGGCCGGCATTTCGAAGAGCCCGGCAGCCTCGACAAGCTGACGGAGAAACTCCTCAGACCCTTGCGGCGGCTGGCCCGGAAGTGGTTCGAGGTCATTCATAGTCCCACGGTCGGAAGCATCCGGGGAACCCGGTTCAGCTTCGAGGTCAAGAGCGACGGAGGAACGGAGCTCGCGGTCTACGAAGGCGAGGTCGAACTCCGCAATATCGTGAACGGCAAGACCGTCATCGTGGGCCAGGGCTTCAAGGCGACCGCCGCGCAAGACGGCATCTCGGAGCCGCTTAAAATGGAGACGATCGACGCCTGGTGGGAGAAGCAGCCCGGTACCGTAAGGTAACGGGCGCCCCGCGTCATCACCGCCAGCCGGGCCTGAGCCCGGGCCGCTGCGGGCCTTGGCCGCTCACCTCTTTCGGGCCATCCCGGCCTGATCCCTCCTTCAGAACGGGCCGTGCTCCGTCTTCAGCCCGGCCTCCCGCCGCTGCCGACCGGGGACACGCAGGTGCGCGTCCCCGCTGCTGTTGGCGCTGTCGGGGACAGGTGCGCACGTGTCCCCAAAACGGCGAGCATAACGGTTCGCCACGTTCAAAAATTCGAATATTTTCGGCGACTTATTCAATCTTTCAGATGGCTACATCCCGTTGGATAAAATTCGAAAATCTGAACTTTTTAAATGTCAGAATATAAATAAAATACCCCCTTTCCAGCCATGGCACGCTTATTGCTAAAAATGGAAACGGCCGGTTAATAAGATCGACGTCCCGGGGCCTGGCTCCGCTTTAGAAACCGCGGCCTGCGCTGAAGGGGGACTCGAGAAGGAGGTGATCGATCCGGGAGAAAGAACCACTATTGGGGGAAAAGGGGCATTCCGTTTTCCATCCATGAGAAAGGGGGAAAGAAAGAATGGGTAAGAAAGTAGCGATTTTAGCGGTGTTCCTGCTCGCGATCGCCAGCTTCGGGCTCGCTCAGCAGGTCAACGCCAAGCTCTTCGGCGTCGTCAGCGATTCCGAAGGCAATCCGCTGCCCGGGGTGAGCGTCATCGCGACGTCTCCCAAGATGGTCGGCCAGGCCACCGCCGTGTCCGACTCGACGGGCACGTTCCGCCTCATGGGCCTGGTGCCCGGCACCTACAAGGTCGTCTTCTCGCTCCAGGGCTTCCAGACCCTCGTCCGCGAGGGCATCATCGTCAGCCTGGAGCAGACGATCACGCTTCATGAGACCCTGCAGGTCGGGACGCTGGCGGAGCAGATCACGGTCGTCGGCAAATCGCCCTTGATCGACGTCAAGAGCACGGTCAAGGGGATGACGATGACCAAGGAGGTCTTCGACAACCTGCCCAAGGGCCGCGACTTCGATTCGCTGATCACGGCCATCCCCGGCGTTTCCAACGAGAGCATCATCGGCGGCACGTCGGTCGACGGCGCGTCGGGCCTGGAGAACGTCTATTACATCGACGGCACCGACGTCACGGACATCGTCTACGGCGACCGCGCCCAGGGCGCGGCCTTCGAGTTCGTCGACGAGGTCCAGGTCAAGGCCTCCGGGTATCAGGCCGAATTCGGCGGCTCGCTGGGCGGCGTCGTCAGCGTCATCACCCGCTCCGGCGGCAACGAGTTCCACGGCGAGGTGGTCGGCTACTACAGCGGGTCTCCGCTCCGCGACAAGTACCGCGAGACGCTGGAGCTCAACCTGGCCGACGACTCGGTCGCGACCTATTACCCGTACGAGGTCCTGACCGGGCGGAACCGGGACAACCGGTTCGAGGTCGGCGCTAGCCTGGGCGGCTATATCATCAAGGATAAGCTCTGGTTCTTCGGGTCGTTCCTGCCGGTGTTCTACGGTAACACCCGGACCGTCAACTACACCAGCGACGGCGTCACGGTCGATGCCACGAGGGACTGGTTCCGTAGACAGACGAACATCAACTTCAACGCCAAGCTGACCTCCCAGCCCTTCAAGAACGTGCGCCTCTCCGCCTCGTTCGTCAACAACTGGTACGAGTACAAGGGCGACCTGTCGAACGCGTACGGCGACCCCAACCCGACCGTTTCCTACGACGACTACGGCTTCACCTATCCCAACTACTCGGCCAGCGCCACGGCCGACATCACCCTGACCAACAACCTCTTCGTGTCGCTCCGCGGCGGGTATTTCATGACCAACCAGAACAATCAGCTCGTGGCGCCCACCACGCCCTGCTTCCAGTTCCTGACCGAAGCGCCCGGCGGCTACTTCCGGACGACCAACATCGGCCTGGTCGGGCTGGACGGGACCCCGGTCCCGGTGGAATACCAGAGGCCGACCGGCTACTATAACTACGCCCGGGCCAACTCGCCGGTCGTGAACAAATCCCTCAACGAGAAGTACAGCGTCAACGCCGACCTGACCTACTACCTCACGGCCGGCGGCGAGCACGCCTTCAAGATCGGCGCACAGTGGGTCCGCCAGGGTCAGAACTACGACGCCACGGCGAACTATCCCGTGCTCTTCTTCGGCTGGAATCGCGACTTCGTCGCCTACAGCGTCAACTATGGCCGCGGCAACTACGGCTACTACGGCGTCCGCGGCAACGACGTGACCGGTCCCTACGGCGATTTCTACGACGCCTACAGCAACCGCTGGGCCCTCTACATCCAGGATTCCTGGACGATCAAGGACCGGTTCACGATCAACCTGGGCCTGCGCACCGAGTCCGAGTACATCCCCTCCTACGCCACGGGCAATCCGGAGTTCGAGAACATCAAGGCGGTCAAGTTCGGCTTCGGCGACAAGCTGGCGCCGCGCTTCGGCTTCGTCTATGACGTTTTCGGCGACTCGACCCTCAAGGTCTTCGGATCGCTGGGCTGGTTCTACGACGTCATGAAGCTGCAGATGGCGGCCGGCTCCTACGGCGGCTTCAAGTGGAAAAGCACCTACTACAAGCTCGACACGTACGAGTGGGACAAGATCGGCGTCGACGGCTACTTCCCGGGCGATTTCCTCCTGCCGGCCCCGTACACCTTCGATTTCCGGCCGGTCTCGTTCGACTCGACCGATCCCGGCATGAAGCCGATGAGCATGCGGGAGATCAGCCTCGGCGTCGAGAAGAAGCTGATGACGGACCTGTCGGTGTCGCTCCGGTTCGTCAACAAGCACCTGCTCTGGGCCATCGAGGACATCGGCGTCCTGCTCCCCGAGGGCGAGTTCTACTACACGACCAATCCCGGCGGGGCCTTCATCAAGGAGAAGTACGCCGCCGCCCGGGCCGCGGGGCTGATCCCGGCCAACGCCCCGGATTGCCCGAAGGCCACGAGGAACTACTACGGCGTCAACTTCGCCGTTGACAAGAGGTTCTCCAACGCCTGGATGGCCGGCTTCTCCTACACCTGGAGCCGGCTGTGGGGCAACTACAACGGCCTGGCCTCGGGCGACGAATACGGCCGCACCGACCCGAACACCGAACGGTACTTCGACCTCTGGTACCTGGCCTTCGACCGGAACCTCAAGCCTGTCGACGGCGTCCTGCCCGGCGACCGGACGCATTACTTCAAGGCCTACGGTTCCTACACGCTCCCGTTCGGCCTGACCGCGGGGCTCATCGTCAACGCCTATTCGGGCCTGGCGACCTCCACGGAATGGGCCCTGGACGTCCAGGGCTACCTGCCCAACGGACGGAACGATCTGGGCCGGTCGCCGTTCACGCTCTTCGCCAACGCCTACCTGGCCTACCAGTTCAAGGTCGGGAAGAACAGCTTCGAGGTCAACCTGAACGTCGACAACGTGACCAACACGAAGACGGCCCAGCGGATCTACGCCATCTATAACCAGGGCACGGTCACGGTCCCCGAAGATGTCATCGCTTCCGGCTCCGGCTGGGACATCAATGATTACTCCCCCGTTCTCGATCCCCGGTTCAAGCAGAAAATGAACTTCTACGGGCCGATCAGCGCCCGCGTCGGGCTCCGGTTCTCGTTCTAGAGCGCACGACCGATGATGCGCCAAGGCCCGCCCCCGCGTCCGCGGGGGCGGGCCTTCCTTTTCGCTTATTTCCCGGCCAGCCGCTGCTCCAGGTCCTTCTTGAAGGCCGGATTGACCTTGACGCCGTTCTTCTCGGCCTGGTTGAGGAAGTCGAGGGCCTGTTGATAGTGACCGGCGGCGAAATAGATGCTGGCCAGGTTGTTGTAGGCGGCCCCGTGCCCGGGATCGAGACGGACCGTTTCCTGGTACTCGCGGGCGGCGTCGGCGAACTTCTTCATTTTGAACAGGATGTTGCCGTGGATATAATGATAGACGGCGGGCAGGCCCATCGTTTGGGGCACCGGGTTCTCGAGCTGCCGGTCGATCTGGGCGATGAGGTTCTTGTCCTGCTGCATCCGGCCCTCGGCGGCCGCCGTGGCCGACACGGTGGATTCCGACCGCGGCTGGCCCCGGAGCACGGCGACCTCATCTTCGGCGGCCCGGATGCTCTCCTCGAGCTTGGCCTTCTGTTCCCGGAGATCGTTCATCATCTCCTGGTGGGTGAAGCTGTAGAGCTGGCCGATCTCGGTGAACGAGCGCTCGGCTCCCTCGATCGAGGCCAGGGCGGGGCCGAGATCGCCCCGCCGGAGCTCGATCTGGGCCCGCAGGTACTGGGCGTCGGGATTCTTGGGGAACATCTCCAGGCAGTCCCGGATCTTGGCTTCGGCCTGGTCGAATTTCCCCTTGGCGAACAGAGCCTTGGCTTGCTCGAGCTTGGCGTTGGACGCCTTGTACTTCTGGACCATGGCCCGTTCGTCCTGTTTGAACCCGATCTGAGCGGCTCCGGCTCCCGCGCCGACGATCGATGCGAACAGGAACACGACGACACCGGTTCTCAAAAGCATGTCCACCCCTCCTCAAGAAACCTGGATGGCCTGACGGCCGTCCCTATGGTAATCCCTAACTGGACCGGCGTCAAAGGGGGACGGAGCGGCGACTGGGAGGACGCATGAAACGGACGGAAGTGATCATCGGCATCGCGCTGCTGGCCTGCCTCGGCTTCGGCCTCGCCTCCGGCGGCCAAACCGCGAAGAAGGCGGGGGGCCTGCCGGAGCGCTATCGGACCTGGCTCGACGAGGAGGTCGTCTACATCATCACGCCGAAGGAGAAGGAGGTCTTCCTCCAGCTCACGACCGACCGGGAGCGGGAGCGCTTCATCGAGGCCTTCTGGAGGCAGCGCGACCCCGACCCGAACACGCCGGAGAACGAGTTCCAGAAGGAGCACTACCGGCGCATCGCCTACGCCGATCAGAACTTCGGGCGGGACACGCCCGGCCCCGGCTGGCGGACGCCCATGGGCCAGGTCTACATCACGCTCGGCATGCCGAACCAGATCGAACGGTACGAGAACACGACCGAGCTGCGGCCGACGATCCTCTGGTTCTACGACGGCATGGCCAAGCTCGGCCTGCCGAACACCTTCTACGTCGTCTTCTTCAAGAAGGACGGCGTGGGCGAATGGGTCCTCTACAGCCCCGTCAGCCACGGCCCCAGGGAGCTGATGGTCGACTCCTACGCCGACCCGACGGACGCCTACGCTGCCTTCAAGCAGCTCATGGCGATCGAGCCGGCCGTGGCCGGCGTGTCCCTGTCCCTGATCCCGTCCGAGAGCGGACAGATCACGCAGCCCTCGATCGCGTCCGAGATCCTCATCCAGGCCCAGATCCCCTCGGTGCCCCGGGAAAAGGTCAAGGACATCTACGCCGAGAAGTTCCTCAAGTACAAGGACTCCGTCGGCGTGGAGTACACGGCCAACTACGTCGACAACGATTTCGCCGTCCATGTCTTCCGCGACCCGTCGGGGATCGCGTTCGTCCACTATCTCATCGAGCCGTCCAAGCTTTCCTTCGAACGGCGCGGCGACCGATACGCGACGACGCTGCAGATCAACCTCCTCGTCTCCGACGACCGCGGCCGGGCCGTCCACCAGGGCGAACGCCTGCTGCCGATGGAGTTCAGCGGCGAGCAGATGGAGAATCTGAAGACGAAGCTCTTCAGCTTCCAGGACCTTTTCCCCCTGATCGAGGGCTCCTACAACCTGAGCGTCCTGGTCAAGAACGCGGCCTCCAAGGACTTCACGTCCGCCGAAGCCAAGATCACGATCACGCCTCCGGGCGGGCCCGAGATCGGCCCCCTGGTCCTGGCCAACCGGACGGTCGAGAACTCGTCCTATCAGGGCAAGAGCAAGCCTTATCTTTTCGGCGCCCGCCAGTTCGTGCTCTCGCCCCGGGCCGATTTCGCGCGGTCGGACACGCTTTATCTTTTCTGCCAGGCCCTCGGCCTCGGCCCGTCCTTGCGGCGATCGGGCGCCCTGCGGATCGCCGTCTCCGACGACAAGAAGGTCGTCTTCGAGACGCGCCGCTCCCTGGCCGAGACGGCCGGCTTGCCCGACGTCTTCGAGGCCGTGCCCCTCGCCTCCCTGGCCCCGGCCCTGTACACGGCCCGGGTCGAGGTCCTCGACCAGGCGGGCGCGACCGTGGCGTCGCGGGAAGCGGGATTCTACGTCTCGCACGCCGAAACGCTGCCGCGCCCCTTCGTCGTGTCCTACCCCCTGCCGCCGCCGGGCGATCCGGTCTACGACAACATGATCGGCAACCAGTACCTGGCGAGCGGCGCCCTGCCCGAAGCGGGGCGGTGGCTGGCGAAGGCCTTCAAGGCCTCGCCCGGATCGGCCAAGCTGGCCCTGGATTACTGCAAGTGGCTGCTGACGACAAAGGACTTCGCCGGCCTGCGGGCGATCGCCGAGCCGCTGTTCAAGGACAAGGCCCGGCACGAGTTCTCCGGGCTCCTCGGCCAGGCGGCCGAGGCCCAGGGTGATCCCGGCGCGGCCGTGATCTTCTACCAGGACTACCTGGCGGCCTACGGCTCGAACATCAACGTCATGAACTCGCTCGGCGATTGCTGCCTCAAGCTGGGCCGGACCGAGGAGGCGCTGGCGGTCTGGAAGAGATCGCTCGAGATCAGCCCCGGCCAGGACCGCATCAGGAAGCTGGTCGAGTCCCTGGAGAAGAGATCGCCGGCCGGAGCTCCTTCCTGAGCCTTTCGATGACGCCCCGGACCTCGTCGATGTCCTTGGCCTCGTCGCGGGGCGAGGCGCAGCGGACGTAACGCTCGAAGAGGCCGAGGGCCTCTTCCCTGCGGCCCATCCGGAGATAGGCCCGCCCGAGGTTGTAGAGGGCGTTCGCCAGCCCGGGGTCGAGCTCGAGGGACTTCTCCCAGGACTTCACGGCCTCATCGATCCGGCCCTGGCGGTACAGGACCGCGGCCAGGCCGTTGCGGGCCGAGGCCAGGTCGCCGTCCAGCGCGATGGCCGAGCCGTACTGGGCCGCCGCCTCGTCGTATCTCTTCAGGGCCAGGAGGGCGTTCGCCAGGTTGTTCGCGGCCATGGCGTCGTGCGGGTCGAGGGTCAGCGATCGCCGAAAGGCCGCGGCCGCGTCCTCTAGCCGTCCGCTCTTGTAGAGGCTGACCCCGAGATCGTTGTGGGTCTCGGCGGCGTCCGGGTCGAGGGCCAGGGCCCTCTCCAGGACGCGGATGGACTCCTCGAGCCGGCCGGCCTCCTGCAAGCAGAGGCCGAGATGGGCCAGGACCTGGCCGTTGACCAGGCCGCGGCCGACGGCCTCCTCCAGCATGCGGATGGCCTCGTCCCCCTTGTTCATCTTCGTCAGGTTGTAGGCGGCATGATCGTAGACGACGATGTCCCCGGGCTCGCGGCGCAGCAGGTCCCCGTAGATCGCCTCGGCCTCCTCGAGCCGGCCGGCCGCCGAGGCGTTCGCGGCCTCGTTGAAGAGGTTGTCGAGGCCGATCATCGTCTTGGGATCCGGCCGGGGTCCGCCGGCCGCGGCGGCGGCGCCGCCGACGACGTAGCCGAGGGCCCGGAGCTTCTCGCGGGCCTCTCGGCCTGGTCCCGGCCCCTGCGGCGGCCCGGCAGACCCCGCGGCCTGGCGCCGGACCTCGGCCTCCAGATCGCGGCGGAGCCGCCCGGCTACGTCCGGGCGCTTGTCCAGGAGATTCCGGGTCTCGCCGGGATCGGCCGCGACGTCGTAGAGCTCGGCGGCCGGGGCGTCGACGTATTTCCACGAGGGCGTGCGCAGGCCGCGGAGCGGAGCCCAGTTGCGGCCGAGGAGAGGGCTCATCGACTCGACGTAGATCGCGCGCCCCGCTTCCGTCCGTCCGGCGTCCGGGCGGGTCAGCAGCGGGACGAGCGACCGGCCGGGCAGGCCCTTCGGGGCCGGCCAGCCCAGGAGCTCGAGAACGGTCGGGAGGACGTCGACCAGGCCGGCCTGGGCCCCGACGGTCCGGCCTCCGGGCCGGATGCCCGGCCCGGCGACGATCAACGGAACGCGGAGCGTCGCGTCGTAGATGAAAATGCCGTGGGTCTTCTCCTCGTGATCTCCCAGCCCCTCGCCGTGATCGGAGGTCACCACGATCAGCGTGTCAGCCGTCCGCCCGGCCTCGTCGAGCGCCGCGAGGAGCCGGCCCAGGCAGGCATCCGCGTAGGCGATCTCGCCGTCGTACTCCCGGCCGGCGAAGTCCCTGTCGTAGGGGGGCGGCGGGTCGTAGGGCGCGTGCGGGTCGAAGTAGTGGGCCCAGAGGAAGAAGGGCTCCCGGCCGCGTCCACGGATCCATCGGCCGGCCCTCTCGCTGACATCCCCGCCGCGCCGCTCGACGAAGGCCAGGTCGCGGGCCTTGTTGCGGCTCCCGTAGAGGTCGTCGTAGAGGTCGAAGCCCCGGGCCAGCCCGAACCGCGAATCCAGGGGAAAAGCGCCCACGACGGCGGCCGTGGCGTAGCCCCGGGCGCGGGCCGCCTCGGCCAGGGTCGCCGGGCCCGGGCCGAGCCGCTGG
The DNA here is from genome assembly GCA_039683095.1 of Acidobacteriota bacterium. NCBI lineage: Bacteria > Pseudomonadati > Acidobacteriota > Acidobacteriota bacterium. The sequence continues at coordinate 358,923 of JBDKSB010000012.1, read as the reverse complement.
CCGTTGTCGCGGACGCCGTGGGAAGCGGGCAGGAGGCCCGTGAACAGCGTGCAGTGGGAGGGCAGGGTGAGCGGGACGTGGCTGAACGCCTGGTCGAACCTGACCCCGCGCCGGGCCAGCCCGTCCAGCGCCGGCGTCCGGGCCTCCCTGTCACCGTAGGCCCCGACATGGTCGGCCCGCAGGGTGTCTATCGTGACGACGAGCAGGCTGAGCTTCGCCGGCGGGGCGGCGGCCGCCGCCACGGACGGGGAGAGGACGGTCGCGAGAAGACAAAGAAGGAAGACCGGGCCGAACTGGCGGAAATTCCCGCCCCGGCGTTCCAGGCATTCACCCACGTCATTAATATAGCAAAAGAAGGGGAACTCCCGCGAGTTCCCCTTCGAACCGTCGAAAACGCGCGTCAGCCGGCGCTCAGAACTTCCACTTCAGGCCGAGCCGCAGGATCCGCGGGGCGAGAATGGTGTAGACGCTGTGGAGCCCGCTGGTGACCTCCTGTTCCCAGTCCAGGGGCGTGTGGGCGTTGAGCGAGTTGAAGACGTCGGCCATGACCTCGAAGGTGCCGAGCTTCCTGGCGTTGAAGACCTTGCTGAGCCGCAGGTCCAGGATGGTCATGCTGGGGTAGCGATGGCTGCCGAACTTCTCGAACTCGACGTTGACCTCGCCCTGGTTCACCCCGTCGAAGAGAAGGTAGCGCTGGCTCGGCATGCCGGAGCGGAAGTTGAAGAAGCCGCCCACGGTGATGCCGAAGGGCAGCTCGTAGCTCCCGATGACTTTGACGATCCAGGGGCAGTCGTTCCAGGCGACGACGTCGTCCTCGAAGACACGGTTGTTGGGATCGTTGACGGCCGTGATCGGCAGCTTGACGTTGCTCCGCCCGTAGCTGACCGAGGCCTGGCCCAGCCAGTGGTGGGAGAATTTCTTCCGCAGGCTGAACTCCACGCCGCGGTAGGACTCCTTGTATCCGTTCCGGGTCGTCACGTAGTAGTCGATGGCGGCGAGCTTGTCCTCGTTGAGGCTGTAGGCGTTGACCGTGATGCCGTCGTCGGCCGTGCCGAGCTCGCCGTCGGGGCCGGGATCGGTGACCGGGACGGCCGCGTAATCCGTGACCGGGTCGACGGCCCGGTTGTAGGGGAAGAAGAGGCGCTTGGTCTCGCGGTAGAGGAAGTTGACGCTGGCGCCGATGTCGTTGGTCACCCGCCGCTCGAGGCCGAGGACGGCCTCGTTGATGTAGGGGGCCTTGAGGTGGGGGTCGATGGTGTACTTCGTGGCGATGTCGGTGTAGATGATCTCGCCGAGCTCGTCGGTCTGGGCTTCATGGTCGCTGTTGAAGTCGCCGAGCCAGTCGTAATCGACTTCCCAGTAGCTCGTGGCGATGACCCGGTAGGCGGGATCGTAGCTGACCTGGTAGGAATAGCGGGAGAGGTTGAACTTGAGGACCGTGGAACCGTCGTTGAACAGGTCGTAGGTCAGGCCGAGGCGGGGGTAGAGAACGTTCCAGTCGACGACGTTCTTCATCTTCGGGGACGACGTCGGCACGGCCTCGCCCGTCCGCTCGGTGTAGTAGTCGGTCCAGGCGTTGCCGGGGGCGCTGGTGGCGTCGTTGTGCATGTGGGTGCTGTCGAAGCGCAGGCCGAGGTTGACGGTCAGGTGCTTCTTGAGCGTGAAAATGTCCTGGAGGTAGACCGAATAGATGTCGTTGGTCTCGGCCCACTGGATCTGGCGCCAGGTCCAGACCTCGCGGGTCCCGGTCCGGTCCATGTTGCTGAAATAGAGCGTGTGGTTCCCCGGGAACTGCCGGTCCGTCTTGAAGGGCGTGTGCTGGTAGTCGAAGCCGACCTTGATCTCGTGGTCGCCGCCGAGGAAGTCGTCCTTGAAATAGTCCGCCGACGCCGTGAAGGAGAGCCGGTCGCTGTAGTACTTGGAATACTGGTAGTAGGCGTCCTGGTACATCCGCGGGTAGGGCGTGGAATAGCGGATCAGGACGGACGGCTTGCTCAGGTCCACGGACGACTGGGGGCCTTCCTGCCACCAGGTGTTGTAGTAGCCGAGCTTGAAGTTCAGGAGGAGGTTGGGGCTCAGCGTCCAGGTGTCCTCGCCGTGCAAGTACCAGGCCGGGCCCTTCTGGTCCCAGGTCACTTCCTCGGGACGGCGCGTGCCGGCGGCACGGTTGGGCTGGATCTTGTTGTCGAAATTGACCCAGACCATGACCCGGTTGTTCTTGGAGGTCTGCCCGGTCAGCTTGCCCGTCCAGTGGATGAGGTCCGTGTACTCGGTGCCCGGCTGGCCGTTGACCTCGTAGCCGATGATGAAGCGGTTGATCTCGGTCCGGCGGAAGGCCGTGTAGAACCAAAGCCGGTCCTTGACGATCGGTCCGCCGATGTCCCCGCCGTAATCGTCGTAGTACTTCGTCGGGTTCCCGGCCCCGGCGCTCTCGTAGTCCGGCGTATCCGGGACGTTGTTGGCCTGGATCCACTTCCAGTTGGGCTCGGCGTAGCCGCTGAGCCCGCCGCTGAACGTGTTGCCGCCGGACTTGGTGACCATGTTGAGGACGACGCCGCTCGACTGGGTGTCGACGGCGTGGGCGCCCGTCTCGATGGAGATCTCGGCGAACGAATCGAAGTCGAAGTACATGACCGAGGCCCCGTTCATGGCCGCGTCGGTCACCGTGATGCCGTCCAGGTTGTACTGGGTCTGGCTCCGGAGGGTGCCGTGGGAGTAGCCGCTGCTCTGCGAGCCGCTGGCGTTGCCGCCGACGTTCTGGGCGTTCATGACCATGCCCGGCGTCATCTCCATGAGGCTCCACGGATCGCGGGCGCTGGGCAGCTTCTGCAGCATGTCCGCCGTGAAGTTCGTGGAGATCGTGGCCGACTTGATGTCGACGACCGGCTTCTCGCCGACGACGGTCACGGTCTCCTGGATGGCCGCCGCCTCCAGCGCGGCGTTCACCGTGGTCGTGGCGCGCAGGGCCACGCTGACGTCGGTCTTGACGAGCGTCTTGAACCCGGTCAGCTCGAAGGTCACCCGGTAAGTCCCGATGGGCAGCAGGACGAACCTGTAGGTGCCGCTCGTTGAGGTGACGGCGGCCGCGGTCTCCCGGATAATGGCCGGGCTGGCGATGGTCACGCTCACGCCCGGCAGGGGATTGCCTTCCTGGTCCTGCACCCGGCCGGCGATGATGCCCGTTTGGGTGGAGTCCTGGGCCGCGAGAAGCCCGGCCGCGAGGAGGACGAGCAGGACGCCCAAACCTGTTTTGGCTTGTCTCACGATGGCCTCCTTTCGACGATGCGGATGATGAAGGGAAGGAGCCCTGACGTGATTATTCGGCGTTCGGTTATCCCCATTCCCCTCCCCCGCATGATAGGGCCGCTCCAAAGCCGATGTCAAGCCTTAACAATGGGGGACATGATTACCCGTTTCCTATTTTTTCCCCTGTAAAGAATTCGGGACATGATACCATTTTTTAGCTCTCCCTGGCCTGCCGATCAGGGCGTTTCGTCCGATCTTCAAGGCCTCCTTTCCAGTCTGCGCGATCCGCCGCCAGGCCCGCATCGCGACGGGTTTCGAAGGATCGGGAGCGAGAAAAGTGGGGGGGGCGGGGGACAGGCCGGGAGCGGAGTCCTCGAGGCGACCATCAGAAGCATGGCGGAGCGACACGGAATGGGGCCCCCGGAAAGAAGGGACCGCAAAAAAAGGGGGGCGGGTCGCCCCGCCCCCCGCTCAGATCTCAGGAAATAGGGGTATAAGTATCATGTCCCCTTTATTTGACGACGTTGCCGTCGGCATCGATGACTGAGATCTGCGAGAAGCCGAGCTCGCGGATCTTGGGCTCGATCTGGGCCCGGTCGCCGACGATGATCCAGACGACGCCCTCGGGATGGACGGTCTTCACCGCCGCCTTGGTCAGGTCGGCGATGGTCAGCTTCCGGACGAGTCCCGGATACTTCTGGTAGTAGTCGTCCGGGAGGCCGTACTCGACCATCTCCTCGAGCGATCCCAGGACGGCCCCCATGGTCTCCCACTGGCCGGGCAGCCCCAGGACGATGCTGTTCTTGGCGTTGGCGTACTCGTCCTGAGTGATGGGTTTCTTGCCCAGGATGCCCTCGAGCTCGCCCTTGATCTCGATCATGGTCTCCTTGGTCTTGTCGGACTGCACGGGCGCCAGGACCAGGAAGGGCCGCTGGCCGCGGGCGCCGGGGATGGCGCTCTGGGCGCCGTAACTCCAGTGCTTGTCCTCGCGGATGTTCATGTTGATGCGCGAGACGAAGTCGCCGCCGAGGATGGTGTTCATCGTCGTGATGGCGACGTTGTCCGGATCGGCCGACGAGGGCGCGGGGTGGCCGCAGACGACCATGGATTGGGGCGCGCCCGGCTTGTCCATGATGTAGACGACCGGCTTGGCCGCGATCGGGACGGCCGGGATCTTCTTCTCGGGCGTCCGTCCGGCCGCCCAGCCCTTGAAGAGCGCCTCGAGCTTGGGCTTGAGCTCGGCCATGGTCGTGTCGCCGACCACGATCAGCGTGGTTCCCGAGGGCTTGAACCAGGTCTCGTGGAACTTGACCAGGTCGGCCCGGGTGATCTTGGCCACGGTGTCGGCGTAACCGGAGCCGGAGAAGGGGATGGCGTAGGGGTGGCCGGCGCCGTAGACGAGCCTGGGGAAGACGCGCAGGGCCATGCCGAAGGGCGAGGCCTTCTCCTGGGCGATGCGGGCGATCTGCAGCTTCTGGAGGCGCTGGAAGTCCGCCTCCGGGAAGGAGGGGTTGAGGATGACGTCGGCGTAGATCGCGAGCGCCGGGTCGAGCTTGTCCTTGAGCGTTGTCAGGGAAACGGACGAGACGTCCAGGTTCGAGCCCGTGCCGAGGCTGGCCCCGAGCATGGCCAGCTCGTCGCTGATCTGGAGCGAGGTCCGCTTGGCCGTGCCTTCATCGAGCATGTTCATGGCCAGCGAGGCCGTGCCCGCGAGGCCGCCCTGGTCGGAGGCGTAGCCAGCGTCGAGCGTCAGGGCGAAATGGACGACGGGGATGTTGTGGCGCTCGGCCAGCAGGACCTTCAGCCCGTTCCCGAGCGTGGCCCGCTGGATGGCCGGGAACGTGACCTGAGGCGAAGGGCCGACCGCGGGCATGGTCTTCCGGTCGGCGCCGGACGTGTCGGCCTTGAGGGCCGGATACGGATGGACCTCGAGGATGTACACGCCGTCGGCGAGCCAGCGGTTGGCGCTTTCCTTGAGCGTCTCCGGCGTGGCGTCCTCGACGTGCTTCAGGGTTTTCTTGTAGGCGTCGGGCGAGCCGCCGTAGACCAGGCTCGAGGCCAGGATGTCGGACTTGCCGCCGAAGCCGCCGATCCGCTCGATGCCCTGGACGAAGCGGGCCCGGTACTGGATCTTGACCCGCTCGACCTCGGCCGCGGTCGGGCCCTCCTTGAGGAACCTGGCCATCTCTTCGTCGATGGCCTTCTCGACCAGGGCCAGATCGACGCCGGGCTTGGCGTCGGCCTGGATGGCGAACTGCCCGCCGATCTCGCGGGCGTTGATGTAGGCCCCGACGGCGCTGGCGATCTGGTCGTCATAGACCAGGCGCTTGTAGAGCCGGGAGGTCTTGCCGTCGGCCAGGATGGAGCTCGCGAGATCGAGCTTGTCGGCGCACTCGGTGCCCCAGCCCGGGACGTTCCAGAACTTGTAGATCCGGGCCTGGGCGACGCGGTCCTGGACGGACTCGCGGTGGGTCCCGGCCATCTTGGCGGTCCAGGCGGTGGGCCGGGCGACGGGAGGCGAGGGCGGGATGTCGCCGAAATACCTCTTGACCTTCTCGAGCGCCGTCTTGGCGTCGATGTCGCCGGCGATGGCGATGACGGCGTTGTTCGGGCCGTAGTAGGTCGAGAACCAGGTCTGGAAGTCCTCGAGCTTGCCGCTGTCGAGGTCCTGGATCGAGCCGCCGACGGACCAGGAGTAGGGGTGGCCCTGCGGATAGGTGCCCTTGCAGATTAGGTCCTCGGTGATGCCGAAGGGCTCGTTGTAGCTCTGGCGGAGCTCGTTCTGGACGACGCCCCGCTGCTCGTCGAGCTTGGCCTGGGTGATGGCGCCCTTGAGGTGCCCCATGCGGTCGGACTCCATCCACAGGACGAGGTCGAGGGCCGAGACCGGGACGTTCTCGAAATAGTTGGTCCGGTCCTCGTTGGTCGTGCCGTTGAGGTCGGTCGCCCCGACCTTCTGCATGGGCTTGAAGTAGTCGTCGTTGTAGTTCTCGCTGCCGTTGAACATCAGGTGCTCGAAGAGGTGGGCGAAGCCGGTCTTGCCGGGCTTCTCGTTCTTCGAGCCGACGTGGTACCAGACGTTGAAGGCGACGATCGGCGCCTTGTGGTCCTCGTGGACGATCAGGGTCAATCCGTTGTCGAGGACGAACTTCTGGTAGGGGATGTCGACCTTGGCCGTCTGGGCGGCCAGGAAGGGGGCGGCCAGGACGACCAGGCCGGCGGCCAGGGCCGCCACGGCGGCCCGACGGGACGGGGAACTGCGCATGAATGGCTCCTTTTCTTGAGGATGAATAGAATTATACGCCGAGATAAATATTACGGGAACGGGGCCGGCGAAGTTTCAACGATGCGGGACATGATACCCGTCCCTCTCGCGGCGGCGATGGGCGTTGCCTCGAAGATCCCCGTTGCCGGAGAGGGGGACCCGCGAAGCGGGGGGGGACCGTGCGAACTGGTTCCCAGGGGGGGGCCGGGGGGCAAAGGGCAATGCCCTGAGCAAAGCCGAAGAGAGGGATTATCCCGGAATCTGGAGAAGAACCCTTAGAAAGACATCGTGTCCTGCTTTTTCAACAGGCGGGAAAATAGGAAACGGGTATCATGTCCCTCATTTTACGAGGGAACGGCCGAGGGCGCAGGCCTCTTGCATCATGGCCTTGTTCCGCTTCGCGGCCCCGGCCCGGCCCCCGCCGCAGTGGATCATCCCGACGATCGGAGAGTCCAGAAAGGCAAAGGCGTCCTGGAACGAGCGCATGGCGTTGAGCGCGCCCGATTCCCGGAGGCCGGCGGTCCCCGAAGCGAGGATGATGCCGACGCGCTTGCCCTTGAGGTCGCGGTACTTCCCGGCGCCGAAGGCGTAGAGCCGGTCCATGAACAGCTTGGCCTGGCCGCTCATCGTGAACCAGTAGACCGGCGAGGCGATGAGCAGGGCGCCGGCGGCCTTGATGTCGCCGTGAAGGGCCGTCAGGTCGTCGGCCTGGACGCAGCCGCGGGCCCCCGGCTTGTGACACGCCTCGCAGGCGAGGCAGGGCGCGAGCTTCATCCGGGCCAGGCGGACCACCTGGACGTCGGCCCCGGCCTCCTCGGCGCCGCGCGCGGCCTCGGCGGCCAGCACCGCGCTGTTGCCCCGGGCCCGGGGACTGGCCATCACGACCATAACCTTCTTCGCTTTCGCCATGGTGATCACCTTGCGGCGGACGGCATCCCGTCCGGATCGAACGGCGGCATCAGCCTGGTCGTCTCGAAGCGGATCTTCTCCCAGACGGCCAGGTCCATGCCGCAGAAGACGTCGACGACCTCGGGATCGAACTGCCGGCCGGCGTTCTTCTGAAGCTCGCGGCGGGCGGCCCTGAAGTCCCTTGGCGCGCGATAGGGGCGGTGGGAGGTGACGGCGTCGAGCGTGTCGGCCACGGCGAAGATCCGCGCCTCGATCGGGATGGCCTTCCCCTTGAGACCCTTGGGATAGCCCGAGCCGTCGTAGTGCTCGTGATGGCACAGGATGATGGCGCCGACCTCGCGGACGAGCTTGACGTCCCTCACCAGGCCGTAGCCCAGGGCGGGATGGCGCCTGATGATCTCCCATTCCTTCGGGGCCAGCGGTCCGGGCTTCTTGAGGATGGAGTCGGGGATGGCCATCTTGCCGGCGTCGTGGAGCAGGGCGCCCTTGCGGATGCTGTCGAGAGCCTCCGGATCGCTGATGCCGGCTGCCTCGGCCAGCACGTGGCTGTAGCGGGCCACGGTCTTGGAATGGCCGTACGTCTCGACGTCCCGCAGGTCGAGGGCGGCCATGAAGTTCTCGAGGGTGGTGTCGTAGGCTTCCTCGAGCTCCCGGGCCTTGCGCAGGTGCCGGGCCAGCTCCTTCTTCATCCGGCGCATTTCGGAGGCGTCGGGCGCCTCGGGCAGGCTCGTCCGGGCATCGACGTCGATGCCGCGTTCGGACAAAAATGCGCAAATCTCCGCCCGTTTTTTGTCATCCTTGACGACCAGCAGGACCCCGTCTTCCTTCATTTAGGTTTTCTTATACCCCTTTTCATTTTCGTGTTCAAGTTCGGCCAAATTTTCTTGACAATCCGGCGACCGAATCTTCATAATAGGCGCGCTAAGGTTGAAGGAGCGGCTATGGAACACGACCCGAACATTTTCAGGGATTCGTCTCAAGTCATCCAGGAAGTCGAAGAGCAGCTCGAGCGCATCCTCCAGAAGAAGTTCCGCGACGTCGACTCCGATCTCATCGAGCGCATCAACCGCGAAAAGGAAGCCGCCCGCCTGCGCAAGGAAGAGATCGAGCGCGACTTCGAGAAGGAGAAATCTTCCCTCAACGATTACCGGACCATGGTCCGCGATTTCGAGGAGCAGCGGGCCGGCCTGCTCAACGAGGCCCGCGATCGCTTCCAGAAGGTCCTGAAGTTCCAGGCCGAGATCGACGCCCTGGCCAAGTCCACGGTCGAGGAGATCAAGCGGGTCAACGAGATCCAGGACCATCTCGAGGCTATCCGGCAGCAGACCTCCGAGCGGGCCGCCTTCCTCAAGAACGACCTGCGCGAGCGCTTCGGCATCGTCGCCGAGGTCATCGACGAGGAGCCGTCGAAGGCCGCCGGGTTCGATCTCGACGACGAGCTCGAGAAGCTGCGAAAGATCAAGGACCTCCTGGCCATCGAGTCCGCCGCCGCCAATCTCGGGCGGCTGGGCGGGCAGCCCTTCGCCGAGGAGGACCTGGCCCGGATGGACGCCGACGCGCGCCGGGCCGTGCCCGACATCCCCCGCATCCCCGACCTGATCTCCGGGGCGCCGGCCGCCGAAAAGCCGGAAGCCCCCGCCGCGGCGCCGGTGCCCGCGCCCGAACCGGAACCCGTTCCGGTCGAGGCCGCCCCCGCGCCTGAGCCCGAACCGGAACCCGCTCCGGCCCCTGCGCCCGCGCCCAAGATCACCGGCGGCGTCGCCGAGGAAGAGGTCGAGGCCTGTATCGAAAGCTACCGGCGCACCGAGCCGGCCAACGGCCTGGGCGAGATCCACTATTTTCAGAAGGACCGGACGCCCATCGCCGATCCGGAGAAGCTGCTGTCGACCGTCGACCGGACGCTCGAAGAAGGCCAGCGCCTGTCGGTCCGGCTCGGCCAGACAGAATCGCCCAAGGACCAGTTCTTCATCAAGCAGGAGCTCATCAACTGGCAGGAGGGCCTGCGGGCGCTCTTCCTGCGCGTCGTCCGGATGTGCGAGAAGGACGCCTGGGTGCTGCCCCGCTACACGGAAGCCGTCCTCAATCCCCAGGTCCTGCGCCGGCTGCTCGAGCGGCTGAGCATGGAGAACTGGAGCAACCTCGAGGAGTTCGCCGCGTTCGCGGCCTACGTGGGCGAGATCCGCAAGGCTTTCCAGGCCCGCGTCACGCCGCGGCTGCCCTACCTGCTGGCGCTCCGGGACGAGATCGAGGAAGGCTAGAGCGCGTCCCTCTTCCGGAAGTGGGAGAGATAGCTCTCCAGGCTCCGGATCTCCTTGAACGTCAGGCTCTCGAACTTGATCCCCGAGTAGTAGAGGCCCGCGTCGCCGCCGCCCTTTTCGGAATAGACGACCGTGCTCCGGATGGGCGTGGCCGTGTCCTCGATGATCAGGATGGTTTCGAGCGAGATCCCCCCGGCGACGGGAGCGTCGGAAACGATGCGCGCCCCCTCGAGGCTGATGTTGACCGTCTTGGCGACCCGGAAGCCGCCCTCTTCGCGGACGAGGAAGGGCGTCGAGACGTTGAAGCGCTCGTACTTGCGCTTCTCGCGGAAGCTCGGGGCGGTTCGGCCCGCGATCTCGCATTCGCCCAGGTCCTGCGAGGCGAAGGAGCAGACCCGGTTCTTGTTGGCCGGCGCCTCGCCGGGCTCGCGGGGCTTGAGGTCGGGTCGGCGCTTGCCCTTGGCCTCGGCCAGGGCCAGGTCGGCCTCGCCGGCCAGGCGCTTGATCTCCTTCTTGGTCAGCGGGGCGGGCTCGCCGCCGGCCTCCTTCGGAAAGACCGTGACGCCGAAAGACATGGTCAGGTTGCCGCGCGGCTGGAACTCCTGGAGCTCGAAGTAGTGGTCCTCGACGTTCTTGCGGATGCGCTCCGTTAGCTGGGCCGCCTCCTCCACGCCCTTGACGCCCATCAGGAAGAACAGGAACTCCTCGCCGCCGTAGCGGCAGATGACGTCCTCCTCGCGGATGGCCAGCTTGAGCACGTGGCCGAGCTCGCGCAGCAGCCGGTTGCCGGCCTCCTGCCCGTTCCGGTCGTTGTAGGCCTTGAACCAGTCGACGTCGCCCATGACCAGGGCCATGGCGCCTTCCTCGCGGCGGCGCTTGCTCAGGGCGTTGACCTTCTGGAGGACCCGTTCGAAGAAGGGCTCGGGCCGCAGCAGCCCGGTCAGGGGGTCGTACTGGATGAGATTGAGCTTGGCCATGGCGATGGCCATGTGGTCCGACAGCCCGCGCAGGGTCTGCTGGTCCTCGCGGCTGAAGCCTTCGGCGACGAGCTGGCCGCCGGCGGTCTTGTTGGTGACCTCCAGGACGCCGATGACCCGCGGCCCCTGCATGATCGGCACGCCGAGCAAGCTCTTCGGGGCGGCCTTGAGCAGCGAGGTGTAGCGCTTGCTCAGGCGCCGGTCATAGGCCAGGCTGGCGATGCTGATGTCGTGGCCGAACCGGGCCACCGAGGCGGCGAAATCCTGGGACTCGAGCGGGGCGATGTACCTGGAGAAGTCCGAGTGGATCAGGAAGGTGTTGTCCCAGACCAGGGGCTTGAGGTAGCGGCCGATGACCTCGTTCTCCTCCAGGAGGTAGACCGAGACGCTGGCGGCCCGGACGATGTCCCGGATGTCGGGGACGATGTCGAGCAGGCTGCTGACGTCGTCGGCCCCGTAGATCCGGCGCAGGATGGATTCGAACTGCCGGCGCTCCTTCTGCGAGCCGACGTAGCGGGCCTCGATGGCCAGGCGCTTCTCGACCTCGTGCAGGAAGCCGGCGTTGAGCAGCCCCTTGATCTCGCTGATCTCGCCGAGCACGTCCTTGACCTTGACCTCCTGGAGGCCGAGGGAGCGCCGCAGGTCGGCCGCCTCGGTTTTGAGCCGGGCGATTTCGACGACCCGGCCGAGGGCCCGGAGGAAGGGGATCTCTCGCGGCGCGGCGGGGGAGGTCAGGCAGACGTCGATGTCGACGGCGGCCGGCCAGCCTTCGGCCGCGCGCGCCAGATCCTCTTCGGCCGCCCCGGTGATGAGGACGCCGGTCGGCGGCCGGACCATGGAGCGGAGGGAGAGCGAAGCGGCAAAGGCCGCGTCGACGACCGCGGCCGCGACGCCGCCCGCGGCGAGATCGGGCAAGGCCGCTTCCGGGTCGGTCTGCGTCGTGACCGGGCCGTGCTTCTGGGCCAGGCGGGCCAGGCGCTCGGCTTCCGCAGAAGACGGATGGATTACGACAATACGCTTCTGGATCATAGCCCTCGCTGCGTCTTTCTTGCGAAAGAGCCGCGTCCTCTTCCTTTTCCTCCCATTATTTACAACAGAAGGCGGCCCGGGTCAACCGCTTTTTTCCGGTTTTGAAAGGCCCGCCGGGCTGTGGTATATTTTTCGCAGATAACGCCGCAGAGGAGACAAAATATGGCCAAGCCTGCCTCCGAGCCGATCCTGAATATCCGGGCCCCGAGGGGTTCCCGCCTGACGACCAAGGGCTGGTCGCAGGAAGGCGCCCTGCGGATGCTCATGAACAACCTCGACCCGCAGGTGGCCGAGAAGCCGGCCGAGCTCATCGTCTACGGGGGCACCGGCAAGGCCGCCCGCAGCTGGGAGGCCTACCGGGCCATCGTGGCCAGCCTGAAGAAGCTCGAGAACGACGAGACGCTCGTCGTCCAGTCGGGCAAGCCGGTGGCCGTGTTCAGGACCCACGCCGAAGCGCCCCGGGTCCTCATCTCCAACGCCATGATCGTCCCCAAGTGGGCCACCTGGGACGAGTTCCGGCGCCTCGAGGCCCTGGGCCTGACCATGTACGGCCAGATGACGGCCGGCAGCTGGATCTACATCGGCACCCAGGGCATCCTCCAGGGCACGTACGAGACGCTGGCGGCCGCGGCCCGGAAGCACTTCGGCGGCTCGCTCAAGGGCCGGCTGACGCTGACGGCCGGGCTCGGCGGCATGGGCGGGGCCCAGCCGCTGGCCGTGACCATGAACGACGGCGTGGCCATCGTCGTCGAGGTCGACCGGCGCCGCATCGAGCGGCGCCTCCAGACGCGCTACGTCGATACGATGACGGACAGCCTGGACGAGGCCCTGAAGCTGGCCAACGAGGCCATGCGCAGGGGCGCGCCCCTGTCGATGGCCCTGCTCGGTAACGCCGCCGACGTCCTGCCCGAGTTCGTGCGCCGCGGCATCACGCCGGACGTGCTGACCGACCAGACCTCGGCCCACGACGAGCTCAACGGCTACGTCCCGAACGGCCTGCCGTACGAGGAGGCGATCGCGCTGCGGACGAAAGACCCCGCCGACTACATCCGGCGCTCGTACGCGGCCATGGCCGCCCACGTCGAGGCCATGCTCGAGCTCAAGAAGCGCGGCGCCCGGACCTTCGACTACGGCAACAACATCCGCGGCCAGGCCCAGAAGGCCGGGGTGGCCGACGCCTTCGACATCCCCGGGTTCGTGCCCGAGTACATCCGGCCGCTCTTCTGCGTCGGCAAGGGGCCGTTCCGCTGGGCGGCGCTGTCGGGCAAGCCGCAGGACATCTACGCCACGGACGAGGCCGTGCTCAAGGAGTTCCCCGAGGACGAGGCCCTGGCGCGGTGGATCCGCAAGGCCCGGGAGCAGGTCAAGTTCCAGGGGCTGCCGTCGCGCATCTGCTGGCTCGGCTACGGCGAGCGGGCCCGCTTCGGCGCGGTCATCAACCGGCTGGTGCGGACGGGCAAGATCTCGGCGCCGGTCGTCATCGGCCGGGACCACCTCGACACGGGATCGGTCGCCTCGCCCAACCGCGAGACCGAGGGCATGCGCGACGGCTCGGACGCCATCGCCGACTGGCCCATCCTCAACGCCCTGCTCAACGCGGTCAACGGCGCCTCATGGGTGTCCGTTCACCACGGCGGCGGCGTGGGCATCGGGCTGTCGATCCACGCCGGGATGGTCACGGTGGCCGACGGCACGGCGGCGATGGGGCGGCGCCTGGAGCGCGTCCTGACGGCCGACCCGGGGCTTGGCGTCGCGCGGCACGCCGACGCGGGCTACCCGGAAGCCGTCGCCTGCGCCAGGAAGAACGGCATCAAGATCCCGATGATGAAGTAGCCGGGCGGGGGCCCGCCGGGGACGCGCGCAAGCGAACCTCTCTCCGGCTTTGCGCGCGATATGTCTCTTGCTCCCCGTCCGGCGCGGAGCGGACTCTGGGGAGCGGAGGTCAGAATCACGGCCGAGTCGCTCCGCCATGCTTCTGATGGTCGCTCCGAAGACTCCGCTCCCTGCCGGTGACCGTCCTTCCTTTCTTTTTTCCGCGATCGTCAACCCGCGTTGCCAGGGCGCGCCCGACCCGGTTTCTATCCTCTTCTTTTTCAAAGGATTGTATCTCCAGATTAAGGCCAGGCAGTGGCATGCGCCTTGCTATATAAGGGGCGAAAGGAGAGAGCCCATGAAGAAGCTGGCGATCTTGGCCCTGGCCGGCCTGATCCTGCTCACGGCGAGCGCGCCCTTCGCTTCGGCCGACGTGAACAATCAGACCGACTGCAACTCCAACCACGTGAAGTGCCGGGAGTACGTCTTCACGATCGACGCGCCCTGGTACAAGATGGCGCTGTTGCTCACCGCCTGCGACGTCGCCTTCGGCAAGTGCATGCTGAGCATCTGAGCGCGGCGGCCGAAGCGGGTCCCCGGTGGTGGGGGCCCGCCTCGGACCGGCGGACGGGGGGACCGGGATGATCGTGACAAGACGCGGAGCGGCGGCGGCCGTTTCGGCCGCCGCCGTCGTTCTGGCCGTCGCGGGAGGAGCGGCCTTCGCCGGCGCGAAAGCGGGGAGCGGACCCGGCGCCGCGGCGGGGGGGCCGGCCGGCCTGTCCGGGCCGGGGGTGGCCCGCCGGAAGGCGGTCGAGATCGGGCGGGCCGCGAACGGCGAGGAAGCGGCCGTGCTCGGGCGGCCCCTGGCCCTGGCCTGGGGAGGCGACCGCCTTTATATCGCCGACGGGCTGGATTGCGCCGTCAAGGTCTTTTCGCGGGACGGCCGGTTCCTGCGATCCTTCGGGCGCAAGGGCGCGGGACCGGGCGAACTGTCGTTGCCGTCGGGCCTGGCCGTCGCGGGCGGCGCGGTCGCCGTCGCCGACAAGCTTAATTTCCGGATCCAGACGTTCGACGGCGACGGGAAGCTCCTCGGCGGCTTCAAAGTCCCTTTCCCGCCGGACCGGGTCTATCACCTGGGGAAAGGACGGCTCCTCGTCACCGCCAACCCCGCCGGCAAGCGGCCGGACGAGCGGCTCCTGCACGCTTTCGACGCGACCGGCCGCGAGGTCTGGACGGCGCTCGACGCCTCGAGGTCGTCCGATCCGGCCCTCGACGCCTTCCGGAACATGATCCTCATCTGTCCGGGCGCCGAAGACGACTTTTATGTCGTCCGCCGGATCGCGGAGCGGACCATCCGCCGCTTCTCGGCGTCGGGGGCTACGCTCGGGGAGATCCCGGTCGACGAACGGCATGCCTTCAGATCCCTGGACATCCCTTCCCTCCGGGGCGCGATCAGGCTCGAGGGCTTCTGCTGGGCCGCGGCCTATGACGGCGGGCGCTTCTATCTCTCGGCCCCCGATCCCCTGGACGGCCGGGACCTCGGACCGGGCCGGACGGTCTCGGTCGTCGACGGGCAGGGCGGTCTCCTGGCCGTGGTCGAGCTGGCCTGCCCCGTTCATCGCTTCCTTGTCGTCGGGGGCCGCATGTTCGCCGTCGACGACGAGGGCGAGCTGCGCATCTTCGAGGTCGGGCGATGAGCCCGGTCCTGCCTTTCGTCGCGGCGGCCGCGCTCGTCGCGGCCGGGCTCCAGGCCCCGGCCGCGGGGCCGTCCACGGCCCGCATCTGCTCCAGCCTCGACGAGGCGGCTCCGCCCGGGACGGGCGCTGTTCTCCTGGTCTTCTTCTCGATCGAGTGCCCGGTCTGCTACGAGGAGCTCTTCGAGACTCGCTATCTCGTCGACCGGGGGGGCTGGCCCGTCGCCGTCGTCGGCGTCGCCCTGGCTCTCCGCGACGACCTCCAGGTTTTCCTCGACAAGCACGCCTGGACCGCGCCGGTGGTCCTCGACCGGCGCAAGACCCTCTTCCGGAAATACAAGGTGGATGCCGTTCCCTACAGGGCGCTGCTCCTGGGAACGGAGGCGGTCTACCGGGACGATCCCTACCTCGGACCGGACGCCCGCCGGAAGGAGCTCGTCCGATGCCTGACCCGGCGCTTCTCGCGCTGACCTGGCGGGCCGCCCGCCGCGGCCTTCTGGCCTCGCCGCCAGTCGTCGCGGCCGGGCTGGCCTTCCCGGCCCTCATCGTCTGGACGGGCCTCCACGAATCCTACGGGACCGCGGCCAGGCTCTTTTTCTTCCTCCTGCCCCATCTCTTTCTCGTCGGCTGCCAGGACGCCGTGCGCACCGAGGTCGAGAGCGGGGCCATGGAGAGCGTCCTCTTCCTCGGCGGCCGGTTCCGCGGCTACCTCGGCCTCAAGAGCCTCGTCGTCGCCGCCGTCATCGCGGCTTACGCCGGCCTGCTCTTCGGCCTGCTGGCGGGCTGGGGCGCGGCGGCCGGCGGCTTCGACGCGGCCTTCGTCCTCCGCTTCGGCCTGGCCCTCCTAGCCGGGCTTTATTACGTCGCGGCCGCCGGCGTGCTGAGCCATTTCCTCAGGGGCGGGGCGAGCGTGCTGGTCCTGCTGCTGGCCCAGGCCGCGGCCGTGATCGCGCTCATCCTGTCGACGACGGCGCGGACGGGGCTGGTCGACTACGCGGCCGCGGGCCGCTTCCCCGGACCTGGCGCCGCGCTCCGGTTCGGCGCGCTCGTCGCCGTCCTGCCGAACATCGTCGTGTCGGGGCGGCTTCCCGTCTTCGCCGCCGGCATCCTGGCCGGTCTCGGCCTGGCCGCTTTTGCCCGATACAGGCTCGTCGCGGCCCTCGAGCTCCGGAAATAGGACTGGTTCATGATCGAAGCGCACAAGCTGGTCAAGAAGTACGGCCGGGTCGAGGCCCTGCGGGACGTCAGCTTCAAGACCCGGAGGGGCACGATCACGGCCATGCTCGGCGAGAACGGGGCCGGCAAGACGACCACCCTGAAGATCGTGCTGGGCTTCCTTCGGGCCGATTCTGGCACCGTGGCCGTCGGCCCGGGCCGGGTCGGCTACGTTCCCGACCGGCCGGCCTTCCTGGCCGGTCTCGACGGCTGGGCTCTCCTCGGGCTGTCCCGGGAACGCCATGACCGCGGCGGGGGCAACGGCCGGGATTTCGGCGCCTCCGTCCTGGCGGCGTCCCGGAGCCTGCTCTTCGATCCGGCGCTCCTGCGGCGCAAGCCCGGCTCCTACTCGGCGGGCAACGCCAAGAAGTTCGCCTACCTCCAGAGCCTTGTCCTCGGGCCGGACCTCCTCGTCGCCGACGAGCCCTATTCGGCCCTCGACCCGCCGTCGGTCAAATGCGTCCGCGACATCTTCTGCGGCCTTCGTGACGCCGGGAAGACCATCCTCCTCAGCTCCCACATGCTGGCCGAGATGGAGAGGATCGCCGACGGCTTCGTCGTCCTCCGCCGCGGCGAGACCATCGCCCATGCCGGGCTCCGGGAATGGCGGCTGCTGCGCGCGGCCAGAAGCGGGCCGGACCTCGAATCCGTGTTCCTCCGCCTGGCCGGCCCGTGAAGCATGGTCCCTGGCGCGATCCCGGGACAGCCCGGGGGCCGTCCCGGCGGACCGGGCCGCTCAGATGACCGTGCCGTCGGGGATGACCGCGTCCTTGGGGACGACGATGATGCCGTCGACGATGGAGCAGCTCTCGGCCGACGCGGCGGCGGCGCCGGCGGCGTTGACCAGCCGGACGCCGCGGCCGATGCGGGCGTTCTTGTCGATGATGGCGTCGCGGATCTCGCAGCCGCTGCCGATGCCGATGTCGGGCACGTTCCGGCCGCGGTTCCGGGCCATGTCCTCGCGGGACTCGTAATAGTCCGCCCCCATGACGACGGTCCGCTCCAGCCTGGCGTTCTCGCCGATGCGCGAGCGGATGCCGATGATCGCGTTGCGGATGTACGAGCGGTTGACGATGCTGCCCTCGCAGAGGACGGCGTCCCGGACGTCGGAGGCGACGATCTTGGAGCCGGGCAGGAACCGCGGCTGGGTGAAGACGGGCCGCTCCTCGTCGTAGAAATCGAAGCGGGGGAGCGGCCGGGTCAGGTCCATGTGGGCCTCGAAGAAGCTGCGGATGGTCCCGATGTCCTCCCGGTAGCCGTCGAAGAAGTGGCCGAAGACCCGGCGCGCGCCGATGGCCTGTGGGATGACCTCCCTGCCGAAGTCCTTGGCGCCGGTGCGGGCCAGGATGTCGCGCAGGACGTCCTGGCTGAAGAGGTAGACGCCCATGGAGGCGAGGTGGGTCCGGCCCCGGGCCGGCGTGCCGAAGCGCTCGAAGACCGACTCGTCGACCCGCAGGCGCTCGACCTCGGCCGGGTCCCGGGGCTTCTCCCGGAACTCGGTGATGCGGCCGCGGCCGTCGACCTTCATGATCCCGAAGTCGCCGGCCTGGCCGGCCCCGATGGGCGTCACGCCGATGCTGATCTCGGCGCCCGAGGCCGCGTGGAACTCGGCGAACTTCCGGTAATCCATCCGGTAGAGGTGGTCGCCGGAGAGGACGAGGACAAGAGCCCCGAGGTCCTTGATGTAATCGAGGTTCTGGCGGACGGCGTCGGCCGTGCCCTGGTACCAGTTCCGGTTCTCGAAAGTCTGCTGGGCCGAGAGCAGGGTGATGAAGTCGCGGTGGAAGCCGTCGAAGCGGTAGGTCGTGAAGATATGGCGGTGCAGGGACTCCGTGGCGAACTGGGTCAGGACGAAGATGCTGCTGACGTTCGAGTGTATGCAGTTGGAGATGGAGACGTCGATCAGGCGGAAGCGCCCGGCCAGCGGCACGGCCGGCTTGCTCCGGACCTTGGTCAAAGGGTAGAGCCGGCTGCCCTGGCCCCCGGCCATGATGATGCCGACCATGTCCATGCTGGCCCTATTTGGCGGCGTTCTGCACCGGCGCCAGATCGTCGATGAGCCACATGCCGCGGCCGTTGGTGGCGATGACCAGGGCGTTGTCGCGCGGCTGGATGGCCATGTCCCAGACGTAGGATGTCGGCAGGCCCGAGCCGAGCACGTCCCAGGACTGGCCGCCGTTCCGGCTGACGTAAACGCCGGTGTCCGTGCCCGCGTAGAGGATGCCCCGGACCTTGGGGTCCTCGCGGACGACGTTGACCGGGCCGCCGGGGATGTCGGCCGCGATCGAGGCCCAGGTCTTGCCGTAGTCGGCCGACTTGTAGATATAGGGATTGAAGTCGTCGTCGTGCCGGCCGACCAGGGTGACGTAGACCGCGGCCGGGTCGTGCCTCGAAGCGACGATCTTCCAGACGTGCTTGTTGAAGGGCAGGCCGGCCGTGATCTCGGTCCAGCTGTCGCCGCTCGTCCTGGTCACCCAGACCCGGCCGTCGTCCGTGCCGGCGTAGATGAGGCCGAACTTGAACGGCGACTCGTCGACCGCCGTGATCGTGGCGAAGGGGACGGCGAAGGGCCAGCGGCCCTGCTGGTCCGGGTTGTTGTAGGTCAGGTCGGGGCTGATCCGTTCCCAGGTCTCGCCCCTGTTCATGGACCGGAAGAGGTACTGGAAGCCGTGGTAGACGACCAGCGGGTTGTGGGGCGAGAGCATGGTCGCCGCCAGCCACTGGCCGCGGTAGGCGGGCTCGCCCTCGGCCGGCTTGGGGAAGATCTCCCGGCTCGTCCATTCGCCGTCCTTGAGGACGGAGCGCTCGAGGCGGCCGTAGAAGGGCGAGGAATAGACCGTGGCCGGGTCCTCCGGATCGACGGCGATGAGCGTGCCCTCGCCGCCCGGGGCGGTTTCCCACCTGGGCTCGGCCCGGAAGAACCTCGGCCGGCCGGGCGCGCCGCCGGCCCCGGGCCGGCGCACCGGGATCAGGCCGCGGTAGGTGCCCTGGTCCTGGACCGAGCCATAGGCCCAGAACGGCGTCGAGGCGTCGAGGGTGACATTGTAGAACTGGACGGAGGGGATGCCGTCGTGGAAATCCCGCCAGGTCTTGCCGCCGTCATAGGAGATGTTGACGCCGCCGTCGTTGTTGTTGATCAGGTGGTCGCTGTCATGGGGATCGATCCAGAGGCCGTGGTGGTCGCCGTGAAGCCCGGCATAGCCGAGGTTCCTGTAGGTCTTGCCGCCGTCGGTCGATTTCGACAGGCCCAGGCCCATGATGTAAACGGTCTCCGGCGAGTTGGGGTCGACCCGGATCTGGCCGAAGACCCAGCCGTAGGTGCCGCCGAAGCGGTCCATGCCCGGCGGGCTGACCTTGCGCCAGCTCGCGCCGGCGTCGTCCGAGCGGTAGACCTCGGCCCCGACGATGCCCCGCCCGAGCGGCCGGCCGTAGGCGTCGCGGGCGCCGGCCGGCGGCTCGGTCCCGGGGGTGTGGTTGTCGACGTAGGCGTAGAGCGTCGAGGGCCTGGTCCGGCAGAGGTCGATGCCGATGCGCCCGGTGAAGGCCGTGTCGGGCAGGCCGTTGTTGATCGGCTTCCAGGTCCGGCCGCCGTCGGTCGTCTTGAACAGGCCGTCCCCGCCGCCGGGCACGGGGTCGCTCCAGCGCCGGCGGACGCGGTTCCAGGTCGCGGCGTAGAGCGTATCGGGCGCCTGGGGGTCCATGACCAGGTCGTTGGCCCCGATCTCGTCGCTGACGAAAAGGACCTTCGTCCAGGTGGCCCCGCCGTCGCTCGTCTTGAAAACGCCCCGGTCGGGATTGGCCGTCCACTCGTGGCCGGTGGCCGCGACGTAGACGATGTCGGGGTTGGCCGGATGGATGACGACGCGGGCGATGGTGTAGGTCCCCTCGAGGCCCATGCGCCTCCAGGTCTTGCCGGCGTCCGCCGACTTGAAGACGCCGAGCCCGGCTTCGGAGGCGCGGAAGATGTTGGCTTCGCCCGTGCCGGCCCAGACGATGTCCGGGTTGGACTCGGCCACGGCCAGGTCGCCGATGGACATCGTCGGCTGGTCGTCGAAGATGGGCTCCCAGGTCGTGCCGGCGTTCACCGTCTTGAAAACGCCTCCGCTGGCGGCGGCGGCGTAGAAGACCGTCCGGCTGCCGGACGGAACGGCGACGTCGGTGCACCGCCCGCCGAGATCGAAGGGGCCGATGAAGCGCCAGCGGACGTCCTTGAAGGGCGAGGCCTGCTTCATCGCCAGGTGCTGCTCGAAGGCCTTGACCCTCAGGGCCGGGTCCGTGTTCTCGACTTTCTTGTTAAGCCCCTTGGCGGCCGGCTTGCCCTGCGGAAGGGCGGCCAGCGCGCCGGCGACGAGGATAACCAGGACGAGACCGAGGAAGGAGTGGGACAGATGACGCAACGGGCACCTCCCGATCGTGATCATGCCGTGAGCAGTATACGACAAAAAATGGGGGACATGATACCCGTTTCCCATTTTTCTACCTGGAAAAAAGTTGTGCCATGATGCCCTTGTCGGGAATTCGCGGGACACGATCCCTTTTCCGGAGAATAGAGTCATGTCCCGGCGCTCCCGAAGATGGTCAGGTCCCGGGATTCCCCAAACGGGGCAAGGGCAAGATCGGAAACGGGTGTCGCGTCCCCGCTCTACGAGAGGACCTTGAGGAGGTGATAGTCGTGTTCGATATCGGTGACCTTGACCTCGCCGGCCGCGCCGAACGGCAGGAATTCGACCGTTTCGTCGACCAGGTGGACGAGACCTCCCGTGCGGCCACCGGCCAGGGCCTCGACGGCGGCGTGCCCGAGCCTGGCGGCCATGATACGGTCGGTGGCCGTGGGACGCCCGCCCCTCTGGACGTGGCCGAGGACGGCGATGCGCGTTTCGAGTCCCGTTCCCGCCGTCACGGCTTCGGCCACGGCCGCGGCCGTGGAGCGTCCCTCGGCGACGACGATGATCCAGCTGGCCTTGCCCAGGGCGCGGCCGACCATGATCTCGTCGCAGAGGGCGTCGACGGACACGTCCTTCTCGGGGAGCAGCACTTCCTCGCAGCCGCCCGACAGGGCGACCTGCATGGCCAGCCAGCCGCATTTGCGGCCCATGACCTCGACGACGAAGATGCGCTCGAGCGACGTGGCCGTGTCCCGGATCTTGTCCAGGGCGTCGAGGGCGACGTTGAGGGCGGTATCCGTGCCGATGGCGTAGCGGACCCCCGGCACGTCGTTGTCGATCGTGGCCGGGATGCCGACGACCGGGAAGCCGTGGCGCTCGGCCAGGACCCGGGCGCCCGTGAGCGAGCCGTTCCCGCCGATGACGATGAGCCCGTCGATGCGGCGCTCGCGGAGATGGGCCAGGCCCGCCCTCTGCCCCTCCTCCCCGCAGAAGCCCTCGGCCCGGGCCGTCTTGAGGATGGTCCCGCCCAGGCCGATGATATTGGAGACCGAGCGGCGGTCGAGCGGGACGAAATCGCCGTTCATGAGGCCGTCGTAGCCGCGCACGACGCCCTCGACCTCCAGGCCGGCGGCCACGGCCGTGCGCACAACGGCCCTGATCGCGGCGTTGACGCCGCCGCAGTCCCTGGTCAGAAGGGCGATCTTTTTCATGGGCCGATTATATCAGAAAAACCGGCCCTCCCGCCGCTTCGTATGATAGAATATCGCTGACACAAGGAGAGTGACCGCAATGGGCATCAAAAAACCTATCGCCTTCGGTTGTCTCGTCATCGTCCTCCTGGTCGTCCTGGTGGGCGTCTTCTACGTCACCGGCGTGTACAACGCGCTCGTCGGCCTCGACCAGAAAGTCCAGTCGCAGTGGGCCCAGGTCGAGAACACCTACCAGCGCCGGTCCGACCTCATCCCCAACCTGGTCGAAACCGTCAAGGGCGCGGCCGCCTTCGAGAAGGACACCTACACGGCCGTGACCGAGGCCAGGGCCAAGGTCGGCCAGGTCCAGGTCAACCCCGGCCAGCTGACCCCCGACGCGTTCGCCAAGTTCCAGGCGGCCCAGGACGGCCTCTCGTCGGCCCTGTCGCGGCTCCTCGTCGTCGTCGAGAAGTACCCCGACCTCAAGGCCACCGAGAACTTCCGGGAGCTCCAGGCCCAGCTCGAGGGCACCGAGAACCGGATCACCGTCGAGCGCCAGCGCTTCAACGAGGCGGCCCAGGCCTTCAACACCCGGCGCAACCGCTTCCCCGCGGTGCTGGTGGCCAGCCTCTTCGGCGCCAAGTTCGCCGAGAAGCCCTACTTCAAGGCCCAGGCGGGCGCCGAGAAGGCCCCCCAGGTCAAGTTCTAGGCGACCCGGCCCGACCCAAACGATCCGATCGTGAGAACCCGACGGCTTCGGCTCCCGCTCGTCATCCTGGCCCTGGCGCTGGCCTTCGCCCTGGCCGGGACGCTTGGGCCGGCGCGCGCCGCGGCGGTGGCCGGCCAGAACCGGGGCGGCATCCCGCCGGCCCCCGGCCGTTGGGCCACCGACGAGGCCGCGTTCCTGTCGCCGCAGGCCGTCGAGGCCCTGGACGCGCGCCTGGAAAATTACGAGCGCCAGACCGGCCATCAGCTGCTCGTCTGGATCGGCCGGACCATCGGGCCAAACGAGGTCCTCGAGGACTGGGCGGTCCGGACGTTCGCTGCCTGGAAGGTCGGCCGCAAGGGCCTCGATGACGGGCTCGTCCTGTTCATCCTGGCCGGCGACCGCAAGATCCGCATCGAGGTCGGCTACGGCCTCGAGGACAAGGTCCCCGACGTCTACGCCTACCGGGTCATCAACAACATCCTCGCGCCGGGCATCCGGGCCGGCCGGCCCGACGAGGCCGTGGACGCGGCCGTCACCGCGCTGATCGGCTACATCGGCGGCGACGAGAACGCCGCGGGCGGGGAGCCGCGCAGCCGCATAGAATCGAAGGCCAAGACCGTCTTCGGCCTCATCATCTTCATCATCGTCGCCATCATATTCATCACCAACCCGTCGCTCGCGTTCTGGCTGCTCCTCAGCTTCTTGGGCGGGGGAGGCCGGGGCGGCCGCGGCGGCGGGGGCTGGGGCGGAGGCGGGGGAGGCGGCTTCGGCGGCGGCGGCGGACGGTCGGGCGGCGGCGGCGCCTCGGGCGGCTGGTAGCCGGAAAGCGGGAGGAGAACTCGCGATGACCGTGAACAGCCGGCGCAAGCTCATGAAAACGATCGATGCCGAACGGATCAAGGCGGCCATCGCCGCGGCCGAGCGCCAGACCTCTGGCGAGATCCGGGTCTCCGTGGCCTGGTTCTTCTGGGGCTCCGTCCGGCACGCGGCCGAGCAGGCCTTCGCCCGCCTGGGCATGACCGCCACCAAGGACCGCAACGGCGTCATGTTCTTCATCGTCCCGGCCCGGAAGAAGTTCGTCGTCCTCGGCGACGAGGGCATCCACGCCAAGGCCGGCCAGGACTTCTGGGACAGCCTGGCCGGGGTGATGTCGGCCCGCTTCCGCAAGGGCGAGTTCACCGAGGGCCTGGTCGAGGCCATCGGCGAGGCGGGCCGGCTGTTGGCCTCGCATTTTCCCTACGAAGGCGCCGCTGACGTCAACGAGCTCCCCGACGACGTCGATTTCGGCAAGAGCTGACGTCCATAAAATGGGGGACACGATACCTATTTCCTATTTTCCCGCCTGTAGAAAAAGCGGGACATGAGGAATTCGCGGGACACGATCCCTTTTCAAGAGAAAAGGGTCATGTCCCGGAATTCCCGAGCGCTTTTTCCCCGTGCCGGAGGCGATAGCCCGGGCTCAGCCGAAGCACGGGGCCTCCCGGAAACCCTTTATATTCCCGGCCCCGATATGGTATAAGCGGACGTGTAATCTCCGGGGAGGGAAAATGAAAAAAGCCATGCTGATGCTAATCATGTTCGCCATGATCCTGGCCTTCGCGGCGTGTCAGAAAGAAGCGTCCAGGCTGACCTACCCGGCCACGAGGAAGGTCGACCAGGTCGACGATTACTTCGGGACCAAGGTGGCCGACCCCTACCGCTGGCTCGAGGATGACAACGCCGAGGAGGTCAAGGCCTGGGTCCAGGACCAGAACGCGGTGACCTTCGGCTACCTCGACGGCATCCCCTACCGGCCCAAGATCAAGGCCAGGCTGACCGAGATCTTCAACTACCCGCGCTACTCGTCGCCGTTCCGGGTCGGCG
Source organism: Acidobacteriota bacterium (assembly GCA_039683095.1). Lineage (NCBI taxonomy): Bacteria > Pseudomonadati > Acidobacteriota > Acidobacteriota bacterium. The sequence goes on along the minus strand of JBDKSB010000012.1, from coordinate 334,371 downwards.
ATTACTACTTCTACACCAAGAACGACGGGCTGCAGAACCAGTCGGTCTATTACATCCAGAAGGGCCTGGACGGCGCGCCCGAGGTCTTCATCGACCCCAACGCGCTCTCGCCCGACGGCACGGTCCGCGTCGGCATCCTCGGGCCCTCGATGAACGACAAGTACGTCGCCATCAGCCGGGGCGAGGCCGGCTCCGACTGGTCCGAGATCCGGGTCATGGAGGTCGCCACCAGGCGGGAGCTGCCCGACCGGATCCTGTGGAACAAGTTCTCGGGCGCCGCCTGGCAGGGCGACGGCTTCTACTACAGCGGGTACGACAAGCCCGCCCCGGGCCAGGAGCTGGTGGCCAAGAACGAGTTCCAGAAGGTCTTCTACCACAAGCTCGGCGACCCGCAGGAGAAGGACGTCCTCGTCTGGGAGGACAAGGAACATCCCCTGCGCTACGTCGGCGCCGGGACGACCGAGGACGAGAAGTGGCTGTTCCTGTCGCTTTCGGAGGGCACGAGCGGCTCCGAGATCTGGGTCCGCGACCTGGCCGGGAAGAACGCGCCGTTCACGCTGCTGGTCAAGGGCTTCGCCTACGACAGCGCGCCCATCGAGGTCGTCGACGGCCGGATCCTGGTCTACACCAACGAGGACGCGCCGAACTTCCGCGTCGTGTCCATCGATCCGGCCCGCCCGGCCAAGGAGGACTGGCGGACGGTCATCCCCGAGAAGCCCGAGGTCCTGAGCGGGGCCGGGACGGCCGGCGGCTACATGTTCTGCGACTACCTCAAGGACGCCAACACCAGGATCTTCCAGCACAAGCTCGACGGGACGCTCGTCCGCGAGATCGCGCTCCCGGCCCTGGGCACGGCGGGCGGCTTCGGCGGCAAGCGCGACGAGAAGGTCCTGTTCTACGCCTTCACCTCGTTCACCTATCCGCCCGCGATCTACAGGTTCGACCCGGCCACGGGCGCCTCGGAGGTCTTCCGCACGAGCGAGGTCAAGTTCGACCCGGCGGCCTACGAGACCAAGCAGGTCTTCTACCCCAGCAAGGACGGGACGAAGGTGCCCATGTTCATCGTCCACAAGAAGGGCCTGAAGCTCGACGGCCGGAACCCGACCTTTCTCTACGCCTACGGCGGGTTCAACATCAGCCTGACGCCGACCTTCAGCGCCGGCAACATCATCCTGCTCGAGAACGGCGGCGTCTACGCCATGGCCAACCTGCGCGGCGGCGGCGAATACGGCGAGGCCTGGCACAAGGCCGGCATGTTCGGCAAGAAGCAGAACGTCTTCGACGACTTCATCGCCGCGGCCGAGTACCTGGTCAAGGAGAAGTACACGAGCAGGGACCGGCTGGCCATCGCCGGCGGCTCGAACGGCGGGCTGCTCGTCGGGGCCGTCATGGCCCAGCGGCCGGATCTCTTCGGGGTCGCCTTCCCGGCCGTCGGGGTCATGGACATGCTCCGCTACCACAAGTTCACGGTCGGCTGGGGCTGGGCCGTCGAGTACGGCTCGAGCGACAACGCCGGGGACTTCCCCTATCTCTACGCCTACTCGCCGCTCCACAACCTCAAGCCCGGCGCCTGCTACCCGGCCACCATGGTGACGACGGCCGACCACGACGACCGGGTCGTGCCGGCGCACTCGTTCAAGTTCGCGGCCACGCTGCAGGCGGACCAGTCCTGCGCCAAGCCGGTGGTGATCCGCATCGAGACGCGCTCCGGCCACGGTTCGAGCAACCTGAGCAAGGCCATCGACGACCTGACCGACCAGTGGTCCTTCATGTTCTACAACATGGGCCTCACACCGGATTATCAATAATTTATAAAATGGGGACGTTTCTGGTTTTTTAAATGATCATTTTTTAAAAAATAGAAACGTCCCCGTTTTTCCGGCCTCGAGCGGACGGCCGCGATCCGGCGGGTTGACCCTGTCCGGCCCTATTTCGCGAAAGCCTTTTCCAGCAGGACGCGGTACCGGTCCATCAGTTCCTTGTTGAGGTCGTTGGGCGGGACGGCGTCGGCCGGCAGGAACGGCTTGTAGGGATGCGTCCTGGCGTAGTCCTCGAACTCTTTCCGCAGCTTGGCCAGCTCGTCCGGCTCGGTCAACAGATCGACGGCCGAGGCGGCGATGGCCTTGGCCCCGGCGTTCAGGCCCTTCCAGGCCGTCGAGCCGTGCCAGCCGGCGACGTTGGACCAATGGTGGCCGATGGCCCCCGGCACCCCGCCGGGGAAGGCAACGGTGGCCGTTGGCGCGATGAGCGTGACGTCGCCGACGTCGGACGAGCCGCCGCCGACGAACTCGCGGCCTGTCACTGGGGCCTCCAGCTTGTCCACCTTGACCGGCAGGCCCGCCTGCTTGGCCCCGATCTCCTTCTGCAGGGCCTTGGCGAAGGCCTGCTCCTCGTCGCTCCAGACCGGCATGCCGACGAGCTCGATGTTCTTCTGGAAGAGCTCGGCCGCGGCCTTGTTGGCGTGGCGCTGGTGGACGGCACTGACGACCCGCATCGAGTCGATCTCGGTGCCGCTGGCCAGGGCCCCGGCCTTGGCGCAGTCGACGACCCGCTTGTACATGTCCTCGAGCCGCTCGTCGGTGTTGCGGACGTAGTACCAGACGCTGGCCCGGTCGGGGACGACGTTCGGCGCCTGGCCGCCCTCCAGGATGACGTAGTGCAGGCGCTCGGTCAGCGGCAGGTGCTCGCGGAGGTAGTTCGCGGCGACGTTCATGATCTCGACGGCGTCCAGGGCGCTGCGCCCGACCCAGGGGGCGCCGGCGGCGTGGGCCGTCTTGCCCTTGAAACTGAAGATGGTCGAGAACAGGGCGTTGCCGTCGACGCCGTACCCGGTGCCGAAGCCGCTCGAGCTGTGGTTGTCGATGACGGCGTCGACGCCCTCGAACAGCCCGGCCCGGATCATGTACGGCCGGCTGGCTACGATCTCCTCGGCCGGCGAGCCGAAGACCTTGATCGTGCCCTTGAGCCCGTAAGCGGCCATGACCTCCCTGACGGCGATGGCCGCCGCGGCCGCCGCCGTGCCCATGGCGTTGTGGCCGCAGCCGTGGCCGGGCGCGCCCTCGACGACCGGGGCCTTGTTCGGGACGCGGGCCTGCTGCGAGAGCCCCGGCAGGGCGTCGAACTCGCCGAGAAGGCCGATGACCGGATGGCCCGAGCCGTACGTGGCCACGAAGCAGGTCGGCATCCCGGCCAGGCCGCGCTCGACCGTGAAGCCGGCCGCCTCGAGCGTGTCGGCCAGGAGCTTGGCCGAGTCGAACTCCTGCAGGCCGAGCTCGGCGTACCGCCAGATGGCGTCCGAGATGCGGCCGAACTTCTCGACCGCCTCGGGCCGGGCCAGCCAGTCGAGGACGGCCTGCTTCTCCCTGGCGATCCTGGGTTTGGCGGGCGCGCCGGGGGCCGGGCCGGCGGCCAGGCCCAGGATGACGAGCGCCGCCAGGAATGACGCCGTGCGCCGGTTTCTCATGGCTGCCCCCTATCTCCTGAACTTGTCCAGAAGCTCCGTGTAGCGGTTGGAGAGATCGACCTCCCGGCCGTCGATGTAGACCTTTCGGACGTTGGTCCGCATCTCCAGGATGTCGTCGTCGGCCAGGACGATGTTGGCCGCCTTGCCTTTCTCCAGGCTGCCCATCGTGTCCGCGACGCCCAGGATCTCGGCTGTGTTGATGGTCACGGCCCTCAGGGCCTCGGCCCGGTCCAGGCCGAAGGCGGCCGCCTTGGCGGCGTGGTAGGGCAGGTCCTTGGCCAGGCTGGCGCTCGACGACGAAAAGGCGATCTTGACCCCGGCCGCGGCCAGGATCCCGGGATTGCGGTACAGGGCGTCGTAGCCGTCCTCCCAGACGGGCGGCAGGTCGTAGAGCGAGCCCAGGATGACCGGGATCCCGGCCTTGGCGATCTCGCGGGCGACCTTGAAGCCCTGTTCGGCGCCGTAGAAGACGGCCCTGATGTTCTCGTCGCGGACGAAGGCGATGGCCGCCCGGATGTCCCGCTCGCCGTGGACGGCGATCATGGCCGGCATCCGGCCCTTGAGCAGGGGCAGGAGGGCCTCGCAGGTCTCGTTGAACTCGGGCAGGGCCAGCAGCCCGTTTCCGGCCGCCGCGTCCCGGCGCTTCTCGTAGGCCCGGGCCTCCCCGAAGAGCCGCCGGAGCTCCTTCAGGAGCGCGGGGCCGTCGGCCGGAGGCTGGCCGCCCCGCCGCCCGGCGAACGCGCCGCGGGCGGCGCGCAGCTCCGGCAGCTCGATCTGCATGGCCGCGGCCGGCTCGACGGCCATCTGGCGATGGGTCCAGCCGTCCAGCCGCAGCAGGCAGCTCACGCCGGCGATGAGCCCGCCCGAGGGGGCCACGACGGCGGCCGTGATGCCGTTGGACCGGGCGATGGGGATGTGCATCGAGTCGTAGCGGACGGCCTCGAGCGCCCGGACCTGCGGGTTGATCCGGCCGGTCTCCCGGTTGTCCACCGTGGCCGCGACGCCGCTGATCTCGACCAGCCCGAGGGACGAACAGCCGTCGATCATCCCGGGGTAGGCCCGCAGGCCCGCCGCGTCGACGACCTCGGCCCCGGCGGGCACGGCGGCTTCGGCACCGACCGCCTCGATGCGCCCGTTCCGGACGACGATCGCGCCTTTCGGGATCTCGGGCCCGACGACGGGCACGATCCGGGCGTTGACGATGGCCAGGACCTTGTCGGGCGCGGCCTGCGCCCGGGCCGGCCCCGGTTCCCGGGCCGCGAGGAGCGGCCCGGCCATGGCGACGATGACGGCGGCGACGATAGCCCGGCGGGTCATTGGAGGCCTCCCGCTTCACGGGGCGCCGCGGTCGGCGGGGCCGCCGCTTCCCGCTCCCGGACCAGGGCTTCCCGGTCGAAATAGACCCGGCCCTCGATGATGGTCATGTCGCAGCGGGCGTAGGCGCTCAGCGGGTGCCCGGAGAAGACCGCGACGTCGCCCTGCTTGCCGACCTCGAGGCTGCCGACGATCCGGTCGACGCCGAGCTGGACGGCCGGGTTGATGGTCACCAGCTTCAAGGCCTCGTCCTCGGACAGGCCGCCGTACTTCATGGTCTTGGCGGCGTCGTTGAAGAGCCGGCGGATGCGCTCGCCACTGTCGGAGTTGATCGAGACGAGGACGCCCTTTTTGGCGCAGTAGCCGGCCATCTCGGCGATGCCCTCGGCGGCCTCCATCTTGTAGGCCCAGCTGTCGGCGAAGCCCGAAATGCCGATCCCGGCGGCCGCGATCTCGCCGGCGATCTTGTAGCCCTCCCAGCAGTGCTCGAAGCACTGGATCTTGAACCCGAATTCCCGGGCCAGCCCCATGAACTCGAGCGTCTCGGTGGCCTGGTAGCTGTGGCAGCGGGCCACCCGCTCGCCGCGGAGCAGCTCGGCCAGGACCTCCAGGCGCAGGTCCTTTTTCGGCGGGACGAGCGTCCGCGGCGGGTTCTTGGCCGCCGCAGCCTTTTTGTACCGGTCCCACCGGGCCATGTAGTTCCGGGCCTTCTCGAGCTCGCGCCGGATGACGGCGTTGGCGCCCATGCGGGTGGCCGGATAGCGCCGCTCCTGGCCCGCCGCGACGGCGCGGTTGGCCTGCTTGACGTTCTCGCCCAGGGCGAATTTGAGCGTCGGCAGCGCCTCCGCGACCACGAGCTCCTCGGACGGACGCCCCCATTTCATCTTTAGGACGACGTTCGGCCCGCCGATGGGGTTGGCGCTGCCGTGCATCGTGTGGACCATGGTGACGCCGCCGCTCAGGGCCGTCAGGATGGACGCGTCGTCGGCGTTGACGACCGCGCCGACGTCGGCCTCGGGGGTGATGGCCTCGGACCCTTCGTTCGTGCCGGCCACGGCGATGTGGGTGTGCGAGTCGATCAGGCCGGGGACGACGAACCGTCCGGCCGCGTCGACGATGCGGACGCCGGGCGGGGCGGCCAGGTCCGCGCCGATCGCCTTGATGACGCCGCCGACGACGAGGATGTCGCCCCTGGCGATGGCGCCCTTGGTCACGGTCAGGATGGTGCCGTTCTTGATCAGAATGTCGCCGCCGTCGGCCGCGGCCGGACGGGGCCCGAGGGCGACGACGAACCCGGCCAGGGACAGGAGCGCGGCGATGCGGGGGAGGGTGAGGGCGAGGTTCTTCACTTGGAGGCCTCCTCGGTTTCGTACTCGAACCGGACGCCGTCCACGAAGACCCGAACGACGCGCGCCTTCTCGTCGAAGAGGCCGCCCCGGACCAGGACGACATTGGCGATCTTGCCCGGCTCGAGCGTGCCCAGGGCCTGGTCGAGGCCGAGGAAGCGGGCCGGCTGGACCGTCAGAGCCCGCAGGGCGGCGTCCTCCGCGAGGCCCGCCCCGATCGCGGCGCGGACGGCCTTGAGGACGGCCGCCCCGTCGGGGTTCGCGCCAGAGACGAGGGCGAAGAGGAGGCCGGCCTTGGCCAGCTCGGCGGCGTTGGCGGGGTAGATCCCGGACTCGGCTTTTTTCCGCAGCTCCTCGCCCTGGGTCGCGTACCGGCTCGTCGCCGGCGGCCGGAAATCGAGCCCGACGAGGAGCGGAACGGGACACTTCCTAAGGACGTCGGCGGCGCGCCAGGCCTCGTTGGCCCCGGCCAGCAGGGCGTTGAGCTTGAACTCGGCGATGATCTTCAGGGCTCGCTTGATGTCCTCGACGTTGTTGCACTGGAAGACGACGGGCCGGCGGTCGCGGACGAAGGGGACCAGGGCCTCGAGCCTGGGGTCGTAGGCCGGTCTTTTGAGCCCAGCGGCGCCCTTGGCATACTGGGCCTGCCGGGCGGCGTAATACTCGGCGTCGATGAAGCTCTGGCGGATGTGGGCGATCGTGCCCATGAGGCTCGACGGGTAGCCGCCCCGCTCGGTCGTGAAGTTGATGTGCAGGGCCGCCCCGTTGCGGATGACCATCGGCGGGAGCGCCTCGCCGTTGAGGTCGAGGATGACGCTCTGGCCCTCGAAGATGCCCCGTTCCGGGGCGACGAGGGCGGTCGTGAAGCCGGCCCGGTGGAAACTCTCGACGGCGGCCCTGGCCGGCTTGAGCTGGTCGAGGACGAAGAGCCCCGGACCCGGCGGGAACCCGTCCTCCCGGGTCCCCTGTGGGCCCGCCGGGGGCGCGCCCTCGACGGGGATCTCCGGGTCTGAGCTCCGGGCCGGGCGCTCCAGGAACAGGCTCGAGAAGGCCGAGATCAGGCCCGGATAGGCCTTGAGCCCTTCGGCCTCGATGATCTCGGCGTCATCCGGGATGCGGACCTTCCCGGCGGGGCCGAGCGATTCGATCAGGCCGTCGCGGATGACGATCACGCCCTTGTCGATCGTCGGACCGGCGACCGGAACGATCTGGCAGCCGCGGATGGCGTAGGTCGGTCCGACGTCGGCTGCCGGCGCGGGCGCGGCGGTGAGGGCCAGCGCGGCGAGAACGACGATGACGGCGGGGGACATTCGCGGGACGGGCCGGGCGACGATCCTGATCCTCATGGGAGCCACCTCCGAAGGAAGGGGTATACATCAATTCCGCCGAGGCGGTCAACAGCCGGGGGCGGGGGCGGCTTGCCGGTCCACCCCCTATGTGCTATAAAATACGCATGGTTAGAGTACGCTTTGCCCCCAGCCCGACGGGCTTCCTCCACATCGGCAGCGCCCGGACGGCCCTCTTCAACTGGCTCTACGCCCGCCACACCGGCGGCCAGTTCCTCCTGCGCATCGAGGACACCGACCTCAAGCGCTCCGAGGCCCGCTTCCTCGACGAGATCCTCGAGGACCTGCGCTGGCTCGGCCTCGACTGGGACGAGAAGCCCCTCTTCCAGAGCCAGCGCTTCGACGTCTACCGGGCCAAGGCCGAGGAGCTCGTCGCCGCCGGAAAAGCTTACCGGGACGGCGAGGCCGTCCTCTTCAAGGTCGTCCCCGGCCGGACCATCGCCTACGACGACCTCATCCACGGCCGCATCTCCGTCGAGTCGGAGACGATCAAGGACCAGGTCATCATCAAGTCCGACGGCTCGCCGACCTACAACTTCTGCTGCGTCATCGACGACGCCCACCTGGGCATCACCCACATCCTGCGCGGCGACGACCACATCAGCAACACGCCCAAGCAGATCATCTTCTACGAGGCCTTCGGCCTGACCCCGCCCCGCTTCGGCCACATGCCGCTCATCCTCGGCACCGACGGGGCCAAGCTCTCCAAGCGCCACGGCGGCGTCTCGGTCGAGGAGTACAAGCGCGAGGGCTTCCTGCCCGAGGCCCTGGCCAACTACCTCATCTTCCTCGGCTGGACGCCCCCGGACGGCCGCGAGATCATGCCCCCGGCCGAGGCCGTCAAGCTCTTCGAGATCTCGGCCATGAACGATGTCCAGGCCAAGTTCGACATCCAGAAGCTGCGCTGGCTCAACGCCGAGTACATAATGAAGTCCCCGGACGAGCGCCTCCTCCCGCTGGTCAAGCCCTGCCTCGAGGCCGCCGGCATCCCGTCCGCCGGCGTCTCCGACGCTTACCTGGCCAAGGTCCTCGGCCTCTACAAGGTCCGCCTGAAGACCCTGAGCGAGTTCCCGGCCCAGACCGACTGCTTCTTCCGCGAGGACTTCGCCGTCGACGAGGAGGGCCGCAAGCACCTGGCCTCGCCCGAGAGCCGCGAGTACCTGACGACCCTGGCCGACCGCCTGGCCGGCCTGACCGATTTTTCCCACGCCGCGATCGAGGAGGTCTTCCGCCGCTTCGCCGAGGAGCGCGGCATCAAGGCCGGCCAGGTCATCCACCCGGCCCGCATGGCCGTCAGCGGCAAGACCAAGGGCGCCGGCCTGTTCGAGATGATGGAAGTCCTCGGCCGAGAGCGCGTCGTCGCCCGCATGAGGAGAGCCGCGAATGCCTGAAGAAACCCCGAACCCGAACCCGAAGCTGGAACCGGCCCCGGCCGCGAATCCCGCCCCCAGGCCCAAGTCCAACTTCGTCCGGGACATCATCGACAGCCAGCTGCGCTCCGGCCGCTTCGCCACGGTCCACACTCGCTTCCCGCCGGAGCCCAACGGCTACCTCCACATCGGCCATGCCAAGTCCATCCACCTGAACTTCGGCCTGGCCCGCGACTACAAGGGCCTCTGCAACCTGCGCATGGACGACACCAACCCCGAGACCGAGGACATGGAGTACGTCAACTCCATCAAGGACGACGTCCGCTGGCTCGGCTTCGACTGGCAGGACCGCGAATACTACGCCTCCGGCTACTATGAGCAGCTCTACCAGTGGGCCGTCGAGCTCATAAAGAAGGGCGTCGCCTACGTCTGCGACCTGACCGTCGAACAGGTCCGCGAGTACCGCGGCACGGTCAACCGCCCCGGCAGGCCGTCGCCCTGCCGCGACCGCGGCGTCGCCGAGAACCTCGACCTCTTCGCCCGGATGCGGGCCGGCGAGTTCCCCGACGGCTCGCGCACCCTCAGGGCCAAGATCGACATGGCCTCGCCGAACATGCTCCTGCGCGACCCGCTCATGTACCGCATCCGCCGCGAGCACCATTACCGCACCGGCGACAACTGGTGCATCTACCCGACCTACGACTGGGCCCACGGCCAGAGCGACTCGATCGAGGGCATCACCCACTCCATCTGCACCCTCGAATTCGAGGTCCACCGGCCGCTCTACGACTGGTTCCTCGACCAGCTCGGCGTCCACCATCCCCAGCAGATCGAGTTCGCCCGGCTGAACCTCAGCCACACCGTCCTGAGCAAGCGCCGCCTGCTCGAGCTCGTCGAGTCGCGCCTCGTCAGCGGCTGGGACGACCCGCGCATGCCGACCATCTCCGGCTTCCGCCGCCGCGGCTTCTCGCCCGAGGCCATCGCCGCCTTCTGCGAGACGATCGGCGTGGCCAAGGACAACAGCATCGTCGACCTGCCTCTCCTCGAGATGTGCGTCCGCGAGCACCTGAACAAGACCGTCCCCCGGGCCATGGCCGTCCTCCGGCCCCTCAAGGTCGTCATCACCAACTACCCCGAGGACCAGGTCGAGGAGTTCGAGGCCGTCAACAACCCCGAGGACCCGGCCGCCGGCGCGCGCCAGGTCCCGTTCTGCCGGGAGCTCTGGATCGAGCGGGACGACTTCATGGAGAACCCGCCCTCCAAGTTCTTCCGCCTCTCGCCCGGCAAGGAGGTCCGCCTCCGCTACGCCTACTTCGTCAGGTGCCAGGAGGCGGTCAAGGACGCCGCCGGCAACGTGGTCGAGCTCCGCTGCACCTACGACCCGGCCACCCGCGGCGGCGACAATCCCCCCGACGGCCGCAAGGTCAAGGCCACGCTCCACTGGGTCTCGGCCCGCCACGCCGTCGACGCCGAAGTCCGCCTCTACGACACGCTGTTCACGGTCCGCGACCCGGCCTCGGTCCCCGAGGGGGTCGACTGGAAGTCCACGCTCAACCCCGCGTCGCTCGAGGTCCTCAAGGAGGCCAAGCTCGAGCCCGGCCTGGCCGCGGCTGGGCCCGAGAGCCGCTGGCAGTTCGAGCGCCTGGGCTACTTCTGCGCCGACCGGCGCGACTCCAGGCCCGGCGCCCCGGTCTTCAACCGGACGGTGACCCTGCGCGACGAGTGGGCCAAGATCGTCAAGGCGGGCAGGGAAGGCGCCTGAGCCCGCGGCGTCCCGTGAGCGCGAGCGCCCCGCGGAGGAACGAGTGAGCGGAGAGGCGAACATGGACATCGTCCACGGCCCGTCGCTTCTCACCGACGCCGACATCTATCTCTTCAAGGAAGGCAACCACTTCAAGCTCTACGACAAGCTCGGCGCCCACACCCTGGTCGTCGACGGCCGCGAAGGCACGCTCTTTTCCGTCTGGGCCCCCAACGCCGGCGGCGTCTCGGTCATCGGCGACTTCAACGGCTGGGACCCGGCCAGCCACCCGCTCGCCGGCCGCTGGGACGGCTCCGGCATCTGGGAGGGCTTCATCCCCGGCCTCGGCCGCGGCTCACTCTACAAGTACGCCATCACCTCCAAGGCCGGCGGCGCCCGGGCCGAAAAGGCCGACCCCCTGGGCTTCTTCTCCGAGGCCCCGCCGCGCTCGGCCTCGATCGTCTGGGACCTCGATTACCTCTGGTCCGACCAGGACTGGATGGCCAGCCGGGCCAAGGCTGACGCTCTGGACGCCCCGGTCTCGATCTACGAGGTCCATCTCGGCTCGTGGCGGCGCGTCCCGGAGGAGGGCAACCGCTTCCTGACCTACCGGGAGCTGGCCCCGCTCCTGGCCGACTACGTCCGGGAGATGGGCTTCACCCACGTCGAGATCATGCCGATCATGGAGCACCCCTTCTACGGCTCGTGGGGCTACCAGACGATCGGCTACTTCGCGCCGACCAGCCGCTACGGCACGCCGCAGGACTTCATGTTCCTCGTCGATACGCTCCACGGCCGCGGCATCGGCGTCATCCTCGACTGGGTGCCCTCGCACTTCGCCATCGACGGGCACGGCCTGGCCCGCTTCGACGGCACCTGCCTCTACGAGCACCAGGACCCGCGCCGGGGCTTCCATCCCGACTGGAAGAGCGCCATCTTCAACTACGGCCGCAACGAGGTCCGCGACTTCCTCATCAGCTCGGCCCTCTTCTGGCTCGACCGCTACCACGCCGACGGGCTGCGCATCGACGCCGTGGCTTCGATGCTCTACCTCGACTACTCGCGGAAGCCGGGGGAGTGGGTCCCCAACCGCTACGGCGGCCGGGAGAACCTCGAGGCCGTGAGCTTCATCAAGCGCCTCAACGAGGCCGCCTACGGCGCCTTCCCCGGCATCCAGACGACCGCCGAGGAATCGACGGCCTGGCCCATGGTCACCAAGCCGGTCGGCCTCGGCGGCCTGGGCTTCGGCCTCAAGTGGAAGATGGGCTGGATGCACGACATGCTTGGTTACTTCTCCCAGGACCCGCTCTTCCGCAAGTACAACCACAAGGACCTGACCTTCAGCATGTGGTACGCCTACACGGAGAACTTCGTCCTGCCCCTGTCGCACGACGAGGTCGTCCACGGCAAGGGCTCGCTCGTCGGCAAGATGCCCGGCCTGGAGATGGAGAGGTACGACAACCTCCGGGCCCTCTTCGGCTACATGTACACCCACCCCGGCAAGAAGCTCCTGTTCATGGGCGGCGAGTTCGCCCAGTGGCGGGAATGGACGCATGACGGCAGCCTGGAGTGGAACGCCCTCGACTTCGAGACGCACCGCCACGTCCAGCGCTGGGTCAGGGACCTCAACGAGGCCTACCGCCGCGAGCCGGCCCTGCACGAGCTCGACGTCGATCCGGCCGGGTTCGAGTGGGTCGATTTCAACGACGTCGCCCACAGCGTCGTCAGCTACCTGCGCAAGGGCCGGACGACCTCCGACGTCATCCTGGTCGTCTGCAACTTCACGCCCGTGGCCCGCGGCGGCTACCGCGTCGGCGTCCCCTCCGGCGGCACGTGGCGGGAGATCCTGAACAGCGACGCCAGGGATTACGGCGGGACGGGCCTGGGCAACCTCGGCGCCGTCGAGGCCGAGCCCAAGCCGGCCCACGGCCGGCCCTATTCCCTGCGCCTGACCCTGCCGCCGCTCGGCGTGATCCTGTTCAAGAAGGCCGGGCCATGAACCGCTTCATCTGCATCCACGGGCACTTCTACCAGCCGCCGCGGGAGAACGCCTGGCTC